>CAZVTS010000027.1:0-29162 GCA_964630175.1 uncultured bacterium
AGAAGGGCACCCCGTACGCCGCGCAGTTGGCGGCCGCCGACGCCACCCGCAAGGCCCAGAACATGGGCGTGTCGCAAGTGGACATCATCATCCGCGGCACGGGTTCCGGCCGGGAGCAGGCCATCCGCTCCATCCAGGCCACCGGCGTCAACGTCCGCACCATCATCGACGACACCCCCCACCCGCACAACGGTTGCCGCCCGCGCAAGCGGAAGCGTCCGTAAGAACAGGACGCGGCCCCATGATGGGGGCCTAGGAGACACATGGGAAGGTACAGAGGACCAGCAGTAAAGATCAGCCGCCGTGAGGGTGTCAACCTGACCGAAACCCCCAAGGTGCAGCGCTACATGGAGAAGCACCCGTACCCGCCTGGCCAGCACGGCCAGCGCCGGCGGCGCAAGCCCTCGGACTACGGGGTGCGCCTCCGCGAGAAGCAGAAACTGCGCTTCCTTTACAACATGAGCGAGAAGCAGTTCCGCAACCTCTTCGACGAGGCTGCCAAGCAGGAAGGCTCCACCGGGACCGTCTTCCTCCAACTGCTCGAATCGCGCCTCGACAACGTCGTTTACCGCCTCGGCATCGGCTACACCCGCCGCCAGGCGCGCCAGTTCGTGGCCCACGGCCACATCCTGGTGAACGGCAAGCGCGTGGACGTGCCCAGCTACCGGCTGCGCCCGGGTGACGAGATCGAAGTGGCCGCCAGGGCCCGCAAGAACCCGTTCATCCACGCCAACATCGAGGACCGCAGGCGCGGCCAACTGAACCCGTGGCTCGAGTTCGACTCCGAAGCGATGAAGGGCAAGTTCCTCCACCGCCCGGCGCGCGAGGACATCATGGTCCCCGTGAACGAACTCCAAGTCATCGAGTACTACTCTCGCTGAGCGGCAAGCACGCTCTACAAGTCGCTACCGAGGAGGTACTGGTGCAAATCATTCCAGAGTTCAAAGCCAAAACCGAAGGCAGCTACGCCGAGTTCGTGGTGGAACCGCTGCCCCGCGGTTACGGCGTGACGCTCGGCAACCCGCTGCGCCGCATCCTGCTATCGTCCATCCCTGGCACCGCCGTCACGAGCGTGTACATCGAGGACGTGCTCCACGAGTTCTCCACCATCGACGGGGTCAAAGAGGACGTGATGCAGATCATCCTCAACCTCAAGGACCTCGTCGTGAAGATGCACGATGACGACCCCGTGACACTGACGTTGCGGGCCGAAGGCGCCGGCGACGTAACGGCCGGCTCGTTCGACGTGCCCTCCAACGCGGAGGTCATGAACCCCGACCTGCACGTGGCGACCCTCTCGAAGGGCGCTCGCCTCGTCATGGAAGTGCGCGTGGAGCGCGGCGTGGGCTACGTGCCGGCCGAGATCCATGGCACCAAGGACCGGATCAACTCCATCCCCGTCGACGCCGTGTACACCCCTGTACGGCGCGTGGCCTACCGCGTGGAAGACACCCGCGTGGGCCAGAAGACGGACCTCGACCGCCTCACCCTGCGCGTCTGGACGGACGGCAGCGTGGAGCCCCGCGACGCGCTCGACATGGCCGTGGACACCCTGCGCAACCAGCTCAGCGTGTTCAGCGGCAACGGCGCCCTGCAGGACGAGGAAAGCGCCCCCGCCATCAGCATCCCCGTCCAGCCCGACAAGGAGCCCGAACCCGCCCAGGACGAGGTCACCATGAGCCTCGAATCGCTGGACCTCTCCAGCCGGGTGCTGCACTCGCTGCAGGAGGAGGGCATCGACTCCGTGAACGCCCTCCTGGCCCTGTCCGAGCGTGACCTGAAGAAGGTCGGCGGCGTGGGTGAGAAGTCGCTGGAAGAGATCAAGGAGCGCCTCGCGGCGCGCGGACTGAAACTCAAGGAGTAACGCATGCGTCACCTATCCAGCGGTCGCAAACTCAGTCGCTCCAGCAGCCACAGGATCGCCCTGGCACGCAGCCAGGCCACCTCGCTGCTGCGGCACGGCCGCATCAAGACCACGCTGGCCAAGGCCAAGAACCTCCAGCCTTACGTGGAGAAGCTCATCACCACCGCTCGCGGTGGCGACCTTCACGCCCGCCGCCTCATCTCGCGCGAGATCCACGATCACGACGTTCAGCGCAAGCTGATGAACGAGATCGCGCCCAGCTACGCGCAGCGACCCGGCGGCTACACCCGCATCTACCGCCTCACCTCTCGCAGGGGTGACGGTGCGCAGGAAGCGCTCATCGAGCTCGTAACCGACTGAGCCTTATCGGTCCTGTTGGTTCGGCGCCCTGGCCCTTCGTGGTCGGGGCGCTTCCTTTTGGCTCTCTGTGCGGGCTTGCGGTTGGTCGTGCGCGGTGGGGGCGTGTGCTGCTGGCTCGGCGCCACGGTCGTGAGGCCGACTGCGCAGCACACGCCCCCACCCTTTCGTGGGACTCTTGGTTCTCGTGTGCCCGGGCAGGCGCGGAAGTGCTCGGGAAAGTGCCGATGACGCGGCCTTAGTACCCGGCTCGCTTCCTACAGGAACCTGAGTTCGTGAAAACAGGTGGGTCGAGTGTTTCGGCGGAGCCAGTTGCTGTGCGCCACGCTGATGACGTGATGGTACTACAGTGACGTGGTAACATGCCTGATGTGGAGTTCAAATGATGGACCAGGACCTGTTCGACGAGCTGATGGCCAGCGTTAGTGAGGCGGGCGCCATCCTTCGCGGCGAGCGAAAGCCTGCCCGCAGTACTGAGTACGCGGCTGAAATGCTGACCAACCCGGACCCCCGTCAGATACGAGCTCAGCTCAACCTCTCGCGCGACCAATTCGCACAGGTTATCGGCGTGAGCGAACGTACCGTTGAAGGCTGGGAGCAGGGACGCCGTAAACCGAGTGGCCCCGCTCTAGCGCTCCTGAGAGTGACGGCGAGGTACCCGGAGAGTGTCCTTGAAACCATGAGATCGGTCGTGCCCTAGAACGGCTCTCCTGGCCCGCTCCACGGTACGCCCAGCAGTTCTGCCACCGTGGCGCCCACGTCCGCGAACGTGCGCCTGGTGCCCAGGTCCCTGCCGGCCTCGCCTGGGCGGTAGCAGAGCAGCATGCCGTGCTCACGCGTGTGGTCCGTGCCCGGCCAGGTCGGGTCGTTACCGTGATCGCTGATGATGATCAGCGCGTGGCCGGGAGCCACCGCCTCAAGTAGCTCCGGCAGGCGCGCGTCGAAGTCCGCCAGAGCCTGCGCGTAGCCCTGCGGGTTGCGGCGATGCCCGTAGAGCGAATCGAACTCGACTAAGTTCGTGAACACGAGGCCGTCCGGCTGCTCCCGCATTAGCTCCAGGGTGCGGTCCACGCCCTCCATGTTGCTGCCGCTCGGCACCTCCCGCGTGAAACCGCGGTGAGCGTAGATGTCCGGGATCTTGCCGACGCCTATCACCTGCTTGCCGGCAGCTTTGAGGGTATCCAGCACCGTCGCCGTTGGCGGTTCCACGGAGTAGTCGTGACGCTTGGCCCCCAGGCGTTCGAACGCGCCCACCGGACCGGTGAACGGCCTGGCTATGACGCGCGCCACCGAGTACCGGCCCGTAAGGATGCCGCGGGCGCCCTCGCACCACGCGTACAGGGTCTCCAGCGGCACCACGTCCACGTGAGTGGCCACCTGGAACACGGAGTCCGCGCTCGTGTAGACGATCGGTTTGCCGGTGCGCAGGTGCTCCTCACCGAGCTCGGCGATGATCTCCGTGCCCGAGGCGGGGTAGTTGCCAAGATGGCCCCGGCCGGTGAGCTCGTCGAAGGCAGCCATCACCTCAGCCGGGAACTGCTGGAACGTTCGGAACGGATGCTCCAGGTGCACGCCCATGAACTCCCAGTGACCGGTGGTGGTGTCCTTGCCGGGCGACACCTCGGCCAAGCGGCCGTAGCTCGCGAGGGGCGCCTGAACCGGGGAGAGCGAAGCCACGCCCGTTATGTTGCCAAGCCCCAGCGAACGCAGGTTGGGAAGCTCGACGCCGGTAATGTTCACGGTGTGATCCAGCGTGTGAGAACCTGCGTCGCCGAACGCCTCGGCGTCCGGTAGTGCGCCCATTCCAACGGAATCCAGTACCAGCACGGTAACCGTCATGAGCGGAGTATACGGCCGGGGTAGCTGGCAGCCTAAGTGGCGTTGGGCGGGGTGCCCGCCCCGGATGCCCGCGTGCCGTCGGTAATAATCGGCTCGTGGCTGAGGGTACGAACGGTTCGGGTGCTGCTGAGGGAGCCGCGCTGGCGCAGCGGGTGGCGCTCGAGGTGGCGCGGCTCGCGCCGGGCGCTTCTAGGCTGGTGGTGGCTCTCTCCGGTGGCGGCGACTCGGTGGCGGCGCTGCATCTGCTCGTGACTGCCGGTGTGGACGTGGTGGCCGCGCACTTCGACCACCAGTTGCGGCCAGAGTCCGGCGAGGACGCGCGGTTCGTGCGCGAGTTGTGTGGACGGCTCGGTGTGCCGCTGGAAGAGGCGAGCGCGGACGTGGCAGCCGTGGCTCGGCAGAAGGGCTGGAACGTGGAGGATGCCGCTCGGCGCTTGCGGTACGCCTTCCTCCACAGGGTGCTCGCGAAGGTCGCACCGGACGGCGTCATCGTAGTGGCGCACACCCTGGAGGATCAGGCCGAGACCGTGCTCTTGCAGCTCATGCGCGGCGCTGCGTTCCCCGTTGGCATCAGGCCCCGCCACCGCAGCGTGGTGCGGCCCCTTCTGAGCGAGCGCCGCCAGGCCCTGCGCCAGTACCTGATGGCCAGAGGCGAGGGTTGGCGCGAGGACGCCACCAACGCCACGCTGGAGCAGAACCGCGCATGGCTCCGCAACGACCTGATCCCGCAGATCGAGCAGCGCTTCCCGCTCGCGCAGTCGCGTCTGGCGAGCACGGCCGCAGTGCAGCAGGAACTGCGCGCAGCGCTCGTGGTGCTCGCCCGCGCGCGTTTCCCGGACGGTCCCATCCGCCTGGCGGCCTGGCGCAGCGCCCCGTCGGCGCTCAGGAAGACGGCCCTGGCGGAGCGCCTGAAGGCGGTGGGCGCCACACCGAGCGACCGGCTCCTGAGGCATGTGGACGTAGCTGCTGCGGAAGCGGCGGACGCCGGCTCATCGGCCGCCCCCTGGCGCACGTCGCTGTCCGGTGGGGGCGAGGTGGTGATCGCGTACGGCGAGCTGGCAGTTGTGCAAGTGGCCTCTCCGCCGGTGGAGATGACGCCCCTGCCCGTGACCGACGTGGGGCAGTTGCCCGTGGAGGTGGACCCGAGCGTGCTCGAGAAGCACCCCGGCCTGGAACTGCGCACCCGCCAGCGTGGGGACCGCATCCGCCTGCCGGCGGGGCGCAAGCTGGTCAGCGACCTCCTGATAGACCTGAAGGTGCCACGGGAACAGCGGGACCGCCTGCGGGTGCTAGCAGCGGGTGACGAAGTGCTGTGGGTGGAGGGCGTGGCCGTGGCGGAAGGCGCCTCGGTGAGTGGAGGCCCGCCCCTGCTCGACGTCGACAGGCGCCACATGCGCCTGGCGCTGCGGCAGGCGGAGCTGGCGCGGCTGGCCGGGGAAGTGCCCATAGGTGCCGTGGTGGTTTCGGCAGCGGGGGAGGTGCTCGCGGCGACACACAACCTGACGGAAGCGAACAGCGACCCGACCGCCCACGCCGAGTTGCTGGCCCTGCAGGTCGCGGCGCGCGCGGTGGGCGACTGGCGCCTGACCGGCGCCACGCTGTACGTGACGCTGGAGCCCTGCCCCATGTGTCTGGGCGCGGTCCTGCAGACGCAGATCGCCCGCCTGGTGTACGGCGCCACCAATCTTAGGGAGGGTGCTCTGGGCGGCGTCACGGACCTCTCGGGTGCAGGTTGGAAGCGCGTGCCGGTGGTGCGCGGAGGAGTGGAGGCCGGGGCGGCGGAGCGGCTGCTGAAGGGCGCCTTCGCCGTGCGGCGGGCGCCCGGAGCCAAGCGCCACGAACCCCAGCCTTAAGACGCGGTAACCCCGTGAAGCACGCGGTTTGCGGCATACGAGGCGCGTGATGGTTCGCGGTACACTGTGCCGGTGGAGATCCGAAACTTCTCGATCATCGCGCACGTGGACCACGGCAAGTCCACCCTGGCGGATCGTATCCTCGAACTTACCCAGAGCGTTTCCGAACGCGAGAAACGCGATCAGATGCTCGATTCCCTGGAGCTGGAGCGCGAGCGCGGCATAACCATCAAAGCCACGCCCATGCGCCTCTACTACCAGGCCGACAACGGCCGCACCTACCTCTTCAACCTCATCGACACCCCGGGCCACGTGGACTTCAACTACGAAGTCTCACGCGCCTTGCGCGCCTGTGAGGGCGTGCTGCTCGTCATCGACGCGGCGCAGGGCGTGGAGGCGCAGACCATCCAGAACGCCTACCTGGCCGTGGACAACGGCCTGGAGATCCTCCCCGTCATCAACAAGATCGACCTGCCCGCAGCCGATGTACCCCGCGCCATAGACGAACTCGAAGAAGTGATCGGGGTACCCGGCGACTACGCCGTGCCGGTGAGCGCCAAGACGGGCGAGAACATCCGCGCGGTGCTGGAAGGCGTGGTGGAGCATCTCCCCGCCCCGGAGGGCGACCGGAACGCGCCGCTGCGCGCCCTCATCTTCGACGCCGTGTACGACGCCTACCAGGGGGTCATCGCCTTCATCCGCGTGTTCGACGGCAGCATCAAAGCCAAGGACGAGGTGCAGGTGATGAGCACCGGCAAGCGCTTCGAGGTGGAGCGTGTGGGCTTCTTCCGACCCGAACCCACCGTTACGGACAGCCTGGGCGTGGGCGAGGTGGGCTGGTTCACCGCCAGCATCAAGGAGATCGCGGACACGCAGATCGGCGACACGGTCACGGGAGCGCAGAACCCTACGGATAGGCCGGTGCCGGGCTTCAAACCCGCCATGCCCGTGGTGTTCTCGGGCCTCTACCCAACCGACACGGAGGATTACCCGAAGCTGCGGGAGGCGCTCGAGAAGCTCAGGCTGAACGACGCGGCCTTCTCGTTCGAGCCGGAAACGTCCGAGGCGCTAGGCTTCGGGTTCCGCTGCGGCTTCCTGGGGCTCCTGCACGCAGACATCGTGCAGGCGCGCCTGGAGCGGGAGTTCGACCTGGCGCTCATCGCCACCGCGCCTGCGGTGGTCTACCACGTCACCACGACGGCAGGCGAGGAACTGGTGGTGCAGAACCCCAGCGAGCTCCCGCCGCCCGACCGCATCGAATCGAACGCGGAGCCGTGGGTGGACCTCTCCGTCTACCTGCCGGAGGAGTACATGGGCGCTGCCATGGGGCTCCTCCAGGAGAAGCGCGGCGTCATGAAGGACATCGTCTACCACGGGCACCGCGTGGAACTGAAGTACGACGTGCCGTTCGGCGAGATCCTGTACGACTTCCACGACCGCCTCAAGTCGCTGTCGCGCGGTTACGCCTCCATGGACTACCAGTTCTCCGGCTACCGGCCCGGCGATCTCGTGAAGATCGACGTACTCGTGAACGACGAGAAGGTGGACGCGCTGGCCGTGATCGCCCACCGCGACAAGGCTTACGACGTGGGTCGCAGGATGGTGGACCGCATGGCGGAGGTCATCCCGCGGCAGATGTTCTCCATCCCCGTGCAGGCCGCCATCGGCGGCAAGATCCTGGCGCGCGCCACAGTGAAAGCCTTCCGCAAGGACGTGCTCGCCAAGTGCTACGGTGGCGACATAACCCGGAAGAAGAAGCTCCTCGAGAAGCAGAAGAAGGGCAAGGCGCGCATGAAACAGATCGGCACCGTGGAGGTACCGCAGGAAGCGTTCCTGGCCGTGCTCTCCAGCGAGGAGTAGAGGCGTTTGCAGGGCGCAGCCAGGGCCAAGGAAGGGGCCGGCAAGGCCGAGCCCTCAGCGCAGCGTGAGCGCAGCCTGCGCTTAGGACCCCTCAGCCTGCGTGCCCAGGTGGCGCTGGTCATAGCTTTCCTCTCCGCAGTGCCGAACATGTTCATGGTCGTGGCCGTGCTGCTGCCTGCCTACCGCCGGGCTGGCGAGGTGGAGGGCATGTGGCTCAACGTGTCCCTATGGCTCGGGGGCGTGGTGGTGCTCTCCGGGCTGGTGGGTTACTTCCTCTCCGGCATGCTGCTGGCGCCCCTGCTCAAGGCCTCCAGAGATGTGCTCAGCCTGCCTCACACAGCGGAGCAACTGGCCACGGCGCGGCTGGCGGTCACGGATGAGGAGCCCGTGGAGGTGCGCACGCTCAGGCGCTCGTTCAACCAGCTCCTCGCCCAGGTGGAGACGGAGCAGGCGCGCCGCAACGCCTTCATGGCAGCGCTCATGCACGACCTCAAGACACCGCTGGTGGCCGCCAACAACCTGCTGCAGATCGTGAAGAGCGACGACACGCTCACGCGCGAGCGCCGCGTGGAGGTGGTTGGCCACCTGAGCAGCGAGCTGACCTCCCTCATCGACCTGGTGCAGAAGCTCGTGGACGCTCACCGCCTGGAGCGCAGCGACGTGCCGCTCAACCGTGACCACGTCCTGCTCACCGACCTGGTGGAGAGAGTCGTGTTGCGTTTGGAGCCGCTCAGGCAGGAGCGGGGCATCACCATCGAGGTGAAGGGCGGGGGAGACGCCCGTGCGGACGCCCGTGAACTCGAGCGCGCGCTGTACAACCTGATCAGCAACGCGGTGCGTTACGCCCGCACCCGGATCGAGATCGAGATCTACGCCGGCATGGTGCGCGTTCACGACGACGGCCCGGGGCTCCCGAAGCCGCTTGAGAAGCTGGCTCAGCCCTTCATCGGGCACGACGTGAGCATAGGCGGCAAGACCTACACGGGCGGCACGGGCGGCCTGGGGCTCTTCATCGCCAGGCGTGTGCTGGAGGCGCACGGTGGCAGGCTCGTGTGCGAAGCCACTGGACCGCGCGGTACGGTGCTACTGGCCTTCGTGGGAGGTGATAGATGAACAGCGACCCGCTGGCGCATGAGGCGACCGGAGCGGAGGAGCCCGGCCACAGCGTACTGATCGTGGACGATCACCCGCTCTTCCGCATGGGGCTCGCCATGGCCCTGAAGGCCGAAGGGTTCGTGGTGGTGGGTGAAGCCGAGAACGGGCGCCAGGCGGTGGAGCGCTGCCGCCACACCAAGGTGGACGTGGTGCTCCTGGACGTGCGCATGCCCGAACTCGACGGCATCAGCGCCTGCAAGGCGATAACCGCCGTGGAGGGCGCGCCGCTGGCCGTGATGCTAACCACGTTCGAGGAGCCCGCCGTCATCCATGCGGCCCGGGAGGCCGGCGCCACCGCCTACCTCTCAAAGGAGACGGAACCGCGGGAACTGGCGCGCATGCTCAGGAGCATCCTGGCGGACCCCGAGCGCGACTGGCTTCCTAACGTCGCACTACCTTCCCTCACCCGGCGTGAGGAGGAGGTGCTGGCGCTGCTGGCTCAGGGCCTCAGCAACAAGGCCATCGCCAGCCGCCTGGGGCTCAGCCCGGACACGGTGAAAGACCACCTGGAGAACGTTTACCGCAAGCTGGAGGTGCGCGACAGGGTGAGCGCCCTGCGGCGCGCCACCGAGCTCGGTCTCGTCTGAGGGCCGCGCCCGTCCCAAGGCTCCCCGAGGGTGGCGTCCGCAGGCCGGCCCGGTCAGTTCCTGACCATTCTGGCCCACTGCCCCTAGGCGCCCGCCAAGCTCCGGCCACCCCACCGGTTCCGGAGGCTCTACCCTCACCGCATGAGGCGAGGCGGCTTCACACTCTTCGAACTACTGGTGGTGCTTGCAGTGCTGGGTGTGCTGCTCTCCGTGGCGGCGGCCTTCGCCCGGCCAAGCCATGCTCATAGGGCGGCGCAAGCCGTGCGCTCCGCCATCCTCTGGGGGCGTGCCAACGCCATCTGGCGCGGTGTGGGGGTCACCGTAACCGAGAGCGGCGCGGGTTTCGTGGTGCGCCTCGCGGACGCGGCGGGACCGCCCTGCGCCGCCGGCACGGAACTGGTTCGCGTGCGAATGAGCGACCACCCCGGCGTGGCGGTGGTGGCCGGCCTGCCGCGCGGGTTGCTGTGGTTGCCTAACGGTAGCGGCCGCAGCTGCGACGGCGGGGGCGTCATCTCGGCCACGGTGCGCGTGGCCGATGCACGCCGGGCCGTGAACGTGGTGGTCTCCAGCCTCGGCCGAGTGCGCCTGGAGTCGGCCCCATGATCAGGCGGGCGCCACACGGCGCTGGCGGCCTCACCCTGGTCGAGGTGCTGGTGGCGCTCACCGTGCTCGCCGTGGCTGGCGGCGCCCTGGCGTACGTGCAGCTTGCTGCACTGCGTTCGGGTGCCACCGTGCGCGAACGGCACGTGGTAGCGGAGGCGCTGGGTCAGGAACTTCTGTACCAGCGGGTGGGTCCGGCCGCCCTGCCGGGTGCGTGCTCCGTGGCGCGCCTGCAGCACGGCTGGCAGTGCGAGGTCACCGCCTCCTGCCCCGTCGCCAGCCTGGGCTGCCAGCTGCAGCTCGTACAAGTGGTGGTCACACCGCAGGAGGGCCCGCCCGCTACGGGGGTAACCGTGCGCTTCCACCCAGACCCGGGTGCGCCATGAACGCCCGCGGGCTCGCGCTCGTGGAGCTGCTGGTAGCGTCCGCCATAGCCGGCATCCTCATGGTGGCGCTGGTGGGCCACGTGCGCGCTGCCAGGAACGCGCAGTTGGCGGGGGAGACTGCGCACGACACTGCTGCTGCGCTGCAACTGGCCACCGAGCTCCTTCGCGAGGAACTGAACCGCGCAGGCTCAGGTCCCTGGCCGCTTCCGATGGCCGACGAGGTAGGTCAGCTCGCACCTTCCGAGAGCCCGGAGCAGTTCCTGTCTCGCGGCCTGCGCGTTGCTTCGGCAACTGGAGGCCACGCCCTCACACTGGTGTACATAGACGACGGCTTGACCACCCAAACGGTGGCCCGCCACCTCACGTTCGAAGCAGGCCAGGACGGGCGAGGGGAGCCTCAGCTGTACCGCCGCAGCGGCACCAGCCCCAGGCAGCCCTGGGTGGCCGGAATCGAGCGCATGGAAGTGGCCGGCTTCCTCGACGCGGAGGGCGAAAGCGTTGGCCTGCACCAGGCCGCCGGTCGCCGCGTGCGCGCCCTGTGGCTGGAACTACACGCCAACGGGGAGCAGCGGAACGCGCTGCTCGAGCTGCCGCATCTCCCGCAGGTGACGGGGCCATGAGCGCTCCTTCAGGCGCCTCCGCCGGCCCCAACCGCGGCTTCGTGCTGCTGGCGGTACTAGGTGCCGTGCTCATCGTGGCGGCGTTGGCGTTCGCCATGCTCTTCACCGCGTCGCTCGACGCCATGGCCGCGCGGGCACGGCAGGCAGCGGTGGTGTCTCGCGAGGCACTCGAGGCAGCCCTCGCACTGGCTTCGGCGGAGGTCTGGCACGAGCATGGCGGCGCAGGAGGCGCGCCTCAAGCAGACACCGAGCACGGCCCCTGGCCAGAGCTCGGGGTTCACGCCACCGTGACACTGGAGCTCGTGGAGCAGGATGGCGAGCCATTGGTGGTGAGGCTCACCGCCACGTTGTCCAACGAGCCCGCGAGGGCGCCCGAGCGTCTGGTGCTCCAGATACGCCCGGAACTCGTCACCTTGCGGCGGCACTAGCCGAGGGCAGGCTGCGCATAGCGCGCGTACGGGCTAAGGTACGGGGTCGCGGCGAGCGCGCATCGCCGCGAAAACACGTGAGCATCGGAGAAAGCACAAGGATGAACGTAAGCCGCCCTAACACCACCACCGCACAACGCTCGGTTGCCCCCTTGGCGCCCAGCGGTTACGCCTACATGGCCATCGCCTTCCTGGAAGCCGTCACGTGGGCGGGTCTCCTGATCGGCATGTACCAGAAGCACATCGCAGGGCTGGAGGAGAACCTCGTGCCGCTCTTCGGCAGCGTGCACGGGCTGGTGTTCATGCTCTACCTGGGCGTCACTTGGTTCGCTTCACGCTCCCTGGGCTGGTCCAAGCGCACCACTTTCCTGAGCATGGCGGCCGGCGTTCCACCCTTCCTGACCATCCCTGTAGAACTGTGGCTCAGGCGCAGCGGCCGCCTGAGCAGGCGCCTTGACACTCCAAGCGCAGGCTGAAACGATTGAGGGCGTGAACCCCACCGACCACGGCCCCCGCGCCCTGCTCTGCGCGGCCCTGTTGGCCCACGAGGGTCCGGTGTCCCTGCGCGACCTCATGACCCTACTGGGCGTTAGCGAGGAGGCGGTGCGGCGCGAGATGGTGGGCTTGCAGGAGGCGCTGCTGACCGCCGACCTGGGCATCCAGGTCGACAACGTGGCGGGCGGCTACCGCCTGGTGGTCACGCCGGCCCTACTGCCGGCTCTTTCGAGCATCATGTCGCCACCACCGCTGCCGCCCCTGAGTCAGGCGTCGCTGGAGACGCTCGCGCTGGTGGCGTATCACCAGCCCGTCACGCGGGGTGAACTAGAGGCGGCGCGGGGCGCGTCGTGCACGAGCACCCTGGAGACCCTGCAGGAGCGCGAGCTCATCCGCGTGGCCGGGCAGAAAGAGGTGGTGGGCCGCCCGCTGCTGTACGCCACCACCGCCAAGTTCCTGATCGAGTTCGGCCTGGCGTCGCTGGACGACCTTCCGCCCGTGGAGGCTGGCGACAGCACCAACTTCCTGCGTGGCTGAACCGCCTGGACCTGGGTCAGCGGCGTCGCAGCAGGTACCTGATGGCTAGTTCGTAACCGGTTACGCCCAACCCCATGATGCTGCCCACGCTCACGGCGCCGGTGAGGCTCGCGTGCCTGAACGGTTCGCGCTTCAGAACGTTGCTGATGTGCACCTCCACCACGGGTAGCGGGATGGCGGCGATGGCGTCGCGCAGCGCCACGCTGGTGTGAGTGAACCCGCCCGGGTTGAGCACCACGCCAGTGGCGCCCTCGGCGGCGGCGCCATGTAACCAGTCTATGAGCTGGCCCTCGTGGTTGCTCTGCCGGCACACGGCGGCGCTGCCGAGCTCGCCGGCCACGTTGCCGCAGAGCAGCTCCACGTCCGCCAGGGTGGTCACGCCGTACACTTCCGTCTCGCGGCTGCCCAGGAGGTTCAAGTTAGGGCCGTTCAGTACCAGGATCATGCCGTCTCCTTCAGGCGCGGTGACCGCGCGCGTGGCTGAGTGCCCATCAGGCCACCACCTTGAGCAGCTCCGAGTACGCACGCTCCAGTTCGCCGTACGTGAGGTCGGGAACGAGCACGGGCCGCCCTACGTCCTCCAGCAGAACGAAGCGCACTTGCCCGCCCGACACCTTCTTGTCGCGCTGCATGAAAGCGTACAGGTCGGAGAACTCCGCCAGTGGCAGTGGGCCAGGCAGGACCCAGTTGAACAGCTCGTACACGGCCGCCGTGTGGTCCGCGAAGCCGCGCCTGCGCGCCAGCAGGGCTGCGTACACGAGCCCGTAGGCAACGGCGTCTCCGTGCGCGAGGCGCTGCTGGCTTGCCGCCTCCAGAGCGTGCGCCAGGGTGTGCCCGAGGTTCAGGTGAGCCCGCTGGCCTGCCTCGCGCTCGTCTGCCGCCACCACGCGCGCCTTCACCCTCACGGAGCGCGCCACGACGTCCGCCAGGCGCTCGGGCGGCAGGGCTTGCGACCAGCCGTCTTCGAACGCGCTCAGCAGGGAAGCATCGGCCAGCAGCCCGTGCTTCACGAGCTCCACCGTGCCCTGCCGGAACTCCCGCTCGGGCAGGCTCGCGAGCGTGGCTACGTCGGCCACCACTGCCTGCGGCTGCCAGAAGGCGCCGACCAGGTTCTTGCCGTCCGGCAGGTCGAGCCCCGTCTTGCCGCCTACGCTAGCGTCGACCATGGCGAGTAGCGACGTGGGCGCCTGGTAGTAGGCCACGCCCCGCATGTAGCTGGCCGCCAGGAAACCGGCGAGGTCGCCTACCACGCCGCCGCCCAGAGCGATCACTGCCCCGTCCCGTGGGAAGGCGGCGCGGGCGAGTGCGTTCAGCGCGTAGCCGTACTCCTGGAGCGACTTGCTGGCTTCGCCAGGCGGCACGGTCACCTGCAGCACCTGCTTGCCGGCACGCTCCAGGTCTGCCGTCAGGGCGGGGGCGTAGAGCGGGGCCACGTTCTCGTCCGAGACGATGGCCACCGTACGTTCTCCGACGAGGTCCGGCAGCGTTCTTAGCAGGTGCGCCCCGACGTGAACGGTGTACGGCGCGGTCACCGCCACCTCCACGCGGAAAGGCGGTCCGCCGGCCGGTGAGGCATCGCTCACTCCTGGGCCTCCTTCCACTGCACGAGCTTCTCCACTATCTCCTCGACGACGTCCCCTGAGTTGCGGCCATCGGTGGAGACGCGGATGGAGGCCACGTCGTCGTAAGCCTCCTGGCGGGCGGCCATGAGCTGGCGTATGCGTTCCTGCGGGTCACCCTGTTCCAGAAGCGGACGCCTGTGCCGCCTGGTGCGGCGGAACACGGTCTCCGGGCTGGCGGAGAGCACGACCACGGGCCCACGCGACTTCAGCAGCGCCCTGTTCTCGGGCCGCATCACCGTGCCGCCGCCCGTGCTTATCACCACCTCGTCCAGCCTGATGCAGCGCCTCACCACCTCGGCTTCGTAATCTCGGAACACCTGCTCACCGTAGAACTCGAACACGTCGGGGATACGCATGCCGCTCACGCGCTCTATGACCTTGTCCGTGTCGATGAAGGTGAGCTGCAGACGCCGCGAGAGCTCCCAACCGATCCGGCTCTTGCCGGTGCCCATGAAACCCGCCATGGCCACCCAGGTGACCACACGTTCCGGCGGGAAGTGACGCGGGCGCGGCGCGCCCATGTCAGTACGCCGCTGCGTACTCGCGGTGCGCGGCCAGGGCAGCCCTGATCTCGCGCATGGTGTCCGCCCCGAACTTCTCCAAGACGGCGTCCGCCAGCACCAGTGCGCTCATGGCGAGCACCACTATCGAGGCGGCGGGCACGGCGGTCACATCGGAGCGCTCGCGGGAGGCAGCTACGGGGTCGTGGGTCACCACGTCCACGGTCTGCAGCGGTTGCATGAGCGTGGCGATGGGCTTCATGGCCGCCCTCACCACCAGCTCTTCGCCGTTCGTCATCCCGCCCTCGAGGCCGCCGGACCGGTTGCTGGCGCGCTGGTAGCGGGCAGCGTCCGACCCTACGATGGCGTCGTGAACGGCACTGCCCGGCAGGGTGGAGGCGCGCCAACCGTCGCCGATCTCGCAGCCCTTCATCGCCTGGATGCTCATCACGGCCTGGGCCAGGCGGCCGTCCAGCTTGCGGTCCCATTGGGTGTAGGTGCCGAGGCCAATAGGCACACCCCGGAACCGTGCCTCGACCACACCGCCTATGGTGTCTCCGCGCTCTTTGGCGGCGTCCACGGCGTCGATGATCTGATCTTCTGCGGACTGGTCGAAGATGCGCAGTGGGCTCTCGTCCAGCGCGTCCAGGCGGTTCCAGTCCATGCCGGCGCCGCATTCCACACCGGCCATGCTCACTACTCGAGCGCAGGCCTCGATGCCCAGCTCGCCGAGGAGCTTGAGGGCGATGGAGCCGGCCGCCACCCTGCCGGCCGTCTCGCGGGCGCTGGCTCGTTCCAGCACGTCGCGAAGGTCCTTATGCCCGAACTTGATGCCGCCCGAGAGATCTGCATGGCCGGGGCGCGGTTCGGTGAGGGCGCGCTTCCTGGGCTCGTTGCCCGGCTCGGGCGCCATGATCTGCTGCCAGTTCTGCCAGTCCTTGTTGGGCACCTCGAGGGCGATGGGGGAGCCTGTGGTGCGGCCTGCCCGAACGCCGCCCTTGAGGGTGGCGCGGTCCTGCTCGATAACCATGCGTTGCCCGCGACCGTAGCCGCTCTGCCGCCGCCTTAGCCACGGGTCTATGTCCTCGGTGGCTGCTAGGGGGAGCCCGGCGGGAACGCCGTCTACGATGATGGTTAGGGCCGGCCCGTGCGACTCGCCGGCGGTTAGGAACCTGAGCATCTGAGTAGCGTAGCACGGCCTCCTCCCGCGGTTGACGGCAGCAACGAAGCGACTGCCCGGCGCGGGGCCGGGCAGTCTGGCGGTGAAGCTAGGGGAGCCGGAGGCTCTAAGTGGTCAGTCGATGACCTGCGAAGTGACGATGAGGAGGAGGTCCGTCTTCTCGTCCTGCGAAACGGTGGAGCCGAACAGCTCACCGATGATGGGGATCGCGCCCAGCACGGGCACGCGCCGCTTGCTCATGGTGAAGTTGCTCTGCATCAGGCCGCCCAGCAAGGCCGTCTGGCCGGGCTGGAGGTTGATGGTGGAGTTGACGGCCCGAGTGGAGAGGTTGAGGAAGCTCGGGTCGTTAGTGGTCGAGAGCACGTCTTCCACGCGGGCGACGATGCTCAGGGTCACGCTGCCGTCGTTCGCAACGCGCGGGGTTATCTCGAGCTGCACCCCGTAGGGGATCTCGCGCTCGATGTTCTCGCTGGCGCCAGGGATGCTGATGAAGATGGTGCCACCGGACTGGATGGTGCCGGTCTGGTTGTCCAGCACCGTGATGGAGCCGTCGTCAACGCGCCTGGAGAGCCCCTGTGTTTCGAGCGCGTCGAGGATGGCGCCGATGTTGAAGCTGGAAACGGCCGCTGCGCTGTTGAACACGAAGCTCAGACCCGTATCGAGGATGCTGGCCGCCATCTGCCCGAAGCCGCCCGTGATATCGAGCCCCAGGTCGTAAGTGACGCTGTGAGCCACTTCCTGGATGCGGATCTGCACGTTGACCTGCTTGCGCGGCTGGTCGAGCTGCGGGATCAGTTCCGCCAGGCGAGCCTGCACGCTGGCACTGCCAGTGACTATGAGGGCGTTCGTGCGGCGGTCGGCCACCACGGTGAACGCTTCGAGGCGCTGACCGCTGTCGCCGTCGCTGACCACACCGGTGGCGGTGAGAACCTGCGCCAGGTCCGCTGCCACTGCGTTCGAGAGCAGGTAGGTGCGCTGCTCGAGCTGAACCTGCTGAACGTCGAACTGGTCGAGCAGGGAGCGAACCCGGTCGTGCTGCTCCGTGGTGCCTACCACTACGATGCTGTTGACGCCGCTGAGGGCCTCCGCGTCGATGCCGCGGATGGACTGCCGCAGGATCGCGACCACCATCTCCGGGTCGGAGTTCACGCGGTAGAAGCGCTGTTCTAGTTCGGACGCCACGGGCTGCTCGTCCGCTTCCGGGGTGGCGGGCGCCGCTACGGGCGTGCGCAGCCTCGCCACGGAGGCAGGGGAGCCCACCACGACGACGTCGTTCTCTAGCAGCACGTAATCGAGGTCGTTGAGCGTGAGGACGATGTTCCAGACCTGGCGGAACGGCTTCGGGTCACCGATGTCGTAGACGATGGTCTTGTCCATCACGTCGTCCGTGATGGCCGTGAGGCCGACCGCGCGCGCCAGGGCACCGATCATGACGGGCAACGATTCCCCGCTGGTGCCGGTGGCGAACTCCACGGGAGCGTCGAACCGCGCGTCTGCCGGGAGCGGGTCGAGGCTGCCCTGCGCGAACGCGGGGAGCGCCAAGAGCGCCAGGATCGTAAGTACTGTGGAGAGCCTTTTCATGATCACCGCCTGGTATCCAAGGAGAGCACCTGGGTGTTCTGGCCCAGGGTGAATCTGGCTTCGTAACCGCGCAGATCCGACAAGAGGATTTCGGAATCCGGCAGGGTCTGTCCAAGCATCACCACGGCGGGCTGCTGGTACAGGTTAGAGCGGAACACACCTACACTGAGGGGCCCAAGTACCTGGCCCGTGAACTTGACGTTGTTATCCCGCAGGTAGCGGCTGAGGGCGTCGACGCCCACCGCCACTGGCAGCGTCGGCGTCACGACCTGCGCTGCTGGCTGCTCCTGCACGTGACCTGGTCCGATCGGCTCGGGAGCCGTGGCAGCTGCCACCTGAGCTTCGGAGGTGGCGAACGGCAGGGAGGCGCCCTGGTCATCTGTCGGCACCACTAGCGCAGCCACCGTGCCGAGGTTGGCCGGTCCGGCGCTGGCGGAGGGTTGAGTGCGAGCGTCGCGCAGGATGTCCGGCACCGCAGAGAGCGTGCCGCTGGGCAGCGGCCTCGGCAGTTCGCCCGTACGGCTCGAGGCGGGAGCCACGGCCCTGGGCGCGGGCGCCGCCACTGGCATGCGAGCTGCAGGGGTGCTGGTGCTGGCACCGCCGGCATTGGCGGTACCGCCTGGTTCGCCATCACCGTTGACTATCACGATCTCAGGCTCGTCCATCCCCTCGGACATGGGCAAGCCGGCCAGAGGCTGCTGAGCCGCTGGCGGCGCCTGCACGAGGACAGGGGAGAACGGGTTGACGTTGGCCCGCGCCACGAGGCTGCGGCCGGCGTCCTCTTCGCCCTCGAGTTCCTCGTCCGCAGCAACCTGCGGGGGCTCGGTCACGAGGAACGGCAGCTGGTCTACCACCAGATCGCGTAGCACCACGGCCGGCGGCTCAGTGACGACCACCGGAGCGGCCGTACCAACCGGCGTGGGCGTGGCGGCTTCGGGGTCGGCCGGCGCGGACGTGTCGGTGCTGGCCACGCCGCTCGCGGGGGAGGCTTCCTCCGGCGTAGTGACGATGCCGTTGGCGGGAGCTCCGCCTGGCAGCACCGGAGCGCTCGTGAGGGGCGCTGCCGTGCCTGGCGTCGCGGCCGGAACGGGTGTGGGGCTCGTCTCAACGACGTCGTTCTGCTGGAAGTAGTTGAGCCAGAAGAACCCGGCGGCTGCCAGCAGGAGGACGGCTATGAGGATCCGAGCGGTGCGAGATAGGGCCATGGACTATTGCTCCCCTGGGTCGCTACCGGTGTAGACGTAGACGGTGAAACCGAAGTCGGAGTTGATGAGCGGATCAGAGGAGGTGTTGTCGTCGAGGTTCAGCCCAACGCGCTGGATCTTCGCGAAGCGCTGCATCCCTTCGAGGCGGGACAGGAAATCCATGGTCTGCTGGAAGGTGCCCTGCAGGTTGATCTGGAACCCGATAGGCCGCACGTCCTGCACGTTCTCGGAGGCGTTGGCCTGGCTGAAGCCGTTCACCAGCATGTCCGTGTTAAGGGCGGACACGCGCAGTGCGTCGATGAGGCCGGCTACGTCGCTCTCGCGCGGTAGCTGAGCGAGGAAGTCGCGGCGATCCTGCTCAAGCTGAGCCACTGCCAGCCTCAGGTCGGGCAGGTTGCGCCTGGCGTCCTCGCCGCGCCGGATATCGAGGTCCAGGCGGGCGATGTCGTCTTCGAGCATGGTGATGCGGTCCTGAGTGGGCTGGTACATGTAGAAGTACCAGAGCACGCCGAGCCCCAGCGACAGCACGATCATGATGATGGCGATGTCGCGCTGCCTGAGCTTGCGGATGTTGAAGCCGCCGCGGGTCATTGGCGAGCCCCTTCCACGGCACCCACGGTGAGCGAGTAGTTGAAGAGGTCCTCGTCGCCCTGGCGCTGCGCGTTCTGGAAGAGCACGCCGTAGCTGTTGGAGCGTTCGAGCGCCCGGATGAACTCGGCCAGCACCTCGGCGTCGACCACGGAGCCGGACACGTTCATCTCGGCTATGACCGAACGGCCCTCGTAACGGCCCGGGTCGCTTCGCGGCGGCACCACGCTCTGCATGGAGAGTGAACTGAAGTCGATGACCGGTACCTCGCCGCTGCCCACTGGCAGGGTCTCGAGGAGGCCGGAGATCTCGGAAGTCCAGACGATGTTGTCTTGCCGTACGGACTGCGCCACGGCGATCAGCTGGTTGAGCTGCTGTTGCCGTGAGATCAGGTCGCGCTGCTCACGCAGGAACGGCTGCAGGAGCGCCAGTTGGTCCTCGCGCGCCAGCTTCTCGCGCTGCAGGTTGTTGGCGGTGGCGTTGGCGAAGTACTGCATGCCCCCGGCAACGGCCAGCACGAGGATGGGGAAGAGCACGGCGAGTATGCGCCAGTAACCTGGCTCGCGAACGCGGCGCAGGTTCTTGGGAAGTAGGTTGATGTTAATCAAGGCCGGCCACCCCTCGCAGCGCCAGGCCGAGCGGCACGGCGAACTCCGGTCCGATGCGGCTCAGGTACTGCGTGTCGAAGCGGTTCTCGTCCACGGATACACTGAGCCAAGGGTCGCCGAGTTCCACCTTGAAGCCGAGCGAATCGCCGATGGCCTCAGGCAGGCCGCGTAGCTTGGCGCCCCCACCCGTTACCAGCATGCGGCTGATGAGAGCGTCGCCCGATTGTACGCGGAAGAACTCGAGGGAGCGCCTGATCTCGGTGGTGAGTTCCACCAGCACCGGGCGCAGCGCGTCGTACACGCGACTGGGCGAGAACTGCTCGCGCTTGGCATCGAAGTTGAGGAGGTCTTCCTCGTCTTCCGTTGGCACGGTGGCCGTGCCGTACTCGAGCTTCACCTCTTCGGCCGAGTCGAAGTCCAGGCCGAAGGCGCGCTGGATGGCGGCCGTGAAGTCGTCGCCCGAAACGTTGATGTTGCGGTTCATGAGGACGCGCTGACCGCGCACCAGCGTGACCGTGGAACTGCTGGCTGCGATCTCCAGCACCACGCCCACCTCGTTGCCCTCAGTGAAGTTCTGACCTGCGAGCGTGGTCTTGGTGAGGTGCTCCCCCAGGAGCGACCCCTTCAGGGACCGCAGGAGCGCGAACGGTCGCACGTCGATGACGTGCGGCTCGAGCCCGGCCTGCTTCAGGTACTCCACCTGCTGAGACACTTCGTCGAGCCTGGAGGCAGCGATCACCACTTCCAGTTGCCCGCCCTCTTCGACGTCCTCCGGGTTGTCGAGCACGAAGTAGTCGAGCACCACCTCGTCGATCGGGAACGGGATGTAGCGCTCCGCTTCCCACCGGATAGCCTCGTCGAGTTCCGCGATGGTCATGCGTGGAACGTGGATGTTACGCGTGATGGCTTGTCGGTTGCTAACCGCTGTGACGGTGAAACGCCGCTGGATGCCGGCGTCGTGGAACAGCGCCCGGATCTCATCTACCAGAGCGGCGGGGTCCGTGACCTCGTCCTCTGTGATGATGCCCGGAGGCATGGGCCGCACCGCCAAAGCGCCCAAGGTGGGCGGGTTGCCGGCGCGAAGTTCCACCACCTTCAGCGCACTGGTCCCGACCTCGAGGCCGACCGCCTCGATCTTGGGACTTAGCAAGCGAGACATCCGCTCGCGCAATGAGGCCATAGCTCCTCCTCTAAGTAAATCAGGCGGAGTCTATCACGGGAGGTTCGCTCCCCTACGTGAAAAATTCCAAGCAGGCACGCCGTTATCTGCCACCAAGTATGGCAAATATCACGTTGAGGCCGCATCCGGGGCATGAGCACCAGATGAGCACGCGCTGATAGCTACGCAGAGAGGCTCATGTTCGGCGCTGATGCCAGGCTTTCCCGCGGTGCTACTTCCGGCGGTTCCTCAGCCCGTGGGCGTGCCGCGTGCCAGATCGTTGAAGCGCACGTGGGCGTTGTGGAACTGCAGCTCCACGTGGCCCGTGGGTCCGTTGCGCTGCTTGCCGATGATGATCTCGGCGATGCCGTGCTTCTCGCTGTGCGGATCGTAGTACTCGTCGCGGTAGATGAAGGTTACGAGGTCGGCGTCCTGTTCGATGGCCCCCGAGTTGTGCATGACGACACCGTCTGCCAGCCAAGACGCGGGCCCTGGAACGGTCAGGTCGAACACCTGTTGTACGCCGGCGCTTTCGATGCTCACGATGGTGTCCCAGTAGAGGTCGGACTCAGCGATCTTGCCCAGCTCTTCGTCCTGGAGCACTGCGGCGTAGGAGGCCACCGTGCTGCGTGACGGGGAGAACTTGAAGTGCGACGTGCCACCGTACGAGGTGCCCCTCGCCGCAGCCAGTTGCCGGGTGCTGACGCCAGAGGCGCGGGCGGAGGCCCTAACGAGGTCGAAGACTTCGCTTGGGATGGTGTCCCTATTGGGCACGGAAACAACGCCTTCTAGCGCAGTGGCGAGCCGCATCGCGGGTTCCAGCCTGGGGCCATACGCGCCCACGTGGGCAAGGAACAGTTCTTGCTGCTCTACACCCGAGACGTCGACGGCCCATGCCGCCTTCTCGTTCGCGGGAGCCTTCAGCGTGGCGACGATGCCGAAGCGGAGCAGCAGGGCGGCAACGTCATCGGCCAATCCCTTGCTGGCCGTTGCGAAGTAGACCCTGTGCGAGCCGCGCTGATTGGGTGCACGGACGTGGATGCAGCCGTCGGTTGCCCACAGGTGTCTGAGTAACAGGGCCTGCTGCGACCTCGGGAGCCTGAACGCGACATCCGGTAGGCGCTTCTCTTTGGAGCGTTGGCCGAAGATGCCCAGATCCTTGAGGAGCTTACCTACGCCTGCAGGATGCCACCTGTTGCCGTTGCCGGATATAAGCAGCTGCCACCACTTACCCCGCCCTTCGATACGCGTGACAGTGCTACCCAGCAGCTCGGCGCCGGCCCGTACTGCCGCTTCGTTCTCTACGTCTGCAGTGGAGAACCGCATGGGCTGACCTTTCAGATAGGAACCGTCGCCGATCAGCTGTCCGAGCAGCGCGACCTCCTCGTCGCTCAGGCTCGCGGTCGGTTCAACCGCCGGCAAGCGCCGTGCGATAGCCACGCGCTCGCCAACGGATATCTGCTCGAGCCGCCGCCAGCCATCGAAGCTGTACCAAAGATGTCTGCCCGTGGTGCGGCGAACCCGGCCGCTAGCGAGACGCACTTCGAAGACCTCCCGCTCACCCACCGGCCACACTTTGTCGCTGCGAGCCGTGATCATCTTGCCGTTTTCGTCCATGGCGATCAGCTCGGGCTGCGTGCCAACCAACTCCGCGATAGCCACGCGACTTCCGTCGGCTAGGTTCACGAGCGTGTCGCCGGTAACGCACTCGCGAAGATCCGACAGCATCGGCCGCTTGTTCGGCCGCGACTCCACGGCGCGCGAGAGCTGGGAGAGAACGAGCACCGGCACGTCCAGTTCACGCGCCAGGGCCTTCAACCCCCGCGAGATGGCGCTGATCTCCTGCTGCCTGTTCTCGCTCTGGGTGCGGCTGGAACCTGACATGAGCTGCAAGTAATCGATGATCAGGAGGTCGAGCCCATGCTCGGCCATGAGGCGGCGCGCGCGCGAGCGGAGCTCCATGACGGTCATGTTCGGGTGATCGTCGATGAACACCTTGGCCTCGGACATGCGGCCCGCGGTGTCCGCCAGGCGCTGGAAGTCGCGTTCGGAGAGCTGACCGGAGCGCACGCGGCTCATGTCGACCCGCGCTTCGGAGCACAGCATGCGCTGCACCAGCTGCACGGCGGACATCTCGAGCGAGAACACACCCACCGTGGCCTTCTCGCGCAGCGCTGCGTTGAGCGCGATGGTGAGCGCGAAGGCCGTCTTGCCCATGCTCGGCCTGGCGGCCAGCACGTTGAGGGTGCTGGGCTGCAGCCCACCGGTCATGGTGTCGAGCTCGGTGAAGCCCATCCGCAGCCCCGATACGGGGTTGGGGTTCGCGAAGCGGTCGTTGATCTCGGCGAACGTGTCCGTTACCAGGGTGTTCATGCCCTCGAAGCCGGTCCGGCGCTTCTTGGTGGCCAGGTCGAAGATGGCCTTCTCCGCTTGATCCAGCACCTCTTCAACCGGCTGAGACTGATCGAACGCAGTCTGCATGATGAAGCCGCCGGCGCCGATGAGGTCGCGCAGGGTGGCTTTCTCGCTCACGATGCGCGCGTAGCTGTCCGCGTAGGCGGCCGTGGGCACGCTGTCGGTGATGCCGATCAGGTAGGCAACGCTGCCGACTGACTCCAGGTCGCCGGACTGCCGCAGTTCTTCGGTGAGGGTCACGAGGTCGATCGGCTCTCCTCGCCGGTGCAGGCGCTCCATGCCGCGGAAGATCTTGCGGTGGGCCTCCTTGTAGAACTGTTCGGCGGTTAGGGTGCCTTCGAGCTGGGCGTAGGCGTCGTTATCCAGCATGATGCTGCCCAGCACGCTCTGTTCGGCCTCGACGTTGTTCGGCGGGGTTCTGCCTTCCACGGGCTCATGCTACACCGGCCCCGGCGCTCGGTTGGATGCCGGGCTGGCCACCTGCCGAGGTCAGCTAGGCCCGCTCGGAGGACAGTACCTGACCGGCCCACGTAGTTACAATGCGGACGCATGGAAACGGTGCTCGTCTGGGTGTTGCCCCTCCTCGTCGCTTACCTGATCGGCTCATTACCGTTGGGCGCTTGGCTGGTGCGAGCCGCTTCCGGCTTCGATCCGCGCGACGTGAACCCGCACCTCCTGGGCGTGGAGAACGTCTACAAGCTCGTGGGCCCAGTGGTGGCTGTGAGCTCGTTCCTTCTCGATATCTTCAAGGGGCTCGTGGCCGTCATGGTCGGTGCCCTGTTGGCCGTGTGGGGCATAGGCTTGTCGCCCCTCGCCCTGGACCCGCTGGCGGGCGTGGCGCTCACGTTGCCCGGCGGCTTCGCCGGCTTCTTCAGTGCCGCGGCCAACGCGCCGGAGCAACTGGGTACTGCCGCAGGCATGGCCTTCTTCGGCGTCATCCTCGGGCACCTGCACCCCGTCCCCTTCAGGGGCCTCGTCTCCGTGCCGCGGGGACGCGGCAACGGAGTGGTGGTCGGGGCTCTGGCAGCGCTGTTCGGCCTCGGTGTGCTGCCGTTCTGGCTGGGGGCCCTGGCTCTCGCCGTCTACGCAGCCGTCCTCGCCCTCACGGGTTACGTGGCCCTGGCCAGTGTGGCCGGCAGCCTCGCCCTGACGTTCGCTGGGTTGCTGGCCGCTCAGGCGGACAACATCGCGGCTGGCCTGGCGGCTGGCTTCGTGGCTTCCACCCTGCTGCTGGCGTGGCGGCACAAGGGCGCTCTAAGCCGCATCAACGACGGCACTGAGGCGCGGCTCGGCGCCCCGCCACCCGTGCGTGGACTCGACCCGAACACCGTGCTCTGCGCCTTCATGGTGCACCCACTCACGTACGACGACGTATGGCAGCCGCGCTCCAGCCGCTGGCTCAGGTGGGTGGTCAAGCACCTGGTGGAGCCCGGCATCCTGCCCGAGAAGTGGCTCAAGCGCCTGTTCCTCAACCTCAGGCCGCAGTTCCATGGGGTCATCGAGGGCATCCAGCTGGCGGACGGTAGGCAGATGCGGGTGCTGCTCATCTCCGCTCCGCTCATGCCCGACCAGTTCCGCACGCATCCCGACGAAGCCTTGCGCATAGCCATCCTCGGGGCGCGCTTCGCCCATAGGCTCGGGGCAGAAGTGGTGGGCCTCGGTGCGTTCTGGTCCACGGTTGGCGAGAAGGGCCGGCTCGTGCAGGAGGCTGTGCCCGAGATCGTGGTGACCAACGGCGGCGCCTACACGGCCGCCACCGTGAAGGCGGCCGTACCCGGTCTGCTGCGGCGCTTCAAGCACCAGGGCGGCAACCTGCGGGATGCCAGCGCTGCGGTTGTGGGTGCCAACGGGGTGGTTGCCTTCGGGGTCGCCCGCATGATCGCAGGCGAAGTGGGTGAGCTGATCCTGGTGGGCCGCGACAAGGAGCGGCTCAACCGCTCGGCAGACACGCTGCGCAAGAAGTACACGCGCACCCGCATCCTCGCCACCACGGACGTGGAGGCGGTCGCTAGGGCAGACCTCATCTTCACAGCCACCTCGGACCCGGACCCGGTCATCTTCGCGCACCAGGTGAAGCCTGGAGCGTGGATCTACGACCTGGGCCGCCCCGTGGACGTGGACGAGTCGGTGCTCACGGTGCCGGGCGTGGAACTGGTGCCCGGCGGGGTGGTGCGCCCCCCCGGGTCGCTGACCAGCCGCATTGACCTGCGTTTCGGCGACGGCAACGTGCCGGCCTGCCTGGCGGAGACCATGATCCTCACCGCCACCGGGGCGCATGAGCGCCGCAGCATCGGCAACGGCACGCGCTCCAACGACATAGAGTTCTACCTGCTGGAAGGCGAGAGGCTGGGCTTCGAGATAGTCACGCGCGACGCCCGGCTGGTCGACGAACGAGTCACCGCCTGAGCACGCACGCTCGGCAGGTGGAAGGGTGAACTTGGTGAAGGCTTTCAGGATCCCGGCGCTCACAGGTGAATCGGCCGAGGCCTCGCAACTGTGGGAGCTCGGTTGCCTCGGCCTGGTGGAGGAGCCCGGCTCGCTCATCGCGTACTTCGAGGAGGAGCGCCCGCTGCCGCTCGCCGGCACCTGGGAGGCCGTGCCGGAACGCGATTACGTGGCGGAGTACCAGGCGGGGCTCGGTCCGGTGCGCGTGGGCCGGCTCGTGGTGGCCCCCAGCCACCGCACCGTGGAAGCGGCCGACGCAGACACGATCATCTGGCTTGACCCGGGCTCGGCGTTCGGCACGGGCCACCACGAGACCACGCGCCTGGCGCTCCACGCGCTTGGCGAGCAGGACCTGCAGGGGCGCTCCGTGCTCGACGTCGGGTCCGGCACTGGGCTCCTCGCGATCGCGGCGGACGTGCTGGGCGCCAGCAGAGCCTACGGGGTCGACGTGGACGCGGCCACCATCCCCGTGGCGCGGGAGAACGCTCGGCGCAACCTGTCGCGCGCGCGGTTCGCCCTGGGTAGTGTGGATCATCCGGCGCTACCGGGGAAGCTCGACGTGGTGGTGGCCAACCTCTACGCGGAGCTGCACGCCCAGCTCATGCAGGAGTACGTGCGCCGCCTGCTGCCCGGAGGCAGGCTGTTCCTCACGGGTATCCTCGCGCGCCTCGGCCCGCTGGTGGTCGACGCCGTGCCCGCCACCCTCTCGCTCGACGCGCAGGTGCAGGACGGGGAGTGGCTCCTGCTGGAGCTCACGCGGCGCCCATGAGCGGGAGGGTTCTGCGCGTGCTCGTCGAGGAACTCCGCACTGGGCAGACCGATCTGTCTGGCCCGGAGGCACATCATCTGGCGAATGTTCTGAGGGTTAAGCCCGGGGCGCTCATCGAGGCCTTCGACGGGCGCGGCAACGTGGCCAGCGGCACCGTGGTGAGTGCAGACCGGCAGGTCGTTAGTGTGCTGCTGGGGGAACCCGAGCCCGCCCTTTCCGAGGCGCCGCTACGCGTGAGGCTGGGTGTGGCGCTACTCAAGGGAGACAAGCTGAGCGACGTGGTGCGTCAGTGCACGGAACTGGGCGTGGCTGAGTTCCAGCCGCTCATCACCCACCATGCGGACGCGACCTCCATCTCGCCTGCGCGGCTGACGCGCCTGCGGCGAGTGGCGGAGGAAGCAGCGCGCCAGTCGGGCCGCGCTACCGTGCCCGTCGTGAGCGACCCGGTGCGCCTGGACGCGTTCGCATGGCAAGGCCTGGCGCTGGTGGCACACCCCGGGGCCGGGCAGAGCCTGGCGGCCGTCTGGCCGGGGGTCACGGCCGCCTCGGGGGCTGCCTCACCGGCAGCCGTCACGGTGATCACCGGGCCCGAAGGCGGTTTCAGCGCAGCGGAGGCGGCCGACCTGGAGGCGCGAGGCGCCAAGGGCGTTAGCTTCGGTCCGCGCATCCTCCGAGCGGAGACGGCGCCGGTGGCGCTCGTGGCTGCACTGCTGTTGCCAGGGGGGCGTTGACATGCCGCCCAGGCTGCCTCGCTCCTTGCTGCTGCCCGTTCTCGTGGTGGCCTTGACCGCGTGCAGACCTCTCTACCTGCCCCTGGTGCCGGAGCCGTTGCCTTTCGAACCCGGCGTGCGGGTAGCCACTTCCTCCACGCGCCTGAACGGTGCGCAGCGGCCGCTTCTCGAACTGACCTTGGCGGACGTGAGCGCCGCCGGCTGGCTGGCGGTGCAGTGGATGGCGCCATCAGGCAGGCAGGTGGCCTCCGGCTCAGTGTGGCTCACACCGGAGGAGCCTGCCGCTCGCTTCGTGCTGCCCGAGGACGTTGATCTGGCGCCCGGCGAGTGGCGCGCCGTGGTCTCCTTCGGCAGCAGACTCCTGAGGCAGTTCACCTTCGTGATCGAGTAGAACGGCGCCCCCGCAGAATGGAGTGGCGGCACCCGGTTAGGGGTGCCGCCACTTTCACTTGAGCGGTTCACGTGCTCGGCGAGCGCCCGAAGGCGCCTCGCCTGCTCAGCGGCTTACGCGGTGCGGGCGCCCGGACGCCGGTTGGCGCGCTTGCGCTGTTCGTACATGCGCAGCCATTCGCGGCCCCACACGATGAGGGGCGAGAGCACGTAGATGCTCGAGAAGGTGCCGATGACGATGCCCACCATGAGCGTGATGCTGAAGCCCGTGAGCACGCTGCCGCCGAAGAACAGCAGGGCCAGCACGGGAAGCAGTGTGGTGGCCGCGGTGACGATGGTGCGGGAGAGCACCTGGTTCACCGACAGGTCCACGATCTCGGCGTAGCTCATGCCGCGGATGTTGCGCACGTTCTCGCGCACACGGTCCGAGATGATGATGGAGTCGTTGAGCGAGTAGCCCACCACGAAGAGGAGCGCTGCCAGCACCGGGATGGTGAACTCCAGCCCGAACAGAGCGATGACGCCGAGCGTGATGGCCACGTCGTGCGCCGTGGCGACGACGGTACCGACGGCCACGATCCAGTTGGGCCAGAAGCGCACGCCGACGTAGACGAGGATGAGCGCCAGTGACACGAGCACGGAGAGTATGGCGCCACGCCTGAGGTCGGCGCCCACGGACGGGCCCACGAACTCGGCGGAGAGGAGCTCGGCGTTGGTGTTCGCCGCCAACTGCAGCGCGAACTGGTCGGTGGTGGCGGTGTCCTGCTCCGGCAGGCCGACCCGCACGGACATGAGGTTGGTGCCGCCCTCGATCTCGACTATTGTGGCGTCCTGGCCGTCCACGCCTGGTACTTCCAGCGCAGTGATGGCGCTACGCAACTCGGCGGAGGTGGTGCCGGCCGGCATGTCGAGGAGGATGTTGCTCCCGCCCGTGAAATCGGTGGACATGCGGAGCCCGGCGATGCCGACGTAGACGATGGATGTTACGGCCAGGAACACGGTGATGGCCACTATCGGCGCAGCCCGGCTCACGAACTTGAGTCCGCTGATGCCGCGCCCGATCCACATGTAACTACGCTGGCCGTTGCCGGCTAGAAGCATCAATGCCCAGGGCACCACTACCAGGTTCACGAACAGGGCGGCCACGATACCGATGGCCAGGGTGATGGCGAAGCCGCGCACTGCGCCGGTGGTGTACTGGTAGAGGGCGCCCGCCACCAGGAGGGTGGTGATGTTGGCGTCCACGATGGCCGAAACGGAGAGACTGAAGCCGCGCTTCAGGGCCATGCGTAGCGACTTGCCGTCCCGCAACTCCTCGCGCACGCGCTCGAACGAGATCACGTTGCCGTCTACGGCGGCGCCGATGGTGAGCACCAGGCCCGCCAGGC
>CAZVTS010000028.1:0-16057 GCA_964630175.1 uncultured bacterium
TGACCTTGGGTGGGTTGCAGGCGTGGTGGCTTCAGCCGCTGCTGTCCGGCATGTCGGCGAGGGAAGTATTCCTCGGCGCAACGGCCCTCACCGCGGTTACGGACAACGCAGCGCTCACCTACCTGGGCTCGCTCGTGCAAGGCTTGAGTGATGAGTTCAAGTACGCCCTGGTGGCCGGCGCCGTCACGGGGGGCGGGCTAACCATCATCGCTAACGCGCCCAACCCCGCGGGGCTGTCCCTCCTTCGCAAGTACTTCGACCACCAGGCGGTGAACCCGCTTTGGTTGTTGGCCTCGGCCATCGGGCCAACCATCGTGGCGGGCTTGGCTTTCTGGTTCCTCTAAGTAAGCGGTTACACCTCAGCGCTGCGCGTAAGCTCTGAGGCCAGGCGCCCGTGCCGGCACCCGGTTGGGCGGACGCCCGTAGCGGCCCATCTCACATCAGGCCCTCCCGCCGGGTCCTATCCTCCCAGCATGCGAAGCGCTCGGTTCGTTCACCTCTTGTGGCCGGCCCTCACCGTATTACTCGTGGCTTGTGGAACGGGTGGGGTATCGCCCGAGCAGCGCACCCTGGCTCACGAGGTTCTTGTTCACGTGAACGCGGCCAGGATAGCCGGCGCGACCTGTGGCGAGACACAGCGGCCGTCTGTACCCCTGGTGGGGCTGAGCGAGCAGCTCATCCAAGCTGCGCAGGCTCACAGCGACGACATGCTGGCGATGGGGAAGCTCACGCACACAGGCTCCGATGGCAGTTCGCCGCGGGAGCGGATCGCCAGGACCGGCTACCAGGCCGCCAACTGGGGCGAGAACGCTGCGTGGGGCTATACGTCGGAAGCCGCCGTGGTCGTCGGATGGCTTGGGAGCGTCCCGCACTGCACCAGCATCATGAACGGCGACTACACCGAGATCGGCGCTGCGCGGGCGGGGTCCTACTGGACGTTGGTGTTCGCGCGGCCCCGCCCGGAGTAACGCCGCCAGTAGGCAGACCGGTCTAGCCGACTGGCCCTCGCCTCATGAAGCCCGTACGGACCCGAAGGGGTGGAGGGCGAACCGCGCTACTAGTGTGGCGCCCTAGTGAGGGTGAACTGGCCCGTTGTCACCGTGGTGGCGCCCAAGACGACCACCGTTACCCGGTACTGGCCTGTCAAGGTGTCGCCGTTCACTTCGCAGTCGAGCACGAACTCTAGCCTGTCGCCGCTACTGATGGCTGCGAGTCCCGTGATATGGAGCTTGTTGCCCGTGACGTGGCTGCTCACCGTGGCGCTCAGCGTGTCGCTCTCGTAGCTGACGTCGAAGTTGTGAACCTTGCCGTCCGGCTGGATCTCGAACGCCATGGGATAGCCGCTAACGGTGCCCGACCACTGGCCTTCGAAGTCTGGCGAGGCGGGTGGTTGGCTGCACGCTGCCAGGAGGAGTGCTAACGCCGCTGCAAGTAGGAGAGGTAAGCGCTTCATGTGAACCTCCGTTCGCTTTCCTGAGGGTGTATCCCTAAGCTACCACTCGTTCATGAGCATTCTTGGAGGTTCCTCAGATGGACCATGACCACACGGCGCCACACGGCGGACTTGAACCGAAGACCATCTATTACACGGCGTCCAGCCTGGACGGCTTCATCGCCGGCCCCGAGCACTCCCTGGATTGGCTCTTGCAGTTCGGCAACGTTCCTGGTGGCGACTACGCGGAGTTCATTGCGGGGGTTGGCGCACTGGCGATGGGTGCCAATACTTACCGGTGGTTGCTCGCTAACGAGGTGCAACCACCTTCTGGCCAAGCCAAACGGTGGCCGTACCAGCAACCGACTTGGGTGTTCTCCTCCAAGCGTCAACCAGAGGTAGCAGGCGCGAACGTGCGGTTCGCGAACGGCGCGGTGGCGCCCGTTCTTGTCGAGATGAAACTCGCCGCGGCCGGCAAGAACATCTGGATCGTTGGTGGCGGAGAACTGGCAGGACAGTTTCACGACGCCGGGCTGCTGGACGAACTCAACATCACCTACGCCCCAGCACTGCTGGGCGCAGGTTCACCACTGTTCCCGCGCGAACTCGCCTACCCGCAACTGGCGCTGCTGAGCAGCAACAGTTACGGCGGCGTGTTCGTTCAGGTGCGTTACGGCGTGCGCAATCCGCTGCGCCTGCGTTAGGGTCCGACCGAGATGAACGGCACGGTGCCACCGGGCAGCATCGTGGTGGGCAGCACGCCGTCCCAGTTCTCCGCTGTCACCAGGGCCACTACCTCCGGATTCTCGCGGAGGGCCTCGCCGCGGGCACGGATGGCGCTGGCCTCGGCGTCGCCCGCTAAGCGCGTGGCTTCGGCCTGGGCGGTGGCTTCCGCCACGCGCGCGTCGGCCCGTGCCTGCGCCTGAGTCACCACGATCTGGGCCTGAATGAGCTCCTGCTCCAACTCCTGACTGCGGCGCTGCACTTCGACCTCGGCCATCATGCGCGCCTCCACCGACTGTTCGTAAGCCACGCTGAACGCCACGTCCTCCACCTGGACTGACTCGATGATGACGGCGTGGTCGTCTATCGCTCGCAGGATCTCGTCGAATATCTGTTGGTTCAGCGAGCTGCGCTGTTGGATTGCCTCAACGGCGTTGAACTGGCCGAACACGGTGCGGGCCAGCTCGTTAACGCGCCGATCGATGAGCCGGTTGACCATGCCTTCCTCGCTGCCGTACGTAGCGTATATCTGGTCCACGAGTTCGGGTGCCAGGCGGTAAGTGACCGACATCCTCAGTTCGGCCAGCTGCTGGTCGCGCGAGTAGGCCTCCATCTGGTCGTACACCTTGGAGTTGGTCTGCGTACGCAGCATCACTACCCGGTCGATGAACGGCACCTTGAACCCGAGACCGGGCTGGGCGATGCCCACCACGGCGCCCAGGCGCAGGTGCACGCCGCGGTAACCCTGGTCAACGGTGAAGAAGCCGTTGAAAGCGATGATCACGGCCAGCAGAACCACGATGCCGATGAGGATGAGCCGGCTGGAGCCGCGTAGGCCGCGTAGCCGGTTCCTCGATGTAAGTACTTCGAACTCGTCCATGTTCTTTGTTCTCCTGTCGTTCTGCGGTCACCTCTCAGGGTGCCGGAGAGGAGCGGTCCGCGGTCGGCGCACTGTTGCGCGGGTACAGCTTCACGCGGTGCTCCCTTGGTTGTTCGGGGAGCGGCCTGGGCCGCTGGGTCGTGGTTCCGATTCTAGCGCGTGCCTAATCGCGTACGAAGGTGGCGCGCTCCCACACCAGGCCGCGCCCTGAGCTGTGGAGCCGAAGGCCGGCGCTGGTCGCGGCCTCCACGACGTCGGCCGTTGGCCGCACGTAGAACCTGTACTGCCTACGGAACAGTCTGAACAGACGGTGCTGCAGGCGTGCAGCCCAGCGCAGTACCAGCGAATCGCGCGGGTAACTCAGCAGCAGGGCCCGCCGCGTCCTGGTGGCGGCCAGGTTCACTAGCTCCAAACCGTCCGGCGAGCAGCAGATGACCCTGTTCAGGAGCACCACGTCGGCTGGCTCCACGGCTTTCTGGTCCGCCAGCACGTCCAGCACCCGGAACTCGGTCCGTTCTGCCACGCCCAGGTCGGCGGCCAGTTCCGCAGCGTAAGGCCGGTAAGCGCTAACCAACTCGATCACCTCGCCCGAAGCGGCGCCTTGGAGCAGAAGTTCGGCCTGCAACACGCCGATTCCGCCACCGATCTCCAGCACTCGCCCGCCGGCGAAGTTAGCAGCGTCGATGCTCTCGAGCAGCTTCCGATCGAGCTTCGCCAGCCCACGCCGCCTGTAGGAACGCAGGTCCCACCTGGCGATGCGCCAGTCGAAGATCTCCTCGCAGGGCTGTGCGCGGCAACATGAGGCCATGAGCAATAGTAGGCGGTTGGCAACGAGGAGGCGTGAGTTCCGTTACCGCGCAAGGTTGCGCACAAGGTACTGGCGCACGCCGTACACTTGGGCATGGCTTCGAAGAAGCGGCTCTCCCTAAGCAACGGTCGCGTGCTGGTGTCGGCGTTCCTGACGCTCATGGGCGTGCTGTTCACCCTCACCGCGCTCACCTTCGAACCGTCGCCAGCCCAGTGGACGATCCTGGGCGTTGCTGGACTCATGTACCTTGGCGGCGTCGTCGGGTTCATAGTTGCGCTTAGACACCGCGATTAAGGTTCCGCGTGGATGGTGCTAAGGGTGTGAAGTTCCGCCCTGCACCGTTGACGCGTTTTTGACGGCGCTTCCTCTAGACTTGCCCCCAGAATAGGGACCGTGGCAGCTTCCTGAAGTGGCAACGTAGAGGTCTTGCGTTCTGCGGACGGTAGCCGCGTAGCCGACAGTAACCACTCCCCTGGAGGACCCCGATGCTCAGCACTCTCTTCCGGCTGGCCGTACGCATACTCCGAACCTCCCGCACTCGCGGCATCCTGGTGGCTGTCACTGCGGCGGGGCTCACCATGGCCGCGGCGCAGCAGTGCACGTACGAGGTGGAGCCCAACGACACGCCGGCCGAGGCGACTCTGGTAACCGGCGTGGGGCCGGACGGGGCTGGCACAGCGGTGAACGCCAGGCTGGGCACCGTCTGCCTGGCGGGCGACATAGGCAAGGGCGACCAGGACGCGTTCTGGTGGGAAGTAGACGAACTTGCCGCGGCACATGAGTGGACTGCGCGGCTAGAGGGCGTTAGTGGGCAGCTGAACCGGTTCTCGCTTCACAAGATCGAGTTCGCGGACAACGGGGTGGACGTTACAGCTGCCGAGCAGCTCTTCACGTTCGCGTCACCTGATGGTTCCCCAACGGTTTCCGAGCCGTTCCTGATAGAGCCGGGCCGGTACATGATCGCCATCTCCGTGTCGGGCGGGGAGGGGCAGTACGTGGTGAACCTCGTGCCTCAGCAGCTGAGCTACCGAGCGTCTCAGCTTGGCGACACGGTGCGACGAGGGGAGTTCCGTGCCTACGGTCCTGTGGACGGCGAATCTGAGCTCCCCTTCGAGGTAGTGGCGGACGACGCTGGCTTCGCGTGGGGGCTGCGGCTGGAAGCGGCGATCGGAACGAGCCTGAGACTCACGCTGGAAGGGCCGGACGGAGTGATCGGTTCACCAGCGACCGCTGCAGGTGCGCCGGCAAGGCTGGACGGCTACGGGCTTGAGCCCGGGGTCTACACCGTTCGCATAACGGGCGACTCAGGAGTTGCGCGATTCACCACCGTCAAGCAGGGCCGGCGGGGCGACGGTCAGGAAGTGGAACCCAACAACTCCGAGTTCACGGCTACGCGGTTCCCCTTGGGTACGAGCATGCGCGGACACGCGAGCGACGCGGATTGGTTCATGACGCCGGTCAGTGGCTCCGACGCAGTTGAGGCTTGGGACCTCGTGATCGAGGCCGAGGGCGTGCTCGACGTGCGTCTCCGGGACTCCAATAGTAAGGACCTGTTCCTTCGCCGCCTGAGCAGCGGGGTCATCCCCGCCTTGCACCTAAGCGAGGGCTACTACTCGGTCGGGGTCAGTTATCGCGGTGAGCCCGTCGATTACGAACTGACATGGCGACCGGCGGAGCCGCAACCTGCCAACCACAACGAGCTAGAACCGAACGACACGTTGTTCACAGCCACTGACATCGGCGCCCAGGCGGAGGCTAGGGGGAACTTGACCGTTGGGGACGTGGACTTCTTCCGCTTCGAGGTCGAGGGGCAAGCGCAGCTGTACCGCGTGCAGGCCGTTGGCCAGGGTGTGACCCGCGTGACCGTTTACACCGGTGGCGGCAGCCTGATAGCCCAAGAGCGAGGAAGCGGCCGCATACGGTTGGATGACCTGCTGCTCTTGCCGGGCGCCCAATACTTCTCGGTGGAGGGTGAGGGAGAGTACGCAGTAAGGGCCATGGCGCTCGGACCTGCTCCAGCCCCAGAGCCCCCGGCAGCGATGCCGACACCGGACACACCACTGACTTCGTCACCCGCAGGTCCGCCGGACCCAACTGGTGAGGTAGTGGGCACAGAACCCCTCGTGGTCGAGAGCCCAGTCGTCATGCCGCCTCCTCCCGGCCTTCTCGAATACGAACCCAACGACGACCGCAGCCGCGCGCACAAGCTTGTGCCGGGTGCGGTGCATGTGGGCAGGCTTGGGAGCACCTCCGACGAGGATTACTACCGCTTCTACCTAGCAGGCGATCAACTGGTGCGGCTGGAGCTCGTTCCCCCAGAAGGCGTCACTGGCCTGATGTTCGAACTGGAGGGCGAAGGGAGCTTCAGTCAGATCTCCGACGCCGAGGGTGAGTCGATCGTGATGGAGCGTTGGCTGCTGGCGGGCGACCATTCCGTGCGCCTGCGCGGCTACCGCCAAAGCGAAGCGCCCGCCGGCTACTACCAACTGCGGTTGTTGCTTCTTGGCGTGCTCGATCTGCCCGTCGACTTAGAACCCAACGACAACATGGCGACAGCCGCGAAGCTGCCTTCTGAACTCGCGTGGAGCGGCGTGGTGGGTGAGATGAGCGACTACGACCTGTTCGCCCTGCCCGTGTTCGACGACGAGGTAGAGGTCACGCTATGGCTGAGGGGCGGAGATAACGTCGGGGCTTACCTGAGGGACGAGGCCGGTTCGGACCGCTGGAACTTGAACGACGACGGCAGCTTGGGCACCGTGCACCCAGCAGGCCAGCAGCGCTACCTGGAACTGCGCGGTTCTGGCCCTTACGAGGTGGTTCTGGAGTTCTCCAAGCAACCGGACGCCGCTCAACTGCTGCCGCCGCGGAACGCGGAGTCCGTGAGCGTGACGCTCGACAGTGCCACGAGTGAACTGACCGCCTTCTGGCACGAGGGACAGCTGGTGGAAGCCACCGCCACGGTGCGGAACGACAGTGCTGCTACTCAAACGGTTCAGCTCCAAGGAGCCTCCAACGACGCCAGGGTGCGCGTTACGTTACCCGAAGCCGTTCACCTGCAACCAGGTGAGTCCACCCAGGTGCCGGTGACGCTAGAGGTTCCTGCCGGCGCACGCGACGACGTGCCCCTCTACCTGCAGGTGGTCGCGAACGGCGCCGCCGGCTCGGCCTCAGCCAGGCGAGACTTCGTGCTGGTCTGCGAAGCGCCGCCAGTGAACCCGTTCCCTTACCACTCGCTGCCCGCGGGTCTGCTGGGCAAACCGGACGCGCTCTGGTCAGGGTTCGGGGCCGGCATCCATGGGGATGACTCGTACGCACGCCGAGACGTGATGCTGATCGACGGGCGCACCTCCGTGAGCTACGGCGGTGTGCTGACAGAAGACCACCACCCGACGTTCGAACTGGCGGGCGATGAGCCCGTCACCATCCTAGGCACGTCGCTTCACCCGCAGGCTGGCGTGGGCCGAGGGAGCCAGTTACGGCGGTTCAGGATGGAGAGCTCGCTGGACGGCGTTACCTTCAGCCCGATTTTCGAGGGCGAGCTGCAGGCCGCGCGCTTCGAGCAGGTGTTCGAGTTCGACGCGCCAGTGAAGGCCCGTTACGTGCGGCTGGTGCCCCTCGACGACATGTTAGGCAGACCTGAACACGGGTACGTCGGCGAGTGGAAGGTCTACGCGCAAGAGGCCGAGCGCTTCTCGGGGCTGAACCTAGCGGACCCCGACCTAGGCGGCCACGTGGTGTGGTCGGAACCTATGCTTGGTAGCAATATCCTCGTGCCTGACCGCCGCACGGGCCGATCGGACGTCCGTCAGTACGACGGCCTGACGTTCGCGATCGGGTTCCAGCACGCCCGTGCTGCGCTGGTGAGCCAGTTGGTATGGACCGAGTCCGAAGCGGGCCTGGCGGCGGCGGATGGCCGGGTGGAGTACGTGACCGTGGAGGCGAGCGTGTCTGGGGCGGCGGGACCGTGGGAGGTAGTTGCCGAATGGCAGCTCGAGCGGGATGCGGGTGGGGTGGCGCGGCTGCAGTTCGAGGAGCCGGTCTGGGCCAGGTACCTGCGCTTCACGGTGCCGAAGGGTGAGAACACCCACCTGTACGAGCCTGGGCTCATCGCCGTCTATGAGGCTGCGGTGGGGGAGAGCGGCTACCTGAGTATCCTTGGCGAATGGGGCAACATGACGCGGGAAGCTGCGTACGAGCTGCTCGTGGAGGCTGGCCCAAGCTCCAGCGGTTCCAGGGTGGCCGGCAACGGTAGCCGGCAGACTGCCCATGCACTGGTTTCAGGGGTGACAGCTTCAGGCACGGTCTCCATCGGTCAGAACGAGGCCTGGTACAAGATCGTTGTTGGCGGCGGACAGAACCATGTCGAACTGCGCCTGGGTGGCGACCCCGCCATCGCATATGCGTACGAACTCACCGACTCTACGGGACGCAACGTGGTGTACGACGAGAGAAACGCGGGCGACGATAAGGTGCTCTCGTTCTTCGCGGAACCGGGCGACTACTTCCTGAGGCTGTCCGAGCCGAAGCGCACCGTCATCTTCTCGTGGGATACGAGCGGTTCCGTCGGGCCTTACACCGCCATCACCTACAGCTCGCTCGCGGAGTTCTCGCGGGCGGTAGACGGTGAGCGCGAAGCTGTGCAGCTACTGGCCTACAACGACCCGGGACCCGATTGGTTGCTGCCGTTCTGGTCCTCTGACCCGCTGCGCGTGCAGCGCGCCATCCAGGAGTACGACCGCAGGGGAGACTCGAGCAACACCGAGGTTGCCCTCCTCACCGCCACCCTCGCATTGGCAGACCGTGAAGGGACCAAGGCCATCCTGCTTATCACGGACGCAGAGAGCGGAGGCGCCGCGCTGACGCCCGCACTGTGGCGCGCCTTGGAAGACGTGCGTCCGCGCGTGTTCACCTTCGAGATCAGCTCGGCCGGTTCGGACTACGCGCAGGACATGATGCAGGACTACGCCGCTGTGAACGGCGGCTACTACGACATGACCGACGGGGTGGGCGACTTCGACGCCGGCTTCTCGCGAGCCAGCTGCATGCTTAGGCGCCCCAAGGGCTACGAGGTGGAAGTGGCGCTGAGCACCGTGGCGCCCCCGGGTCCTGGCCTGCTGAAAGTGGTGCTGGCGGAGGGCGCCGGCCGCCCGGCCGTGGAGGTCATCTTCGACGCCTCCGGCTCCATGGGTCAGGTGCTCCCGAGCGGCGAGCAGCGCATCGTGGCCGCCAAACGCGCACTCGAGACGCTAGTCGGCGAGGTCTTGCCTGACGAGACACCCTTCGCGCTGCGGGCCTTCGGGCACATCAAGCCGACCTCCTGCGACACCCGGCTTGACCTTGCGCTGGCCCCGTTGGACCGGAGCAAGGCCCTGGCCGCGGTGCGCGCCATAGAGCCCAAGCTGCTATCGGGCACGCCGATTGCCGAGTCGTTGGCGGCAGTGGCTCAGGACCTCGCGGCGGCCGCGGGGGCGCGTCAGGTCATCCTCATTACCGACGGCGAGGAGTCGTGCGGCGGAGATCCGGCCGAGGCCGTGCGTCAGCTCCGGGCAGGAGGCCCGTTGTCGCTAGCCATCGTGTCACTCGCGCTGGAACCCGAGGCCCTCGCAGTGTTCGAATCGTTGGCGGAAGAGGTAGGCGCCAGCTACGTGGACGTGGGCTCCTACGAGGCGCTAAGCACGGCCATCGCCGAAGCCCTGAACCCGGCGTTCGAGGTCTACGACCAGGACGGAACCCTGGTGGCACAGGGGCGGGTGGGTGGCGAAGCGATTGAGCTACCCATGGGCCTCTACCGAGTGCGGGTGCTGAGCGCACCCGTAGAGGTGTTCGACAACGTGAAGGTGCCGGGCGACGGCGAAGTGACCGTGAGTGCAGGCCGATGAGAGTGCTGACTTCGTGCGCGCTGACACCAGGTTCCCCCGCCGGACTGGGCGGGGTACGCACGCCAACGGAGGTGCCATGTACGGACTGATCGGCAAGCTGCTCGCAGCGAAGGGCAGGCGGCAGGAACTGCTCGACGTCATGCTTACCGGCATGGTCGCCATGCCCGGCTGCCGAAGCTACGTCATCGCCACCGACCCCACCGACGAGAACGCCATCTGGATCACGGAGGTGTGGGACAGCCAGGAGCAGCATCAGGCGTCGCTGCAGTTAGCTGGAGTGCAGGCCACCATCGCTAACGCGCGGCCGCTCATAGTCGGCTTCGGGGAGCGCTTCGAAACCGTCCCGGTGGGCGGCACCGGCCTCTAACCTGGCCCTCGGTTTGGCCGCTACGCTTTGAGGAACAGCCTCACCGAAGGGTCGTCGCTCACGTCCTGGTACGGGTAGGAGAGGTCACCGAGCGCGCGCTGCAGCTCCTCGCGCTCCTCGGCCGGGGCCTCTATGCCGGCCAGCACGCGCCCGTAATCGGCCCCGTGGTAGCGGTAGTGGAACAGCGTGACGTTCCACTCTGGCCTAAGGCTCTCCAGGAACCGTAGCAGCGCGCCCGGCTTCTCCGGGAACTCGAAGCGGAAGATCAGTTCGTCGTGCACGGAGGGAGCGTTGCCGCCCACCAGGTAGCGTGTGTGCGTCTTCGCGGTCTCGCTCTCGCTCAGGTCGGTGACGGTGAAACCGCCAGCCTCCAGCTTGCGGATCAGGGCGTGCTTCTCTTCTGGCCCTTGCTTGAGCGCCACCCCCACGAAGATCTGCGCTCGCTTCGGGTCTGCGTACCGGTAGCTGAACGCCGTGATGTTACGCCCGTTCAGCATCTCGATGAAGCGCCGGTAGCTGCCGGGCCTTTCCGGCATGCCGACCGCCAGCAGGGCCTCGAGACCTTCTCCCAACTCGGCCCGCTCGGCCACGTGCCGAAGGCGATCGAAGTTCAGGTTGGCACCCGACAGGATGGCCGCGAGACCACCCTCACCGGCGCCGACCCGAGCGCCGTAAGCCTTCAGGCCGGCTATCGCCACCGCGCCGGCCGGCTCGGGGATCACACGGCAGTTCTCGTACACGTCCTTCACGGCGGCGCAGATGGCGTCCGTGTCCACCGTGATGATCTCGTCCAGGGTCTCGCGGCACAGGCGGTAGGTGAGGTCGCCGACGCGCTTCACGGCCACACCGTCGGCGAACAGGCCGACTTCCGGCAACGTGATGGGGCCGCCGTTCTCGAACGCCGCCAGCATGGACGCCGCGTCCGTGGGCTCCACCCCGATGATCCGCACCTCGGGCCGGAGGTACCGCACTATCGTTGCCACACCCGCAGCGAGGCCGCCCCCGCCCACGGGCACGAACAGGGCTTCAAGGTCACCCGGGTGCTGCTGCAACAGCTCGACGCCCACGGTGCCCTGGCCGGCGATCACGTCCTCGTCGTCGAACGGGTGAACGAACGTTGCCCCGCTCCTCGCCTCCAGTTCACGCGCCTTGGCGTAGGCCTCGTCGTAGCCCTCGCCGTACTCGACGACGGTGGCGCCGCGCCGCCTGATGGACTGGACCTTGATGTCGGGGGTGGTGGTGGGCACGACGACGGTGGCCTCGATGCCGAACTTGGCGGCGGCCACGGCCACGCCCTGTGCGTGGTTACCGGCGGAGGCGCAGATGACCCCGGCGTTGCGCGCCTTGGCGCTCAGGTTGGCGATCTTGTTGTAGGCGCCGCGCAGTTTGAACGAGAACACGGACTGCAGGTCCTCGCGCTTCAGGCGCACTGGTCTACCCAGACGTTCGCTCAGCCGCGGCATGTACTCCAGTGGTGATACCGACACCAGGTCGTACACCCGGGCGGTTAGTGCCTTGCGGACAATCGACTGCATCCGCAAACCCTAACCGGTTAGGCGCCACCATGTGGGCGAATCGGGGTTCGGCTGTGCGGTCGGCGGGGAAGGTCTGGCCCCGGAGGGGTTTGGTTCCTGACCTACTGGAGCGCCACGTCCACGCCGATGCCGACCCAGAGCCGGCTCCTCAGCGGAGCGTAAACGGCGTCCACGCGCACTGCCCAGGTGGGGTCGAGCGGCACACGCAGGCCCGCCAGCAGTGTCGGCGTCACGTACAGGTACTGCGCTTCCGGGGGGCGGGCCCAACCCAGGGCAGCGCCGACCCCGAAGAACGGCTGGAACATGTCGTTGCTGGTGAAGATACCGGTGGCCGCAAGACCCACCGTGGGCAGGTGTGAGAAGTTGAGCGGAGCGCTCACGTCCAGCCGGCCAGCGAACACCAGGGGCCCCTCGTTGCTCTCGTAGGTGGCGAGCGGAACGCTCCCGCTGAGCATGGCTTCGGGCCAGCCGCCCGTGAACGGGATGATGGACACGCCGAAGGTGGGTGAAGCTGCGTAGGCGCTCACTAGGAACTGGAGAGCGAGCAGCAGCGTCAGGAGGCTGAGTCGTTTCGGTGACAGTTTGGCGCGCGAGCAGTGCGTCATGATGCCTCATTCTCAGCGGTTCGTGAGTTTTCGTCCACTGTTCGGGTTGTGGCCCTCGCCGTAGGGCGACTAGCCGCACCGCACGGCCGCGATGAGCGGCCACTTCGCGTGCCTTCGACGCCGTCACGTTATGGTCATTCACGTATGGACGAGTTCCTGACCCCGACCCCGTTGCCCGGCTACGTGGGCGACGCGCTGCAGGAGTGGGCCACGGTTCAGCCGCTGCTGGCCACGGTTGTGGTGGCCGCCGTGCTGGTGGTGGTGGCCTACCTCGCGTTCATCCTTACCAGGCGCCTACTCATCGTGGCGCTCAACCGACTGGTGGCGCGGTCCACCACCAAGTGGGACGATGCGCTCAAGGGCCGCCGCTTCTTCTACCGCCTGTCGCACTTCGTGCCTCTGCTCATCATCCGGGCCGGGTTGCCTTACCTGCCGGCGCTCCCTGACGGCCTGGCGGTGGCTCTGCAGCGCATCATCGCCGTGCTGGTGGTGATCGCCATGATGCGCGCGGTGGCCTCCCTGATCAACGCCTTCGGCGACGTGTACGCTCGCACGCCGCAGGCGATCGAGAGACCCATCAAGGGCTACCTGCAGGTGGTGGTGCTGGCGCTCTACTTCGTTACCGGCATCGTGAGCATCGGCATGCTGCTGGACCGCGATCCGCTGGTGCTGCTCACCGGCATAGGCGCCGCTTCCGCCGTGCTGCTGCTCATCTTCCAGAACACCATCCTCAGCCTGGTGGCGGGCATCCAACTCACGAACAACGACCTCATCCGCATAGGCGACTGGATCGAGATGCCGGAGATGAACGCGGACGGCGACGTGATAGAGATAGCGCTCAACACCGTCACCGTGCAGAACTGGGACAAGACCCTCACGATCATCCCCACGCACAACTTCCTGGGGAAGTCCTTCAAGAACTGGCGCGGCATGCAGGCGTCCGGCGGGCGGCGCATCAAGCGGAGCCTGGACATCGATATGTCCACGGTGCACTTCCTGGACGAAGCCGACGTTGAGCGGCTCAGCCGCTTCGTGCTTCTGCAGCCCTACTTCGAGGAGAAGCGCGCGGACATAACCGCCTGGATAGAGGAGCACCCGGCGGCGCACGACGACGTCGTGAACTCGCGGCGCCTCACCAACATCGGCACGTTCCGCGCCTACGTGACGCGTTACCTGAGGGCGCACCCCGGTATCGCGCAGGACATGACGTTCCTGGTGCGTCACCTGCAGCCGGGACCGCGCGGGTTGCCACTAGAGATCTACGTGTTCGTGAACGACGTGCGCTGGGCCGTGTACGAGGGCGTGCAGGCCGACGTGTTCGACCACCTCATCGCCATACTGCCGGAGTTCGGGCTACGGCTCTTCCAGGAGCCCAGCGGTAGCGACATGCGCGCGTTCGCTGTGGCGGCGCGCGCGTAAGGGTGGAACGGTTCGGCTGAGGGCCGACTTTTTGAGAGGGTACGCCCATGGACGAGAAGCTGAGGACCACCGAAACGCAGGCTGACCGGGCCCGCTACTTCCGCGCCCTGCACACCGGGCCGGAACTGCTCGTGCTGCCCAACGCGTGGGACGCGGGCAGTGCCGTCATCTTCGAGAAGGCGGGGTTCGGCGCCATCGGTACTTCCAGCGCCGGCGTGGCCTACGGCATTGGTCGGCCCGACGGTGAGCGGATCCCGCTGGCGCAACTGCTGGCGGTGCAGGCGAGCATAGTGAACAGGATCAGCGTTCCGCTGACGGTGGACATGGAGACGGGGTACGGCAGTGATGCAGCGGAGGTGCTGCGGGCCGTGGAAGCCGTCGTGGGTGGCGGTGCCGTGGGCATCAATATCGAAGACGGCGTGCCCGGAGGTGCGCAGGGGCCCGCACGGCTCACCGACCTCGAGGCGCAGTGCGACCTGCTACGGGTTGTTGGCGGAGCCAGGGAGAGTACGGGCGTGCCGTTCGTTCTTAACGCCCGGACCGACGCCTTCTGGCTCGGGCTTGGTAGCGCCGGAGAGCAACTCGAGAGCGCCATCCAGCGCTGCAACGCCTACCTGGAGGTTGGCGCAGATTGCGTGTTCGTGCCCGGCAACCTTGCGGCCGGAACCATAAGCACGCTGGTGCGGGAGATCGACGGGCCCCTGAACGTTATCGCTGCGCCGGCCACTCCGTTGCCTAACGAACTGGAGGCGTTGGGAGTGGCCCGGCTGAGCGTGGGCTCCGGTCCGGCGCGGGCCGCGTACGGGCTGGTGTCGCGGATCGCGCGGGAACTCAGGCAGGGGTCGTTCCAGAGCATGTTGGATAGCGACCTGAAGTATGACGAGGCCAACCAACTGTTCAGCTGACCAGCAGGCGTTGATCCAGCCGTCGGCGCGTGTGCCGCGAGGCTCACCTATGGTGGCTTCGCGCCGTCCGGAACGCGAACGGTGACCCAGCGCATGGGTTCAAAGCCCTCCGAACAGTATGCCCTCCGCCTGCGCGTGCTTAGCGCCCGGCTTCCGGGACTGGCGTGCGTTGCCGGGCGCAGGAGGATGGGTGCCTTGGGGTTGCCCATGGGTCGTGAGCGATCCGGGGTCGAACAGCGGCACGGCTGCTGCGGCCACGGCGGGCGCCGTGCCAGCGGAAGCCGGCTGAGTGGCGGCGCCGCGGCTGACGGCCGGTGCTGCGCCGCGCTGCGCCACGTCGGCGCCGGCGTACGCGCCGCCCTGATCCACGTAGCCCTCCCACTTCCAGGCCAGGTCGGCGGCCTGCGCGTAAGGGTCGCGCCATACCAGGTGCCGCTGCGAGGCCGGGAAGCGCTCCAGGGTGGCGCGCAGCGCTTGCTGCCTGCGCTCGCGCTGGGGCCAGAGGCCCTCCTGCTGCCCCACGCGCGCTGGTGAGGCCAGCTCCAGCGTGAGGCGCTGGATGGGGAGGCCTTCCGCGCGGCTGTCCTGTAACGCGAAGAGCGCCTGCTGCCTTATGTGCCGTGCCTGCTGAAGTGGACGCTTGGCTAAGCGGCTGGCGCGCTGCTTGCCGCCCGGGGTGGTGGCGGTGAGGGTGAGGCGCTGCGCCACGCGGCCGTCCAGCGCCTTCTCGAGTTCTGCCGACAGGCGGTCGAGCGCGCCGTGCACCTCGCGCGGTTCGAGCGCGGGCTCGGTGAAGGTGAGCGAGCGCCGCAGGGTGGGGGGTTGGTGGTAGGGCCTCAGGTCGGCGCGGCGCGGCCCATGCAGGTACGGCAGCAGCGCCCCGCCCTCCTGGCCCAGGTAGGCGCGTATCTGGGGAGCGCCCCAGCGTGCCAGGTCGCCGGCGCTCACGAGCCCGAGCCACTGCAGGCGCGTGTAGTTGGCGCCGGTGAGACCCACCCCCTTGAGGAAGTGCAGGGGCAGGTGGTCGATGAAGGCGCTGACCTCGAGCGCGGAGACCTGGCGCGGGCTGCCGGCGAGCGCGGACACGGAGGCCAGTTCGGCCGTTTCCAGATCGTCTGCTACGCCCACGGGCACGTCGTAACGGCGCGACAGCTCGTGCGCTTCGTCCGGGCTCACCCGCACGAACACGCGGCCTCGGCCGCCGGCTTCCACCCAGGGGGTGTACTCGTTCAGCTCCTGCAGGAGGCTGCTCCAGGCGTGCTGCAGGTCGGGTTCGGTGAACTCGGCCACCTCGAGGTTGCCCACGCGCATGCGCGCGCCGGCTAAACGCATGTTCGGGATCACGCCGTGACGCTTGGCGGGCGCGTTGGCGTGCAGCACGCGCTGTTCCTCGACCACTACCAGCGGCACGCGTTTGCGGTGCGGTTCCGCGCGCTCCGCCAGGTAGAGCGGGAAGGGGGAGAAGTTGAGAGCCACGATCATGACGCCGCTCCCTTGCTGGCGA
>CAZVTS010000028.1:16157-28976 GCA_964630175.1 uncultured bacterium
TGGCGAAGAAGGCGTGCCAGTTGGCCAGCGCGAGCGCGCGTGCGGGCAGCGGCGGACGCATGACGGGTGGGCGGCCCGGGCGAGCGGGGCGGCGCGAACCGTGGCCGTGAGCGGCGTCGGGGAGATGCGCCGGCCGGCGGGCCGGTTCTATAAGGTGGTTATGCGGTGGTAGCATGCCGTGTACCTGGGCAGGTCCGCTTAGGCGGGCCTCTTTCGGGGCTTCGAGAAGGACGCACTCTTCTGCTTGGCGGCGGTGGTGTGTGTTCTTCTCGCTTTTCTTCTGGCGTGGTCGTTGGTGAGTGGTGTAAGGCCGGAAGCGCCTCGTTACCCCGGGCTACTCACCCCCTTCCAGTAACAGTTCCTGAACCACGTCCCCGCGGAGCAGGCCGCGGAAGACGCCGTCTATATGCAGTTCCTCGGCCGGTACGGTGAGGGTGGGGAAGGCGTTGTTGTGGGGCCTCAGGCGGTACTCGAGCGGGCGCGAGTTGCCTGGTTGCCAGTCGAGGTACTTGAGGGTGGACTCGTCCTCGCCTACGCGCACGGCGCATATCTCGCCCGAGCGCTGCGGCCCTGCGCGGTGGAGAAGCACCACGTCGCCGTTCTCTATTCGGTCGGCCATGGAATCGCCGCGTACGCGCAGGGCGAACTGATCCGGGCGGCCGCGCAGCGCCAGGTGCCCGTCCGGGTTGGGGTAGGCGCCCACGGGGAGGCCGGCCGCGATCTCGCCGAAGAGAGGGACGCCGTAGTTGCTGCCGTGCAGGGTTATGACGGGGCTACGGCCCGGGCCGCGCGCCTTGACGGTGAGCTTGCCCTTGGCTTCCAGCGCCTTCAGGTGCTCCCGGAGGGTGGGGTAGGTGATATCGAAAGTGCGGGCCAGTGCAGTGAGTTCGGGGAGCACGCCGGTGCTCTCGTAGGCGTGCTGGAGGGCTTCCAGGATCTGCGATTGACGGTGGGGAAGACGTGGCACGGCGAGCTCCTTCCTGACTCCGGGAGAGTACCCTTAGATACTAAGGGTCTGGGTTCAGGATAGGAGTCTGGGCCGTGCGTGTCAAGCGCACACCACGCCAAGCCATGGGCTTGACGACAGGCCACGAGGGCGGACAGCCCCGGAGCGTCCGGGAGTTACGGGTTCAGGCGCGGTCCCTGGGGTCCAGCACGTCGCGCAGGCCGTCGCCCAGCAGGTTGATGCCAAGCACGGTCACGAAGATCGACATGCCCGGGTAGAGCGAGAGCCACGGTGCCTGTTGCATGTAGCCCGTGCCGATGCGCAGCGTGGAGCCCCACGAGGGCGTGGGCGGCTGCACGCCCAAGCCGAGGAACGACAGCGCCGTCTCGGCCAGGATGGCCGCCGCGATGGCGATGGAGGTCTGCACCAACAGTGGCCCGATCATGTTGGGGAACACGTGCTTGGCCATCACCTTCAGCGACCGGTTGCCCAGCGCCCTGGCGGCCTCAACGAACTCCTGCTCCCGCAGGCTGAGGGCCTGCGCTCGCGCCAGCCGTATGAACGCCGGCGCGCTACCGATGCCGATGGCGAGCATGGCCGTGGTGAGGTTGCCGCCCAGAGCCGCCGCGAGCGCCAGCGCCAGCACTATGGTGGGGAAGGCGATCATGGCGTCCGCCAGCCGCATGATGACGAGTTGATCCAGCCAGCCGCGCACGTAGCCCGAGAGAAGGCCTGTTGGCACGCCGATGCCCACCGCGATGAGCACCGCGAGGAGGCCGGCCTGGATGGAAGCGCGCGCCCCGTAGATGAGCCTGGAGAGAAGGTCGCGGCCCACCTCGTCCGTACCCAGCAGGTACTTCGCGCTGGGCGCCTGAAGGATGGCCATGAAGTCTGGCTTGTTCGGGTTGTGAGGCGCCAACTGTGGAGCGAATATGGCCACCAGCAGCATGCCGACCACGATGACGAGCCCCAGGACCGCCAGCGGGCGCCGCATGAACTGCTTGGCCGCTCTACGCCAGGTCATGAGTACCGGATCCTTGGGTCGAGGAAGCTGTACGAGATGTCCGTCAACAGGTTCACCACGATGACCACCATCGAGAAGAGCACCATGAGGCTCTGCATCATCACGAAGTCGGAGCGCAGGAAAGCGCTGTAGATGAGGCGCCCGAACCCGGGGATGGCGAAGAGCGTGTCGATCACGATGACGCCGCCCATGAGGCCGGAGAACTCCAGGCCGATGAGCGTGAAGAGCGGGATGAGCGCGTTGCGCAGCGCGTGCCGCAAGTTGACGGCGATCTCCGATGCGCCCTTGGCGCGCGCCGTCCTCACGAAGTCGCTGTTGATGACCTCAAGCATGCTGCCGCGCGTCATGCGCATGAAGATGCCTATGGGCCTAAGCGCCAGAGCGGTGGCCGGCAGTACGGAGTGGTGCAGACTTCGCCACGGGTCCTCGCCGAAACGCACGAAGCCCGAGGAGGGGAACCAACCTAGTTGTAGTGCAACGAAATACATGAGCAGGATGCCGGCCCAGAAGGCGGGGATGGATATGGCGGACAGCGCGAACATCGAGCTCAGCGCGTCCAGGAAGCCGCCACGGCGCACCGCCGAGAGGATGCCGAGCGGCACCCCGACGGTGATGGAGATGAAGAGCGACACCAGCGCGATCTGCAGGGTGACTGGGAAGGCGAAGCCCACCGCGCGGGTGACGGGAGTGTTGTCCACGAGCGAGCGGCCAAGGTCGCCGGTGAAGATACCGCCCAACCAAGATAGGTACTGAACGTGGATGGGCCGGTTGAGTCCCATCCGTTCGCGCAGAACGGCGCGCGACTGCGGGGTGGCCTCGTCGCCGAGGATCGCAAGCGTGGGGTCGCCCGGCAGCAGCTGCATCACCGAGAAGACGGCCAGGGTGATGATGATGATTATCGGGATCGCCGAGAGGAAGCGGTTTACGAGGAACGTGAACATTCGACTCCAGAACTGGAAGGGGGTGGGCGGTCGCGATAGAGCCGCCCACCCCCGGGCTGTTCGTCAGCCGGAACTCAGTCGTTTACCCACACGGACTCGAACCGCATCATGCCGTCGGGGATGTGCGGGAAGCCCTGCAGCCGGTCGCGGTACGCCTTGATCTCTGCCGAGTGGTAGAGGAAGAGGTACGGCATCTCGAGCAGCATCTCGTCGGCGGCAGCGCGGTACAGCTCGCGGCGTTCGGCGATGTCGCTCACGGCGCGTGCGCGGGTGAGGAGGTCGTCGATGGTGGCGTTGTTGATCTGCGCGAAGTTGGTGCTGTTCGTGGTGAACCACGGGTAGGCGCTGAGGTCGGGGTCGTTACGCGGGGTGAGCGAGATCCAGGCGGCGGTGTAGTTGCCTTCACCGGCGCGGGCGAGGATCTGGCCGAACTCCGTGGGCTGAGCCACGAGGTTGATGCCGAACTCGGCGCACATGGCCTGAACGAGCGTGATGAGGCGGGTGTTCTGCTCGTCGGCGGCGTAGAGCACTTCGAAGGTGAAGCCGTTGGGCGAACCGGCGAGCTCGAGGAGTTCGCGGACTTTCTCGCCGTCACGCTTGGGGATACGGACGTCGTCCGTGTCGGTCACGAAGGTGGCAGGGGAGAAGGGGCTGTACGCAGCTACGGCGCCGCCGCTGGCGAACACGGTGTTGATGATGATGTCGCGGTCCACGCAGTAGTTGAGAGCCTGGCGACGGTAGGCGTTACCGAGCGCTTCGGACTTGGTGTTGATGTACATGCTCGAGTAGCCAAGGCCGGGGACCGACGCCACCACGACACCGGGGTAGGTCTGGAGCTCTTCGAGGTCCTTGCCGGGGATGGTGTAGATCATGTCGAGCGCGCCGGACTTCAGGTTGATGACGCGCGACTCGCCGTCCACGAACGGACGCACGATTATCTGATCCAGGTAGGGGAGGCCCTCACGGAAGTAGTCGTCGTTACGCACCAGCAGCACGCGGTCGTCGCGGATGTGGTCCACGAACTTGAACGGGCCCGCACCCACCAGGTTGGAGGTGAACTCGTCGCCGTGCAGTTCCACCGCGGTGGGCGAAACGATCATGCCGCTCCAGGAGGCAAGCGCCGGGAGGAGCGCGGCGTAAGGCTGGCTGAGGTGCGCCACGAAGGTGAACTCGTCCGCGGCCTCGTACGACTCCACGAAGCTCAGCTCGGAAGCGCGAGGAGAACCGGTGTCCGGGTTCTTGATGCGGTCGAAGTTGTAGACGAACGCTTCAGCGTTGACGGGCGTGCCGTCGTGGAAGCGCGCGTTCTGCACCAGGTGGAACGTGTAGGTGAGGCCGTCGTCGCTGATCTCCCACGATTCGGCCAGGCCCGGGGCCGGCACGAAATCAAGGTTCATCTCAACGATGGTGGCGAAGATGTTGTGCAGCACGTTGCGGGCCGAGGCAGCGTTGGTGATGTGCGGGTCCAGGTTAGGTGGGTCATCCGTCACGGCGACGGTGATGCTTCCACCGTAGCGTGGCTCCTGAGCGCTGGCGCTGAAGACCAGCCCGAAGATGACGAGCGCTGCGAGCAGCGCGGCTGACAGACGGCGGAAGTTCATCGTTCCTCCTAAAAGTAACGCGGCACGTTAAGTCGTCTCCCAGGCCGGGGGCGTCTGAGACCCGATTACGTAGCACTACTTGGAACCCTTACCCGCACCTTCCAGTGAGGTCGTGTGGGTTGCGCAATGGTACACCAGCGGGCGGGCGATGCGGAAACTGTGGGGCGAAACGGTACAAAGGAAGAACGGAAGTGCGTTCCGCTGAACCAGTGTCTTTCGAATCCGTGCGAGTGTGGCGCTTCCGCCGTGCGCTACGAGTGTGGTGCGCAGTGCGCGAGGCAGGTATCAAGAAGCAGGCGGGCTGATCACCAGTTCGTTGCTGTTCAGTGTTGCCGTGCGCTCGAGCACCGCAACAACTCTGTCGTGCGCGGCAGATATGGCCGACCGGAGGTCGGCTCCCTTCAGGAGTTGCGCAGTGAGGGACGCGGAGAACAGGTCCCCAGTGCCCTTGGCGGCAGAGGCGATCCTCTGCCAACTGAAGACTTCCGTGCCGGCCGCAGACACGAGCACGGTGCGCGACTCGTCGTCGTTGTACTTGCCGGGTGCTGCGCTGGTGACCACTACCCACTTCGTCCGTGTATCCAGGAACTCTTCTGCGGCTTTCACGGTGCCTGCGAGGTCGAGGTCCTGCAGCCCAACCATCCGTTCGAGCTCGAACGAGTTCGGTGTGACGCCGGTAGCTAGTGGAGCAAGGTGCCGACGGATGGCGTCCGGCAGCACCGGATGTACGTAGAGTCCACTGTCGTGATCGCCCATCACCGGGTCCAGGATCACCTGGAGTTCAGGCTTGGCTTCGGTGGCAGCTTCCAGCCACCGAGCCAGCGCTACGGCCTGCTCAGGTGAACCCAGGTACCCGATGAGCACCGCGCGGGCGTGCCGCAGAACCTCTCGCCTCGTGAGGTCTGCAAGGAACCCCTCGAACCAGTCCAGCGGAACGGCGCCGCCGTGCAGCGAGTCGTAGTGCGGTGTGTTGCTCAGCAGAACGGTGGGTACCGAGACGACGTTGAGACCGGCAGCCTGCAGGGTAGGCACCGCCACACTGTTGCCCACGCAGCCATAAACCACCTGCGACTGCACCGAGATGACGTCGACCGGCAGAGGGTCTAGAGAGCCGGGAGCGAGGGGGGAGGGCCGCTCCGAGCCCGTGGCGCTCACCCCCCGGCCGCCTTGGTCGAAGGCCAGTAATGGCTGTCCGGCAGGGCGCGGGCGCCGAAGATCGATTGCCCCACCCGCACCAACGTGGCGCCCTCTTCGATAGCCATCTCGAAGTCGCCGGACATGCCCATGGAGAGCTCCTCGAAGCTGAGACCGCTGGGCGCTTCCTGCCTGAGCACATCGCGCAACTCCCGCATGCGCACGAAGCACGGCCGTACCCGCTCCATGTCGGACGAGAAGAGGGCCAGCGTCATGAGTCCCTTGACGCGCAGGCGCGGGAACGCGGGCAGTTCCTTCATGAACGCCGGAACCTCCTCCGGCGGCAGGCCGAACTTGCTCTCCTCGCCCGAACTGTTCACCTGTACGTACACGTCCAGCGTGCGGTCCTCGATCTCCAGCCGGCGCTCCAGCATCTCGGCCAGGCGCACGGTATGCAGGGCCTGGAACTCGCTCGCGAAGCGCGCCACGTAGCGTGCCTTGTTGCGCTGCAGGTGACCGATCACCGACCACTTGAGGCCTTCAAGGTCGGCCAGCGCTTCGGACTTCTCGTGCGCCTCCTGCACCTTGTTCTCGCCCAGGAACCGGCAGCCTGCCGCGTACGCGAGGCGGAGCCGCTCGGCCGGTACGGTCTTGCTCACCGGTAGCAGGCGGATATCGCCAGGCTCGCGGCCCGCGCGCCGGGCTGCCGCGTCGATGCGGGCGCGAACGGCAGCCAGGTTGCTGGCTATCTGTTCCTGCGTGAGCGCTTGGGGGGTCTCGTGCGGGTCTGGTGTAGTACTTGCGTCTGTCACTGCTTGCAAGGATAGCCCTAACGCGCCTGCTGCGGGCACGCGCCTGACCGCGCCCCGCCGAAGCCTTGACTCCTCGCTCGGCTGGCAGCTAGCCCGTTGTGGCTACCACCATGCGCACGTCCAGCCCGCCGTTGCGGGTGGTCAGCACACGCTCCACGTTCACCAGCCGCGCGGCCACGTCGGCCTCAGATTGTGTGGCGAGGAGCACCACCCGCCAGTTGCCGCCGCTGGCCAGCAGCTGGGTCAGGAACCTCTCCGTCGTAGCGGCGGCCGAGGCGCCTTCTGCCAAGCGCACGCCGTAAGGCAGGTTGGTGAGTACCAGCCCGCGCTGAGCTCCCAACGCGGCGAAGTCGAGCTTGGTGCTGTCGGCTTGTGCCAGCTGGATGTTCTCGTAAGGGCCGCCGGCTTGGTTCAGCCGCGCAGCGGCGAGCGCCTTGGGGTCCAGGTCGAACCCGAGGAGGCGTGGCGTGGCCTCCCCACCTGGCGCTATCGACCGGCGCTCTGCTTCGCGCTCCGCCTCGCGCCACTGCCCCTGCCTGAACCAGCCGGCCTGCTGGAACGCGAAGCTACGCTGCCGGCCCGGCTGGAGGCCCCGAAGGATCTCCGCCGCTTCGAGCAGGAGCGTGCCGCTACCGCAGAACGGATCCACGACCACGTCGGGCACGCCTTCCATGCTTGCGAGGCCCTCCAGCACCATCGCTGCGGCCAGAGTCTCGCGCACGGGCGCGGCGTGAACGTGCTTCCGGAACCCCCTACGGTGAAGCAGTTCGCCGGAGGTGTCGAGGCTGATGGTGCAGTAGTCGTTGAGGAGCCGGACGTGGAACTCCAGCGCAGCTTCCTCGGCAGGCTTCGGGTAGAGGCCGAGCTCCCGCATGTGCCGCGACACGGCGCTGGCCACCGCCTTGGCCACCTCGTCGCCGGCCTGCAGCTTGGAGTTGCGCGCGGTGACGCGCAGCGCGTAGCTGGTGGCGAAGCCTAGGTGCACCTCCCACGGCAGCTTGCGTGCGCGGTCGTAGAGCATCTCCGGTGACGCTGCGGGGAAGGTGCCGAGGCGCACGAGCACGCGGCTTGCCGTGCGCAGGCTCAGGTTGGCGCGCATGACCTCGGCCGGTGTGAGCTTCAGGCCCACGCCGCCGCGGTCCGTGACCAGCTCGGTCGCGGCCTCCGCAACGCCCAGGTCGAGCAGCTCGCGTTCGAGCGTCTGCTCCAGGCCCGGTGCCACTTGCACGTAGGCCTCGTAAGGGCCCTCGCGCCACCACCGCTTCACGCGGCGCTCGAGCGCGTTCGGGCTTAGTCGCTCCGGTGCGGGTTCTGCTGGGGGTTCACTGGGCACGTCCGCACTCTTCCACGCGCCAGCCGCGGGCGCAACCTCACGCACGCAAGTGAGTGGCTGCTGCGGCGCTCTGCGCCCGAACCAAGAGTCCGTACCCGCGCCAGGCGGGGCGGCAGGGCCGGCAGCGCACGCGCGTGCGTCAAAAACCGCACGCACGTGCTAAACTCTAATCATGCGCACCACAGTGCAGTTCGACGATGACACGGCTGCTGCCATCGAGCGCCTCAGGCGAGAGTCGGGGCTAGGGGTGTCCGAAGCGGTGAACCTACTTATCAGGCGCGGCTTGCTGCCCCGCACTACGTCCCAGCCCTTCGTGCAGGAGACCCACCCACTTGGTCTGATGATCGACGTGTCTAACGTGGCCGACGCGCTAGAGGTGCTAGAGGGACCGCAGGCACGCTGAGCATGCTGGTAGACGCCAACATCCTCCTATACGCCGTCGACGAGACAAGCCCCCACCACCGCAGGGCGCGGACCTGGCTAGAAGGAGCCCTGAACGGAGATCAGCGCGTAGGCATCCCTTGGTTGTCCTACTGGGCGTTCCTGAGGATAGCCACGAACCCGCGGGCGCTCCACAACCCCTTGAGCGCAGAGCAGGCGTGGCTACACGTGACCGCGTGGCGTGGCGCTCCTGCCGCCTGGGTGCCAGCCCCCACGCAGGGGCACGCGGCCATCCTGGGCAAACTACTGGAAAGCCGAGATATCAGGGGTCCACACGTCTCGGACGCGGTGCTAACGGCACTCTGCATCGAGCACGGCCTAGCCATCGTCTCCAACGACTCCGACTTCGCTAGGTTCCCGGACGTCGAGTGGATCAACCCGCTGGCCTGAGGTTCCTCGCGCCCTCGCGCGTCACCAGACCCAGCTGGCAGCACCCGGGCTTAGTGTCACGCCCACTTGGTCCCCTGCCAACCGGTGTCCGTTCTGCCCGACGTGCGGCGCGGCCAGCGGCGCGTCCGCGATCCAGGGTTCGGTGACGCCGGGCACGCTCAGCCAGTACCGCTGGTAAGCGCCGAAGAAGGCGTGCGCCCTCACGGTCCCGGAGGCGTGCCAACCCGCCTCCTCGCCTGACCCGTCCACGAGCAGCACGTGCTCCGGCCGCACCATGGCGTAACCCTTGGCACCTACGTGAGGCGCGGGACCGGCGGGTAGGCGCAGCTCGAGCTCCTGTCCGAGTGCCCTAGCGAGCACCGCGCCCTCGTGGATGCTCAACACCTCGGCCGGCAGCAGGTTGGCGTCACCAACGAACGCGGCCACGAACTTGCTCTGCGGGCGCAAGTAGATCTCTTCGGGAGAGCCGCCTTGTTGCACGCGCCCCTCCGCCATGGTCACCACGTGATCGGAGAGTGAAAGCGCCTCCTCCTGGTCGTGAGTCACGTACAGGGTGGTGATGCCCAGACGTTGCTGCAGCTCCTTGAGCTCGGCCCGCAGGCGCATGCGCAGCCTGGCGTCCAAGTTCGAGAACGGTTCGTCCATCAGGAGCACTTCAGGTTCCAGCACCAGTACCCGCCCGAGCGCCACGCGCTGCTGCTGCCCCCCCGACAGCTGGTGCGGGTACCGCGCTGCCAACGAAGCCAGGTCGAGTAGGGTCAGCGTGCGGTCGACGCGCTCCCTCAGTTCGTCCTTGTGGGCCCTTCGGCGCCGCAGGCCGTACTCGAGGTTGGAGCGCACGCTCATGTGGGGGAAGAGGGCGTAATCCTGGAACACCATGCCAACGCCGCGCAGGTTGGGCGGGCGCCCCACCTGGTCGACGCCGCCGATGAGCACCTGACCTGAATCCGGCTCAACGAAGCCGGCCACCATGCGCAGCACCGTGGTCTTGCCGCAGCCGCTAGGCCCAAGCAGCGTGGTGAAGCTGCCGCGCGGTACCTGCAGTGAGAACCCGTCCACGGCTCGCGTACTGCCGTACGCCTTGGACAGCCCCGCGAGTTGCACGTGAGCGGCGCCGGTCGGCGCCACGCTGTCAGGCCCCGACACGGGTGAACTCCCCAAGCTTGAGAGACCGGCCGGTGATCAGGAACAGCAGCCCCAACGCCAGCATGGTCACGAGGATCAACGCGGCGGCCAGCGCCGCTGCGCGGCCCCAACTGCCCTGGTCGGCCAGGTTGAGGATGGTGACCGACGCCAATGGCGTGTCGAACGAGACGAGGAAGATGACGGTGCTGAGCGTGCCCACGGACTGCACGAAGCAGAACACGAACGTTGCCAGTAGCGCCTGCCGAACGAGCGGCGCCGTCACCGTGGCCAGGGTGGTGAGCCGGGTGGCTCCCAGGTTGGCCGCGCTCTCGTCCAGCGCCACCTTCAGCTGGTCGATCGCTGCGGCGCAGATGCGGTAGCCCACCGGCAGGTACGAGACGGCCATGCCGATGACGATGATGGTGGCGGTGCCCGTGAGCCTGAGTGGCGGCGCGTTGAAAGCCAGCACGAACGCCACGCCCATGAGCGTGCCCGGGATGGCGGCTGGCAGCAGGGTGGCCAGGTCGAGCCCGGTGCGGGCAGGCACCTTCCCGCGCTTCACCAGGAACGCCACGAGGCCCGCCAGCGCCGTACACAAAAGCGCGGCCAGCGCCGCGAAGCGCAGGCTGTTGCCGAGACCGCCGACGTGGCTCAGCACGTAGCGCACGTGGTCCCACGTGACGCTGAAGTCCACGCCCCACAGCCGGGTGAGCCCACCCAACACGATGACGCCCAGGTTGGCCATCACGAACAGTGTCACGATGGCGCACAAGAAGAAGAGCGACCACCGCAACCATGGGGCCGCGGCGAGCGGGGCAAGGGAGGAGGCGCGGCTTCCCACGGTGGCGAAGCGCCCGTGCGTGGCAGACTGCACCCACTGCTGCGCTGCGAAGAGGATCACCGCCGGAACCAGTAGCACCAACCCCAGCACCGCGCTGGTGCCGAAGCTAGCCCAACCTGTGAGTTGCGTGTACACCGCGGTGGCCAGCACCTGGAACCGCCCGCCCACCAGCATGGGGTTGCCGAAGTCTCCGAGCACGCCGATGGAGATGAAGAGCGCTGCGGCCAGCAACGCCGGGGTGACCAGTGGCAGCGTCACGGTGCGCAGCACTTCTCCCCGGTTGGCACCCAACCCACGGGCCGCGTGCTCGAGCGAGGTGTCGGTGGCGGTGAACGCGCCGCGCAGTACGAGGTACGCGATGGGGAAGAACGACAGCGTCTGCGCCAGCCACAGCCCGTGCCAGCCATAGATGCTGGTTTCCAGCCCCAGCAGGTGGTAGGTGAGCAGCCCGCGCCTTCCCAGAAGCAGGATGAACGCGAGGCCAGAAACGAAGGGCGGCGTGAGGAGCAGGAACAGCGGCACCACGCTGAAGAGGCGGGCCCCCGGCACGCGGGCGCGGGTGACCGCGTACGCGTAGAGGGTGCCGAGGAGCAACGACGAGGTCGTGGAGAGTACCAGCGTCAGCAGGGTGTTGCCGGCAGCCCGCTGCCAGCGGGGCGTGGTGAGCACCTGGCGCCAGTCGGCCAAGGTGGGTTCCAGCGCCACTCGCACGAGGGGCCACACCACGAACACGAGAAGGAACAGGGATGCCAGGCCGTAAACCAGGAGGAGCCCCCGGTCGTAGCGCCACAGGCGCCCCATGGCCTTGAGGCCGGTGGTCAATCCACCACCTGTTGCCACTTGAGCAGCACCTCGTCGCGCTGCTCGCCAGCCAGCTCGGCGTCGTAATCGATGAGATCGAACTCGGAGAAGGGGTTGGCGCCCTCAGGGAGCTCGGCCTCCGGGTTGAGCGGGGTGGTGAACGATTGCGCCGAGAACGCTTCCTGCGCCTTGGCCGAGAGCACGAATTCCACGAAGCGGTGGGCGTTATCCGGGTTGGGGCCACCGGCGATCACCGAGATGGCGCCGACCTCACCCGCCGTGGCCGGCGGCACGATGGTGCTGACGGGGAAGCCCTCGTGCCGGTACCGAGCCAGCGCGTGCACGTAGGCCACGCCGATGGCGTACTCACCGGTGCCCACCATCTGCGGCGGCGCGCCTCCGCTGGCTGGGAACTGCCCAACTAGAGCGGCCAGGCGCTCCAAGTAATCCCAGCCCGCGTCCCACCCCAGGCGCTGCAGCTGCGCCTGCACGAACAGGTAGGCGGTGGAGGAGGACACGGGGTCGGTCATCACTATCTCGCCGGCGAAGGCCGGGTTCAGGAGGTCCTCCCACGTGGCTGGCAGCGCCACGCCCGGGAAGCGTCGTTCGAAGCGTTCCAAGTTGACGCCGATGCCGAGCGCCGTCAGGTAGAAACCGGTCCAGTAGCCTTCGTGACTCACGGCGTAGTCGGGCAACTCCGCCGCGGCGGCGGGGGAGAAGACGGCTAGGGCGCCGGTCTCCGCTATGGCTATGTGCTGCGCGCTGGGCCCGCCCAGGAGAACGTCCGCCTGCGGCGCGGCCGCCTCGGCGATCACCCGGCTGACCAGTTCCCCGGTGGACGCGCGCAGGTAGTTCACGCGGATGCCCGTCTCGGCCTCGAACATGCTCGCCAGCATGCGCACGTCGTCGTCGTTGATGACGGCGTACACGCGCACCTCTTCCTGCGCCTTGGCGAGACCGCTGAACAGCAGGAGAGCGGCGCAGAGCAGCCCTACGAGCGCGCGGGCGCGACCGGCGAGAGTGCCTAGAGGGGAAGCGGACGTGGGGCTGTTCATGTGAGCAGTGTATCGCTCCAGCCGGCGGAACGGACCGGCGCAGGGGTCAGAGTGCACCGGGCTGGCGGGGTGCCCGAAACTGGTCTGCGGCAGGCTACCTTCGCGTTTTCGGGATGGACAGCGTGCGCCACTTCTCGCCCCGGAGGTGCTTGGCGAGCAGCACGATCTGGCCCACGTGCTGGGCCGTGTGGCTGAGGTTGCGGACGGTGGCGCTGAGCACCGAGAGCGGTTCGCCGCGGATGGTGATCGTGCGCGTGAGGTCATCCGGTTGGAGCGCCGCCAACGTGCTGCTCACCAGTTCGAACGCGGCGTCCCAGGCAGCCCGCATCTCCGCCAAGCTCTGGTCCGACTCTTCGAACTCGCCGTCGCGGTCTC
>CAZVTS010000029.1:0-28210 GCA_964630175.1 uncultured bacterium
AAACCGTTGTGTGGCTACGCTGCACCGTGGGTTCGAATCCCACCCTCTCCGCCATTTATGTAGCCGCCCCCACGGGCGGCGCTTTTTTGCCGTGACGCCCGCGCGCGGCGACCGTCCCGCCAGCGAGCGGGGCGCCAGGAGGAGTTCAAGATGGCCGTGACCGTGGTGGATCATCCGTTAGTGCAGCACAAGCTCTCCATCCTGCGGAACGAGGAGACCAGCGTGCGGGAGTTCCGCTCGCTCTGCATGGAGCTCACGATGCTGATGGCCTTCGAGGCCATGCGCGACCTGGAGCTCGAGGACGCCACTGTTCAGACCCCGGTGGCCAAGGCCAATGTCAAGCGCCTGGCCGGCAAGAAGCTTGCCCTCATCGGCATCCTCCGCGCCGGGCTCGTGATGGTGGACGGTATCCTGGAACTCGTGCCGAACGCCCGCGTGGGGCATATAGGCCTTTACCGCGACCCGGAAACGCTCTCGCCCGTGCAGTACTACTCCAAGCTCCCAAGCGACGTGGCCGAACGCGACGTCTTCCTTCTGGACCCCATGCTGGCCACCGGCGGCAGCGCCGCGGCCGCCATCCAGGTCCTCAAGGACGAGGGTGCCAAGCGTGTACGGCTTCTATGCATCATCGGCGCTCCGGAGGGCATCAAGGTAGTGGAGGACGCGCACCCGGATGTGGACATCATCCTGGCGGCGCGAGACGAGCGGCTGGACGAGCACGGCTACATCGTTCCCGGTCTGGGTGACGCCGGCGACAGGTTGTACGGCACCAGGTGAGCTCTGCGCTGGCGCCGATCGGCGCGCCGCACCGCACCCTGCTCGGGCGGCCCCGTGGATGGTCGCGCCGCCGGGTGCACAAGGTCTCATTAGCGTCTTACCTTCTCTCATAGAATAGGAGGCGTGCGCAGCACTGTGCTGACCTTCTTCCCACTTGTATCGGTCTCCTTCGCCATAGCCATGGGAGCCGTACTCTGGTTCGTGCCGCGCGTGCGGCGCTTCGCCGTCCGCATCAGGGCCGTCCAGGTCGGTGGCGGCAGTCATGGTAGCGGCACCAGGCAACATACCGGCGCCGTTCCCAACATCGGCGGCATAGCCATCCTAGGTGGCTTCCTGCTGGCCGTGCTGCTGGGCAGCATGGTGGCGCCCAGTGCGCTCGACGAGTACCGCGTGGAACTGCTGGCCATCGCCCTTGGTGGGGCGCTCATGACGCTCGTGGGCTTCATCGACGACATGTGGGAGGTGCCGCCGGCTCTCCGCCTCGCGTCTCAAGTGGTGGCCGCCGGCATCCTCGTCGTCAACGGCGTGCGGATAGGCTTCGTGACGGACTACTTCGGCGACGCCACCTTCCTGTTCATCCCGGAGACGCTGGCCATACTGCTAACCATCCTTTGGGTGGTTGGCTTCACCAACGCATTCAACTTCATCGACGGTCTTGATGGCCTTTCGTCCGGCATCACGGCCATCTCCAGCATGAGCCTGCTGGCCGTGGCCGTACAGTTCCCGGATCGCGCGGCCGCGGTGCTCCTGCTGGCGGCGTTGGCCGGCGCGTCCCTCGGCTTCCTCCGCTACAACTTCGGGCCCGCCACCATCACCATGGGCGATTCCGGGGCGTACCTGCTCGGTTACGTGCTGGCCGCCGTCAGCGTGCTGGGTGCACTCAAGGTCACAGCCGCCGTGTCGGTGGTGGCCCCCATCCTCGTGCTGGCCCTGCCGGTCGTGAACATCACGCAGGTCACGCTCCGCCGACTGCGGCGCGGCAGCAGTCCTGCGCTAGCCTCGAACGACCACATCCACGACCTCCTGCGGGAACGCTCGGGCTCCAAGCGCCTCACGGTCATCCTGCTCTGGGCGGCCACCATGCTACTGGGCATCATCGGCATGCTGCTCTCCAGCACGCCGCCGGTGCTCGCTTGGGCCACCATCATCTCCACCATCGTGCTCATCGCTGCGGTCTCGTTCCTGCGGCTGGCGGAAGTCAGGCGTCTGGGCGACGCTTCCACGTGAACGACGAGCATCTCGCGGCACCACTAGCCCGACCAGATGGCCGCCCGCCCCGCGTGGTGGCAGCGTTCGGCACGCGCCCGGAGGCGAACAAGATGGCCCCGGTGGTGACGGCCCTGCAGGCGACCGCAGGTATCCAGGCTCTCACGCTCGTCACGGGGCAGCACCGCGAGCAACTGGCCAGTTCGCTCGCCACCTTCGGACTGGTACCCGACGCCGACCTGGACGTCATGACACCGCGTCAGACGCTCGCTGAACTTACGGGCCGCATCGTGCCCGCGGCTGCAGCGAAGCTGAGAGAGATGCGGGCCGACTACGTGCTAGTGCATGGCGACACCTCCACCACCTTCGCCGTGGCACTCGCCGCGTTCCTGGAGGGCATCCCGGTGGCGCACGTGGAGGCCGGCCTGCGCAGTTACGACATGTTCCAACCGTTCCCGGAAGAGGCCAACCGCCGCCTGACGGACGTGCTCACGGACCTGGACCTACCGCCTACCCCCCTGGCGCGCGACCAACTGCTGGCCGAGGGCAAGCAGCCGGCCGCCATGGTGGTCACCGGCAACACGGCCGTGGACGCAGTGCAGCAGATGCGCAGCGTGGCACGCCTGCCGGCGCACGTGCCGAGGGGCCGCCGCCTCGTAGCCATCACCATGCACAGGCGGGAGAACCTTGACGTCATGGGCGAACTGGCGGGCGCCATCGCCCGAGTGGCGCGGGCCAACCCGGACATAACCTTCGTGTACCCGGTGCACCTGAACCCCGCCGTCAGGGAGGCGGTGGCGCCCACGCTGGAGCCCCTGCCCAACGTCATCCTCGAGGAGCCCTGGGAGTACCTCGACATGCTGGCCCTGCTGGACGCCTCCGAGCTCGTGATCACCGATTCCGGCGGCATCCAGGAAGAGGGCGCCGCGCTAGGCGTGCCGGTGGCAGTGCTGCGCAACGTAACGGAAAGGCCGGAGGGGGTGGAGGCGGGGGTGCTCGAGCTGCTGGGAACCGACCCCGCTCACGTGCACTCGCGGCTCATGCAGCTTCTGGCTGACAAGCCGACCCTGGCGCGCATGCGGGCGGCGCCCAACCCTTACGGCGACGGCCGAGCCGGTGCGCGTGTGGCGCAGGCGGTGGCCTGGCGCTTCGGCCTGGCGCCGAGGCCGGGCGATTGGGTGCCGGCGGCCCTTGGCGCCGTCGACGACGGCGGTTGACCTTGACCGGCCTTGAAACTGTTGAACAAGCTGCGGCCCGCCAACGGGCTGCGGCCCGCGAGCACGTCCTCGACTTCGGACTGACCCTGCCGCACGGGGGGCGCCAGCTGCGGTGGCGGGGGCCCGCCCTGATGGGCGTGGTCAACGTGACGCCGGATAGCTTCAGCGACGGCGGCGACCGTTTCGACGAGGTTCGCGCCGTCGAAGCGGGTTTGCGGATGCACGCGGAGGGGGCGCTCGTAGTGGACGTGGGCGGTGAATCCACCAGGCCGGGCGCCGCTGAAGTGTCGGTACACGAGGAGCTGCGGCGCGTGGAGCCCGTGGTGGCGGCGCTCTCTCAGGCCGGGGTCGTCGTGAGCGTCGACAGCCGCCACCCTGAGGTGGTTCAGACCGCGCTTGCGGCCGGTGCCCATCTGGTCAACGACATCGGCGGGCTCAGGCTGCCAGGCATGCGCCGGGTGGCGGCTGCTGCCGGCGCGCCGGCCGTGGTGATGCACATGCAGGGGGAGCCGCGCACGATGCAGGTGGAACCGCGTTACGACGACGTCGTGAGGGAGGTCAGGAGCTACCTCTTGGACGCGCGGGAGACGGCGCTGGCCGAGGGGGTGCCCGCGGTGATGCTGGACCCCGGCATAGGGTTCGGGAAGACGGTGCGGCACAACCTTGAACTGCTCAACCATCTGGAGGCGCTCACGGCGCACGGTCTGGTACTGGTAGGCGCTTCCCGCAAGTCGAGCATCGCGAAGCTGGCCGGCCCGGTGGAACCGAAGCAGCGCCTGCCCGGTACGCTGGTGCTCCACCTTCGTGCGGCCGAGGCCGGCGCCGCCATGCTGCGCGTGCACGACGTGGCGGAACACGTCCAGGCGCTTAGGGTATGGAGCGCCCTGCAAGGAACGGAGTACATGGCGTGACGGAAGCGGCTGGAGCCAACGACAAGATCGTGCTGACCGGCATGGAGTTCTACGCCTACCACGGTGTGTACGACGAGGAGGGCACGCTCGGCGCACGCTTCTCGGTGGACGTGGAGCTGCGACTCGCCCTCAGCACGGCCGACAGCATCCGCGCCACCGTGGATTACGGACGCGTCTTCGCGCTCGTGCAGGCAGCGGTCACAGGCACGCGCTTCAGGTTGATCGAGGCTCTGGCGGCCACCATCTGCGAGCGGCTCCTCGCCACGGAGGAACTCGTGCAGGAGGCCGTGGTGCGCGTGCATAAACCGAACGCCCCCCTGCCCGGCATCGTGCGCGACGTCTACGTGGAGGTGGCGCGCTCCCGTGCCTGAAGCGACCGTCGCGCCGGTGAAGCCGGCCGCGCAGGGCGCCACCGAACGCGGGCGCCACGCGTACGTCGCACTGGGCGCCAACCTGGGCGACCGCGAAGCTCAACTGCAGCAGGCGGTAGCGGCGCTCGCTAGCGTGGGTACGGTGGTGAGCCGCTCGGCCATCTACGAGACCGCCCCCGTGGGAGGCCCAGCGGGTCAGCCTGCCTACCTGAACGCCGTGGTGCTGCTCGATACTCACGACCTGCATGCGGACCCACGCACGCTCATGGCTGCGCTCCTCGAAATCGAGCGCCGTCTGGGGCGTGAGCGGCGGGAGCGGTGGGGACCCCGCCTCATCGACCTGGACCTGCTCGACCTGGGCGGCCGCATCTTCATCGGACCTGAGAAGACCGGTGCGTCCGGTTCGCTGCCTGCACTGCGCCTGCCGCACCCGCGCCTGGCCGAGAGGGCGTTCGTGATGGCGCCACTGGCCGAGCTCGCCGGCGATTGGCGTCACCCGGTGCTGCGCAAGCGCGCGGATGAACTGCTGCAGGGTCTCGATCAGACAGGCGTCGTCAGGCTCGAACGTCCCTGGTGAGCGGCCTGCCAGGCGGACGCGACGGCCGCTGCGCGAGAGTTGCCCGAGCCCCTAACGGGTACACTGGACGGCCGATGCGTCTGTTCGCTATCGCCGACCCACACCTCTCAGGAGCCGCCCCCAAGCCCATGGATATCTTCGGCTCGGGGTGGGAGGGGCACCCGGAACTCTTCTTCCGACGCTGGCGGGAAACGGTCAGGGAAGACGATCTGGTGCTCATCCCGGGCGACATCTCCTGGGCCATGCACCTGGAGGACGCCCTGATGGACCTGCGTGCCATAGCGGAACTGCCCGGTACGAAGGTCATGCTGAGGGGCAACCACGACTACTGGTGGCCCTCCATCTCGCGGCTTCGCGGCGTGCTACCGGCCGGCATGCACGCCATTCAGAACGACGCGCTGGCCTTGAACGGGGTGGTGATAGCCGGCACGCGCGGCTGGGTCTGCCCGGGCACGCACGGGTTCACCGAGCAGGACGAGAAAGTGTACAAGCGGGAGGTGGAGCGGCTGAAGCTCTCCCTGTCCGCCGCCGAACGACTCGAAGGAGACTACCGCGTAGTGATGCTGCACTTCCCACCCACGAACTCACGGCTCGAGCCGAGCGGCTTCACCGAGCTCATCAAGGAAGCGGCCCCGGACGCCCTGGTGTTCGGCCACGTGCATGGGGAGCAGGTCGGCATCCTGCGACAGCTGGACGGCGTGGACGTTCACTTCGTCGCGGCCGACGCGCTCGGCTTCACCCCCAAGCTGGTGCACGACTTCGGTGCTGCAGGGAGCGCCCCGTGAGCGGGCAGAGCGCCGAGCAGCGCCAGGTGCTGGTGGTGAACGCCGGCAGCTCCAGCCTCAGGATGAAGCTGATCCCGTCCGGCGAGTCCGTGCTGATGGAGCGCCTCGGCGGACCGACCAGTGCGCGTGCGTCCTTCGCTCTGGTGGAATCACCCCGGCTGGAGCGCCACGACCACGCCTTCGAGTTCGGGCTCGGACTCCTCGAGGAGCATCTCGGTCCGCTGCGGCTGGCGGTGGTGGGTCACCGCGTGGTGCATGGCGGCACGCGCTTCGTGCGCGCCACCCTCATAGACGAAGAGGTGGAGGAGGCCATCGAAGAGCTTTGCCCCCTCGCGCCCCTGCACAACCCTGGCAACCTGGCCGCCATCCGGGCCGCCCGAGCGGCTCTGCCGCACGCCCCGCACGTGGCGGTGTTCGATACGGCGTTCCACGCCACGTTGCCCCCACGCGCTTACCTCTACGGGCTGCCGCTCGAGTACGCCGAGCAGGGAGTAAGACGCTACGGCTTCCACGGCACGAGCCACCAGTACGTCGCGCGCGAGGCGATCAGGCTGCTCGGGCAGCCGCCCGCCCAGTTGCGGATCATCACCCTGCACCTCGGCAACGGCGCCAGCGCCGCTGCCATATCGGGCGGCGAGTCCGTGGATACCAGCATGGGCTTCACCCCGCTGGAGGGGCTCCTCATGGGCACCCGCACGGGAGACATCGACCCGGGCCTGCTGCTTCACTTGCTGCGGGGTGGCATGTCGCTCGACGCTCTCGATCAGCTCCTCAACCGCGGCGCTGGCCTGCGCGGCATGTCCGGCATCTCCAACGATATGAGGGACGTGCGCCACGCCGCCCAGAACGGTGTGGCAGGTGCCGCCGCCGCCCTCGAACTGTTCGCCTACCGAGTACGCAAAACCATCGGCGCTTACGCCGCAGCCCTAGGCGGGCTGGACGCTCTGGTGTTCACTGGCGGCATAGGCGAGAACGACGCCGCTGCCAGGGCGGAATGCGTGCGCGGACTGGAGTTCCTGGGCGTGAAGCTGGACGCGCAACGGAACGCGCGGGCCGAGACGGTGATCAGCGAGGTCGAGAGTCCGGTCACGGTCATGGTGATCAGGACGGACGAGGAGGGCCTCATAGCTGAGCAGGCCAGTGGCGTGGCGGAAGCGCTCGAAGGGAACGTCGGATGATCACGATCGGACTCGACCTTGGTGGGACCAAGATCTTGGCGGCCGCCGTAAGAGACGGCCAGATCCTCGACTCGGTGCGCGTGGATACGCCGCAGAGCGGGTTCGGCGCCGTGGTGGACGCGCTGGTAGGGGCCGCTGCCGCGTTGGGCGAGCGCGGCTACACTTCCGACGCCGTTGGCGTCGGATCGCCTGGCCCGCTGGACGCCAGCCGCCGCTCCGTGCTGTTCGCGCCGAACATCAACGGGTTCAGGAACGCCCCGCTGGCCGACGCCTTGGAAGAACGTCTGGGCAAGCGCGTGGTCCTCGAGAACGACGCCAACGTCGCCGGTTACGGAGAGCACATCTACGGCGCCGCCAAGGGCCGGCACAGCAGCATCTTCGTGACCCTCTCCACCGGCATCGGTGGTGGCATCTTCTACGGCAAGGAGATCCTCACGGGCGCTCACGGCATGGCGGGCGAGATCGGCCACATGACGATGATGCTGGGCGGACCCATGGGCGGAGACGGTCACCCGGGTTCGCTCGAAGCGCTGGCGGCGGGGCGCTCCATCGCGCGCGACGCCACGTACGCCTTCAGTGAGTTGATGGACTCCCGCGAACTCTTCAGGCGGGCCAGAGCCGGCGACGAGAAGGCGCTCGGCATCGTGGACAACGCGGCTCAGTACACGGGCGTCGGCCTGGCCAACCTGGTGAAGGTCTTCGATCCTGAAGTGTTCGTGGTCGGTGGCGGTCTGGCGCAGGCCGGCCCGTTCTACCTGGACCGAGTGCGGGCCACGTACGAGAAGTACCTGCGTGGTGGCTACCCGGTGCCTGACCTCCTCCCGGCCGCCCTCGGCGGCGACGCCGGTGTCATCGGAGCGGCCGCCTTCGCCGCCGCCAGAGTAGGAGAGTAATGAACCCCGAACTCGTGTCCCTCATCCTGGCTGGTCTCCTGATCTTCGGGTTGAGGATCGTGGACGTCTCGCTCGGCACCCTGCGTATCGGGTTCCTGGTGCGGGGCGAGCGGCGGCTGGCGGGCCTCTTCGGTTTCTTCGAATCGCTCATCTGGCTGATCGCGGCGGCGCAGGTGCTCTCGAACCTGGATTCGCCTTTGAAGTTCGTGGCCTACGCAGCCGGCTACGCCACGGGCACCATGCTCGGCGTGAGCATCGAGCGCTGGCTTGCGATAGGCGAGACCATCATGCGCGTGGTGTCTCCAGTGGATAGCCCGCCCGTGGAGGAGCAACTGCGTAGCGCCGGCTTCTACGTCACCGTGCTCAACGCGAGGGGCCGCGACGGCGACGTTAGCGTGTCGTTCTCGGTGCTGCCCCGCAAGCGCATACAGGAAGCCCTGAAGATCGTGGGCGCCGTGAACCCGCAGGCCTTCGTGACCTTCGAGTCCACCACGCCCACGAACCGCGTGCCGGCCACTCCTCCGGCGAAGATGATCAAGTAGACGACTCGGGTGGGTGCCGGCTCAGATGGGCAGCAGCCGCGTGAGCCCGCCGCTCTCGTCCAACCACACGGTGACGGCTCTACCCAGCACGGCACTGGCGCCTTCCGATGCGGCCGCGTCTGCACGCTCGTGAGCCGGCGTAATCATCACCGGCCGGGCGTCTATGGCCAGGTTGGCGGTGACCGCCAGGCGGTCCAGAAGAGCGTCAGTGCGCCAATCGTCCTGGAACAGGTGCTTCAGTTCGAGCAACGCCGCACGAAGGTGGCCGGCTTGCCGCCCACCACTGGCGTCCGGGCGCCTTAGCACCACCTGGGTCGGCAGTACGCGCACTGCATCGTAGAAGGCGTCCACCACCTCGTCCAGAAGGTAGTGCTCGGCTATCAGCCGGAGTGCGCCCTCTTCTGCTTCCTCCACGATGTCCTCGTCGGGGTCTGCCGGATCGAGACCGCTGTAGGCGGCCAGCAGTTGGCGAGGCAGGTTGTTGAGGCGGTAGAACTGCTCTTCCAGGGCTGCGCCTAGGACCAGCCCTGACCAGCGCCAGCCTGCCGCGGTGAGCGCCCTCACCGCCCGCAGCTCGGGGGAGAGCGCCACCTCGTCTTCCGTGAGGTGAGCCAGGGAGTGAGCGAACTTCGGTTCGGGGGCAGCTAGCATGCGTCATGGTATCCGCCCTTACGGCGCGTGGCCGCCTCCTGCGCCCGTTTGGCCCCACTCGGGTGCGTGGTAACCTTGCGCGGTGAGCTTTCGCGCCGACCCGGGGCACATCTCCGACCAAGGTTCCGAGCTGCCCAGCCGCCGCCGGGCCTGGGGCTGGCTGCTGGTCAGCCTCGCGTTTCTGCTTGCCGCTGGAGCCTTCGTGGCGCTGGACGTAAGGAAGTACTTCACGGTCACCGAGATCACCCTGCCCAACCTGGTTGGGATGCCTTTCGAGCAGGCTGCTGCCACCCTCAGGCGGGAGGGTTTGGACCCTGTGACGTTCGTCGAGCACGTGGCCAACTTACCGGCCGAAGTGGTGAGCTCGCAGGCGCCGGAGGCTGGCACAGTGGTGAAGCGGAGCCGCAGCGTGCACCTGGGGGTCAACACGCCACCCGCCGAGGCGCTGGTGCCCGACCTGGTGGGTCTGCTGCAGAGCGACGCGCTGAACCGCGCGGACGAACTGAACCTGCCTGTCGGCACCATCACTTTCCAACCGTCGGACAGGGCCTCCGGCAGGGTCATAGCGCAGTCGCCCGCGGGGGGCGAGCGCCTCGGGGAGGCCAGACGGGTCGAGCTCGTGGTGAGTTCGGGGCCCAGCGTGGCCATGATCCAGATACCGGAACTGGCCGGCATCAACGTGGAGGATGCGGAGGTCGCCCTGCGCGCGCTCGGCTTCAGGCTGGTAGAGAAGCTGCCATCCGCGGTGAGCTTCGCCGGGCCCGGAGCGGTGGTCTCCACGGTGCCGCCAGCGGGCGAGGAGGTGGCCTACAGCACGCCGATAATCGTGCAGTACGCACTCTCGACCGCCAACGTGGTGCGGGTTCCCGACGTGATGGGCTTCCCGCAATGGCGGGCGCAACTGGCGCTGCGCGCCGCGCAACTCGACCTGGGAGAAGTGACGTACGTTCAGGACCCGAACCTGCCTGACGGTGTGGTGGACGTGAAACCTACCGGCTACACCCTCCCCGGCACACCTGTGCTGCTCACCGTCAACGGTGCCGAGCCCACACCACTCTTCCCCAACGAGCAGTTCGGGGGCTTCCTGGAGGGCCTCACCCAGCCTGGCCAGACCACTCCTGGCGGCACCGGCTCGCAGGGCGGCTTGCCCACCGGCTCTGGCACCCAGGGTGTCGACCTGCCCGCGGACGGCAGCCGCCAAGTGTCGTTCACCTTCGATCCGACCAACATGGGGATAAGGCGCCTGCTCGAAGAGCAGTACCTCCTGAAGGTCGTGGTGGCTGATGAGCGCGGCGAGCGCGTGGTGCTGGACCGGAGCCTGAACCCCGGCCAGACGGTTAGCACCACCATCCCGGTGTACGGCCCCGACGTCATGCTCCAGACGTTCATCGACGGCGTCTTCTTCCAGGCCTGGCGGCCCTGAGGCGAGTCGTCGATGAGCAGGCGCACGCCCTCCGAAAGCCCGCTTGGAGTGGCGTTTACCGCTGCTCGTGCTGTACCCTTCGGGCGAGAATCCACCGTATACTCGTCGGTGAACGACGATAGCCTTTGATCACCGTCTCCCGTTGCCTGGCGCGGCGGCACCGGCGGGTACGAAACCTTGGAGGAATGCCGTGAGTGAACCCGATATCGCCACGCTGGCGAGACGCCTGGCCGAACAGAACAACGTCGACTGGCGCGCCCTTAGTGGGAGCGGGCCTGACGGCAGGATAGTCGAACGCGACGTACTCGATTACCTGGCGCGGGTCATGGCTGGTGAAGAGGCGCTGGATCCCACGCCGGAGCCGCTGCCGGAAGGCATGGAGACGTGGCCCGACCAGGACGCGCCCAGCTACTTCCAGCCGGGCGGGTCTGGTCAGGGAGCACACGCGGACGCTCTGGTAGACATGGCTGAAGAGGGCGCCGAAGGCCTCTTGGCCGATGTGCCCTCCGCCGTTGAGCACTTGGACTCGGGAGACGTCGACCTCGGAGATGCGGCGAGCGAACTCACCTCTCAGGACGATGGGGCGTACGCCTTCACTGCTGACGAGTCTCATGAAGAGGGCGCCTACGGTTACGGCGCCGAACACGAGCCTGAAGCCGCCGTCTTCGCCGACCCCGAGCCCACCACCACAACGGGCGAGGTCGAGATCTCGGACGACATATTCCTGTTCGACGATGACGACGATGATGAGGACGACGACGATCAGTACGGTGATGGCTATGTGGACCACGCGGACCCGGTAGTTGCCGACGCAGGGTCTGCGCCCGAGTGGGGCAGCGAGGCGCACGACGCCCTGGCGGACGCCGCCGATGAACCTGCGCTGGACCTGGAAGCCGACACGGCCGATCCGGACGACGCTCTTCTCGTGGCTGACGATGGCGTGGAAGACGACACTGTGGGCGCGAGCGACGTGGCCGATCTCGCGGAGCATCAGGAGCAGCCGCAGGAGGTCGAGCAGCCGGCCGAGGAGCTGGCCGCCTCCATCGAGAGCTACGACCACGACTTCACGACGCCAAGCGAGCAGTACGAGAAGGAAGCTGACCTGTCCGGCTGGGATGGGCATGACCTGAGTGACCTGGGCGTCGGACCGGTGGACGATACGTCCGAAGGCGGCGAGGTTGCGGGAGAGTTGCCCGATCTCTGGGCCAGCGACGCGGAGGCCGACCAGGTGGACGAACCTGTGACGGCCGGCTACGAAGGGTCTGTTGAGCCGCCGGCGGACGTTGGTGAGCTCGAGGATGAGGACATGGAGCCGGCCTTCCTGAGCGAGGTGCCCGCGGCTGTTGACACGGTGGCGGACACGTACCCGGCCGAGGAGCTGGCCGCCGGGACGGACGACGTCGAAGATCTGGAGGAGGCCGCTGCCCTGGACGAGCAAGACTCGCTGGCCGATCTGCGGGAACTGGATGGTCAACCCGACACTACCGTGGCCGCCGTGCTGGCCGACCTTCCGCTCGTGCGCATCGGCAACGTCGTGCGCCGCCACGTGGACCTGAGCGCACTCGCGGGTGCGCAACTGGCCGTTGGACTCGAGTTGGAGCATGGCGAGCCACTCGCGGCCGCACCGTTCCTGGTGCGCGCGGTGGCCAAGGCGGTGGCTGAAGGCGGCAGCTTGCAAGGCCAGGTAGCGCTGGCCGAACTGGATGGCGGGGTTCGGTTCCGGCGTGTGGACGGCGCTGGGGAGCGCCCGTTCGCTTCGCTTGTGGAGGAGCTCAGCGGTCCGGGCCCAGAGGAAGACGAGCTCGGCCTGGTGGCAGTCGACCTGAGCGGCCTGGACGTGGACGAGGTTCTGCTTGACGTGCACGTGCCTGCAGTGACGCTCGGGCGTGTGCTCTACGACACCCAGCGTGGCGAACACCGGAGCACGCTCATACTCAGCGGCGAGATGCCGATGTTGGAAGGCGCCAGACTCCTGGCTCGGGTGGCGGAGTTGCTGGAAGCGCCGGTGCGCCTACTGTTGTAAGGGTGCGCTCTGTAACCGCGCCGTGCGAACGGGCGATGTTCCGCCCGTCAGGCGGTCGGCGCTGGCTGAGGAGGCAACAGCAGCCACAGCAGCAGGTAGCCGACCGCCGTCGTTCCCACGGACAACAGAACCGAAAGCACGTACAGCAACCTGACCGTGGTCCCGCTGGTGCCAACGAACGCGGCGATGCCGCCGCAGACCCCGCCGAGGAGCCGGTCGTCCCGGCTGCGCGTCAGCTTGCGGTCCGTGTAAGGCTTACGCGCCCGGCGCTGATCGTGCCCCAGAGCGTGCGGGTAGGTTGGCAGGCTTCGGGGCGAAGCGTTGGAGGTGTCCGTACGCGCGGCATCGGGCATGTGACGTGAGTATATGCCGCGTTGGCTGCGGTACCCTCTAGCCTGTGACCAAGCGCGGCGGAGACTCATTGCCCTCGGATCGCTCAGGCCAGCATGGCAAGCGGATCGTTGTGGGCGTGACGGGCGCGTCGGGCCTCATCTACGCCGTGGACTTGCTCGAGACCATGGCGCACCTGGACGTGGACAGCCGGCTAGTGGTGACTGCCGGGGCCAAGCACGTGATCCCAACGGAGCTGACCGGTTCGCTGCACGACCTGGAGGCGCTCGCCAGCAGGAGTTACAAGGACGCGGACCTGGGCGCGGACATCGCTTCCGGCAGCTACCGCTTCGACGGCATGGCGGTGGTGCCATGCAGTGCCGGCACGCTCGCCAAGATCGCCTCCGGCGCGGCCGACAGCCTGCTTACCCGCGCCGCTCACGTGACCCTCAAGGAGCGCCGGCCGCTGGTGCTGGTGGTGCGGGAGGCGCCTTACTCACGGCCCATGCTCGTCAACATGTTGGCGGCGCACGACGCGGGCGCCGTGATCCTGCCCGCCGCACCAGGCTTCTATCACAGGCCAGAAACCATACGGCAGCTGGTGGGCAGCGTCACAGCCCGTGTGCTCGATCAGCTAGGCATCGACAACGAGCGCTCACCCAGGTGGAAGTCCTAGGTGGCTAGTGTCGCGCTGCTCGTTGCAGCCGCAGGGAGCGGGCAGCGGCTCGGGCTGGGCCCGAAGGCGTTCGTGGAGGTGGGCGGCAGGACCCTTCTGGAGCACACTCTCGCGGCCTTCCGTGGGGTGGCGACGGAGGTAGTGGTGGCCGCACCGGATGACGCCCTGGAGCGCGCGCAGAGGCTCGCGCCTCGCGCCACCGTCATCGCCGGCGGCGTAGACAGGCAGGCCACAGTGCGCGCCATGCTCCAGGTGAGCCAGGCTGAAGTGGTACTGGTCCACGACGTGGCCAGACCGTTCCTCACTGCTGCCGTGCTGCGCCGCGTGCTGGCCGGCGTGGAGCGCACTGGTGCCGCTAGTGCCGCTCTCGCGCCTGCCGACACGGTGGTACTGGTGGAGGCAGGCAAGGTGCTGGAGCGCGAGCGCCTGCGCCTCGTGCAGACGCCTCAGGGGTTCGACCGCCTGCTACTTACCGAAGCTCATGAGCGAGCGGCCGAGGTCGGCGCGGTGGCCACGGACGACGCGGCCCTCGTGAGGCGCCTGGGCCGCGAAGTGACCCTGGTGGAGGGTTCGCCCCTCCTGGCCAAGCTCACGGTTGCGGCCGACCTGCCGCTCTTCGAGGCGCTTCACGCCGTGTGGAGCAGGGAACTGGAGGGAGCTGCGGATGCTGGCAGGTGAGTACCGGGAACGTGCGCACGCGAAGGTGAACCTGGGTCTCGCTGTCCTGACGAGACGTGGCGACGGCTTCCATGAGATCGAGACCCTGTTCGCTCGCCTCGCTCTGCACGACGACGTTAGCGTGCGGGTGCTGGAGCAGGGCGGTGCGACAGAACTGGTCGTGGAGGTGGAGGACAAGGCCGGCACCCTGCCAGGCACGGAACTGGTGAGCGGAGGCGCGGACAACCTGATGCTTCGGGCGGCCGAGCTGTACCTGCAGGCGTACAAGGGTGCGCTGGAAGGCACGCCCCACCCGGGCGAGCGACGGGTCCTGGCGGGCCTGCGGCTCAGGCTCGTGAAGCGCATCCCGGTGGCGGCGGGGTTGGGTGGCGGCTCTGCCGACGCCGCCGCGGTACTGCGCGCCCTGCACCGCGCAGACGCCGCCGCAGGTGTTGGTGGCGAGCCTGCCGTGAGCGCGGCGGACCTGGCCGGCATCGCGCTCGAACTCGGCTCGGACGTGCCTTTCTTCCTGAGCGGTTGGCAGGCCGCCAAGGCGCGAGGTCGAGGTGAGCGGCTGGAGCAGGTGATCGTGCCGCCCCTCAACCTCGTTCTCATCAACCCACGGCTGGTGATCAGCGCCGGGCAGGCTTACGCCGATCTGGTGGGCTACACGCCGCGCCTGCGCACCGACCGGGCGCTCGCCAGGCTCGCGGAAGGTCTGGAGCCCGGCTGGTCGAACGGCCTGCAACCGGGGGTGCTGCGAGCGCACCCGGGCCTCAGGGAAGTCCTCACGGCGTTGCGGGAGGCGGGCCTCAAGGGCGTCCTCATGTCCGGCAGCGGCTCGACCTGCTTCGGGCTGGCGCCGAGCGTGGAGGCAGCGGAGCAAGCGGCGCGCCAACTGGCCGAGCAGCATCCGGCCTGGTGGGTGACCCCCACCTGCACGGCCGCGGCGTGATGGCTCAGTGCCGCCTTGGAGGGAACGCCTTCGCCTGCTCCACGTCGTCCTGCACCAGGAAATCCTCACCCGCCAACGATTCGACGTGGTGCCTCAGCTCGTGCGTGAGGGTCTCCCACGCCTCCTCTTCCCAATCGAACTCCGGGTCGTCCTCGGCGATGGCGGCGAACGAGCCGTAGTAGATGGCCACGTGGCGACCCAGGCCCTCGCCGCTGCCCAGGAAATCCGCCGGGCCCGGGTCGAGGTACTCGCCCATGCGCACTACGTCGTCGTAACCCTCTTCCTCCATCACCTCTTCTATGACGTGCACGCCCTGCAGGCCCTCCATGAACTCCGGAGGGATCTCGGCGACCAGCGTCTCTATCAGGTGTTGGAACTCTTCGTACGTCATCACGCCACGTCGGCGGTGAGAACCGGCCTGTTCGCCGCCGCGCTCGCGTAGGCGGTGAGGATGAGGCGCACGGCCTCGCGGCCGTCCTGTCCCGTACAGATGACGGGTGCGTCGCCCCGCACAGCGGCCACGAACGCCATCACGTGGCGGGTGTGGGCGCTCGCTCCCGTGAAGCGGTACTCGGTGAGGTCCGTCTTGTCCCAGGCCCCACCCGGCGAGCCGCGGTAGAGGTGCCGCAGGGTGGGCGGGCCGTACCGGTTGGTGGACTCGAGAGCGCCCTCCGTGCCGTACACCCAGAAGCCTTCTTCCCAGCCCGTGGCCGTCCAGGCCGTTTCGATGAGACCGAGTGCGCCGCTCTCGTACTCTAGGCTGGCGTGCGCCGTGTCTTCCACTTCGATGGGGAACTTGGTCGTGGCCAGCCTGGCGTACACGGAGCCGACGCGGCCCCCGAGGTAGAGCGCCAGATCCGCCAAGTGGCAGCCGTTGTCCAGCAGCGTGCCGCCCCCTGAAGTGGCGCGCCGCGCGAACGTGGGCGCCACCGAGCTGCGGCCGCTCCAGTCGTGCGCCTGACGTAGCCGTACGTGGGTGATCTCGCCGATGGTGCCGGCGCTCAGGAGCGCCCGGGCCTTGGCGACCGGGCCGCTCGAGCGCAACTGGTGGTTCACCATCAGCACCACCCCGGCCCCTTCGCAGGCCGCTATCATCTCGTCCGCCAGGCGCAGGTCCATGGCCACGGGTTTCTCTACCAGAACGTGGACGCCGGCGGCGGCCGCTGCCAGCGTGGCGGGATGGTGCACCGCCGTCGGTGCCGCGATGCTCACCATGTCGAAGCCACCCTCCTGGAACAGGAGAGTCATGTCGGCGTAGCCGCGCGCCACGTCCCACTCCTTCAGGCGGCTAGCCAGCGCGGTGGGGTTCACGTCGCAGAGCGCCACTACGTCCACCCCGGCGGCCTGGTACCCCTCGAAGTGACTGGCGGAGATACCGCCGGTGCCGATGATGGCGGCGCGCAGCCTGGAGCTCATCCCTTACCGGCGTTCAGCACGTGCTCCTTGCCCCAGTTGGGCACGCTCTCGAGGGGCGCCGTCATGGGGCAGTTGGCTGTGGAGCCCCTGAACCGCGGCGCGGCGTACCGGGCGGCGTTCGCCAGGATGGTGAGCACGTTCTCGTTGTGATAAGTGGGGAACGTCTCGTGGCCCGGACGGAAGTACACGACGGTACCGTTGCCACGCTTCCAAGTGCAGAGGCTCCGGAACACCTCGCCCCCCTGGAACCAGGAGAGGGCCAGCAGCTCGTCGGGCTCCGGTATGTCGAAGCGTTCGCCGTACATCTCCTCCTGGGGCAGTTCGAAATGCTCGGGTACACCGTGCATGATCGGATGGGCGGGCGCGATGTTCCAGATGCGCTCCTTCTCGTCTGCCTCCCGCCACTTCAGCGAGCAGTTGGTGCCCATGAGCCGGTGGAACACGCGGGCGTTGTGGCCGGAGTGAAGCACCACCAGACCCATACCGCCCAGTACTGCCTGCTGCACACGCTGCACCACGGCGTCGGTTACCTCGGCGTGGGCAACGTGGCCCCACCAGAACATGACGTCGGTGGCGTCCACCACCTCCTGCGAGAGACCGTGCTCGGCGTCCTGCCGCAGGGTGGCCGTGCGCACCGTGGCTCCGGTGCGCTCGGCGAGCGCGGTGGCTATGGCGCCGTGGATGCCTTCCGGGTATATGTCGGCCACTACCTGGTTGTTGAGCTCGTGGATGTACTCGTTCCACACGGTGATTCTCAGTTGCTGCACGGTTCGCTCCTCTTGACGGTCAGTCGGTGACCGCCCCCACCGACGCGCTCGATACCTGCTTGGCGTACTTGGCCAGCACCCCGCGGCGGTAACGCGGTTCGGGCTGCACCCAGACGGCACGGCGCCGGTTCAGTTCCTCTTCGGAAACCTCGAGTTGCAGCAGGTTGTGCTCGGCGTCGATCGTTATCAGATCGCCCTCGTGCACCAGCCCGATGGGTCCACCCACGTACGCCTCCGGCGCGACGTGGCCCACCACGAAACCGTAGGTGCCGCCGGAGAAGCGCCCGTCCGTGATGAGGCCAACGGAGTCGCCCAGGCCACGCCCCACGATGGCGCTGGTGGGGGAGAGCATCTCTCGCATGCCGGGGCCGCCGCGCGGGCCCTCGTTGCGTATCACGATGACGTCCCCGGCCTTGATCTGGTCGGAGAGGATGGCGGCCAGACACTCTTCTTCGCTCTCGAACACGCGCGCGGGGCCCGTTATGCGGGTGTTCTTGAGGCCCGTGGTCTTGGCCACGGCGCCCTCCGGCGCGAGGTTGCCGCGCAGGACGTTGAGGTGACCCACGGCGTAGAGCGGATCGCCGAACGCGTGCACCACGTCCTGGCCGGCGGGTGGGGTGGACGGCACGTCGGCCAGGTTCTCCGCCACCGTCTTGCCGGTCACGGTGAGGCAATCGCCGTGCAGCAGACCCGCGTCGAGCAGCATGCGCATGACCAGCGGGATGCCGCCCACCGCGTGCAGATCCGTGGCCACGTAATGGCCAGAAGGCTTGAGGTCGCACAGCACCGGCGTGGTGCGCCGCAGCTCCTCGAAATCGTCGAGCGAGAGCTCCACCTCCATCGAGTGCGCCATGGCCAGCAGGTGGAGCACTGCGTTCGTGCTGCCACCCACCGCCATAACCACGCGGATGGCGTTCTCGAACGCTTTGCGCGTCATTATCTGCTGGGGCAACAGGTCGATCTCGATGAGGTGCGCGAGCGCCTGCGCGCTGGCCTCGGCGCTGGTCAGCTTCTCGCCGTCCACCGCGGCCATGGTGCTCGAGTACGGCAGGCTCATGCCCATGGCCTCAATGGCCGACGACATGGTGTTGGCCGTGTACATGCCGCCGCACGAACCGGCGCCCGGGCAGGCGTGCGTTTCGACGTCCCGGAACCGTTCGAGCGAGATCCGACCCGCGGCGTGGGCGCCCACGGCCTCGAAGACGCTCACGATAGTGAGGTCCTCGCCGTCCAAATGACCCGGCTTGATGGTGCCGCCGTACACGAAGATGCTCGGGATGTTGAGGCGTGCCAGGGCGATCATGGCGCCCGGCATGTTCTTGTCGCAGCCGCCGACGGCCAACATGCCGTCCAGGGACTGCCCGCGGCCCACCGTTTCGATGCTGTCGGCGATGACCTCGCGCGACACCAGGCTGAGCTTCATGCCTTCCGTGCCCATGGAGATGCCATCGGAGATGGTGATGGTGCCGAACATCTGCGGCATCATGCCGGAGGCCCTGGCGGCGGCGTCAGCAGCGTTGGAGAGGTCGCCCAAGCTCAGGTTGCAGGGGGTGATGGTGCTGTGACCGTTGGCGATGCCGATGATCGGCTTGATGAAGTCGGCGTCCTCGAAGCCGACGGCGCGCAGCATGGCGCGGTTGGGGGCACGCTGGTCGCCTTGCGTTACGGCGGCGCTGCGGAGCTTCTTGGGGGTGGTGGCGTTGTCGTCGGACATGGCGACTCCTTTGATGCGCGATTCTACCCCTGCCGTTCGGCTCTGAGTGACGCCGTGATAAGCTCGCGCCACTATGTCGGTCAAATACGGTCTGCTGGGCCTTCTGGCGCGCGAGGCGCAGCACGGCTACGAGCTCAAGAGGAGCTTCGAGCGCTTCACCGGCGGAATCTGGGACCTCAATCACGGCCAGATCTACCAGTCGCTGGAGCGCCTGGCGGCGGACGACCTGGTGCGCTACAGCATCGAGAGCGCCGGCAACGCGCCGGAACGTAAGGTTTACGAGGTGACCGAGAAGGGTCGCCGCGCACTCGACAGGTGGCTGGAGCGAAGCAACGCCCGCGTCAGACCCTTGCGCGACGAACTGTTCGTGCGCCTGGCGGTCATGGCCCATAGACCACCACAGCAGCTCCTCGCGCTCATCGCGGAGTACCGCCACACGTACTCGGAACACATGCGGGAGCTAACGTTGGCCAAGCGCCGCTCGGTAGAGCCTTCCGAGGCAGTGGGCGGCCCACTCGCTTACGAGCTCGAAGTGGAGCAGATGTTGCTGGACGCCGCCATCTTCCACTGCGAGGCGGATCTCAGGTGGTTGGACCACTGCGAAGCCAAGCTGGCGGCCAGGCAGCGACGGGAAGCGAGCTGACCATGGCGTCCGCCGTAAGCGCCACGGGCCGCACTCGGCCGGCTGCGCGCGGCGCCCACACACAGCTCGAACTGGCGGCCGTTGGCAAGACTTTCGCGCGGCGCGGTGGTGTGCAGTCCGTGCTGGTGAACATAGACCTGACACTGTTGGCGGGGGAGTTCGTGGCTTTGACGGGCGCTTCCGGCACCGGTAAGACGACCTTGCTGGAGCTGGCCGTGGGCCTGCAGCGACCAAGCCAGGGCACGGTCAGGTTAGGCGGCGTGACCATCACCGAACTCAGCGACTCCCGCGTTGCTGCGCTACGCCTCGCCAAGGTCGGCCTGCTCTTCAAACAGCATGGGCTGATAGACACCCTGGGCGCCGTGGACAACGTGGCACTGCCACTACAGCTGGCTGGAACGCCCGCCTCGCGCTCGCTTACCCGAGCGCTGAGCCTGCTGGAGCGTCTGGGACTGGGTCATCTGAGGTGTGAGCTGCCGGGCGAGCTCAGCCAAGGCGAACGCCAGCGCCTGCAGATCGCGCGAGCCCTGGTGAACGCTCCGGAACTCCTGGTGGCGGACGAGCCGACGGCTGGCCTCGACTCGGTGGCTGCCGACGAGGTCATGCGACTGCTGGCGAGGCAGGTAGACGAAGAAGGCCTGACCATCCTCATGGCCACCCACGACGCGCGGGCCGCGGCGTACGCCGGGAGCGCCTACCGGTTGGCGGCCGGCAGCCTGGAGCGCGCCTGACGTGGCAAGGACCCCATCCCTGATGAGAACCGCCGTTCCTGCGCGGTTGGCCGTGCGCTACTGGCGCCGCCGCTGGCCGCGGGCACTTCTCATGCTCGGCGGTCTGATGGTCGGTCTCACCTTGCTGGTCGCCGTGCTTCTCGTGAACGATTCGCTCACGCGTACGTACGCCGGTTGGGCTCGGGGCGTCAGCGGTTGGGCCGACATCGAGATCGGTGGGAACGCGCACGCCAGCCTTACGGGTAGCTGGCTCGAGGCCGTTCGCCAGGTGCCCGGCGTAGGGGCCGCTGCGCCCGTGCTGGAGCGCCGCAGCTACCTCTTCGTAGGCGAGGCACGCCTTGCCGTAAGCGTGCGCGGCGTCGACCCGACCTCCGAGGCGCACCTGCGACCGTTCTCCATGGTGGCCGGCAGGTCCTTGGAAGCGGGGGACGCCAGGGTCGCGCTGCTGTCGGTGGCGGCCGCTGTGGAATTGGACGCGGGACCGGGCAGCACGGTGCAGCTCCTCACGCCAGAGGGCCTGGAGGAGCTGAGGGTGGTGGGCGTTTACAACCCCCTCGGCGCCGAAGCGGTGAGCGAGCGGGTGGTGCAGGTTCCGCTTGTTCAGGCGCAGGCGCTCTTCAGTGGTGGGCGCGACACGCTCTCGCGCATCGACGTGGCCACGGACGGCAGTGCGCCCGCACCCGTGGTAGCGGCCCTCGCGCAGCAACTGGGTGCCGCCGGCACCGTTCGTACCGCGCACGCAGGCGCTAGCGACTTAGCGGAGGCAAGCCGCGGTATCCGCACCGTACTGCTCCTGGCAGGGCTGCTCGGCGTGATGGCTGCCGGGGTGCTCATCAGCGTTTACGTCCGCGCGATGGTGGAGGAGCGCTCCGCCGATCTCAGCCTCCTGCGCGGGCTCGGCGTGCCTCGCCACACGCTGACCACCTGGCTGAGCGCGGAGGTGGGTGCCGTTGTCGTCGCTGCGGCCGCACCGGCCCTGTGCCTGGCAGTGCCGGTAGCGGTTCTGATTCTGCAGCGCCTCCCCACTGAGATACTGCCGTTCGCAGCCAACGTCGCCGCTCCCCGCATCGGGGCGTCGGCCGTTCCTGTGGGCGTCATCGGCGTCGGTGCGGGCGTGGCGGCAGCACTGCTGCTGCTTCGCATACTGTTCGCCGCGCTGTTCCGCCGCATGGCCCGCGGCCTTCTGGCTGGCACCGGACGCGCTGCCTGGCTGCGCCTCACGGGGCACCTCCTGCAGCGTGGCCTCGGGCCCGGCGCCACGGTCGCGGCGGCCCTGGCGCTCACGATAGCGGGGCTGGTAGGGGTACACGGCGCCTCGGAGAGTGGTCGCCGGGCGCTCACCGCCTGGCTCGACACGGCGGTCGATTGGGACCTGATGGTGGCGCCCGGACCGATGAATGACGCGGCCTCCGTGACGCTCCCGCAGGCCGCGGTCGCCGAACTCGCTGCTCTGCCCGGGGTCGAGGAGGTATCCGCGCAGCGCCAGGTGGGCGTCACCTCGAGGGGTCGCAGCGTCACGATGATCGCGCTTGGTGGGTTCGGCCTGAACGCCGGCGGCAGGCTCGACGTCGTCCAATCGGCGGACCTTTCCGGGTCGGCCATGTGGCTCGACCTGCGACAAGGACAGGCGGTGGCGCTCTCGGTTGCGCTTGCCGACCAACTCGCCGTTACCGTGGGCGACCGCTTGCCGCTCACCACTCCGGACGGCGAGAGCGAGTTCGAGGTCGTAGCTCTGGTGAACGATCCTGCGGCGCGTACCGACGCGGCCTACATAGCGCTCGACAGCTACGCCGCGATGTGGGGTGACGGCGGTGTGGACTCCGTGGTCATGCGGCTCAGCCCTGGCACTGAGCCGGTGGCAGTGGCTGCCAGCGTTGGTGCGCGTCAACCCGGGGGCGCCGTCAAGGTGCCGTTACATGTGACGCTCGCGGGCGCCTACCGCGCGGATCTGCTCGCGGCCGCTGCGGACACCTTCAGGGCCTCGGGCCTGATGGTTCTGCTGGCTCTCATGGTCACACTGGCGGCGCTGCTGGCCACCGGCATCACGTCCGCCTGGCAGGTAGAGCCAGAGATGCGCGGGCTCCGCGCGATGGGTGTTCCGCCCGCTCGCCTTGCCACCGCGTTCTTCCTGACCTTTGGGCTCACGGCGGCCGCGGGCGCAGTGCCCGGGATGGCGCTGGGAACGCTCCTAAGCCGGCGGCTCGCGCAGGGCGCGGGGTCGGCCGCCTGGAGCTGGCCCACGGACGCTTACACCTCCGTGGGCATGCTTCTGGCAGTGACGGCGCTTCTGGCAGCCGCACTGCTGGTGGGCCGTAGGGTCGGCCTTAGCCCGCAGCGGCCGCGCGGTCGCTGAGCCGGTTCGCGCTACGCAGGAGCTGCTCGTTCACGGCCTCGGTGAACGCGCCCGTGCCGCGACTGCCGCCTAAGTCACGCGTGGGGTCCGCGGCCAGCGCCGCCTGAACCGCTTGCTCAACAGCCGCTGCCGCGGCTGGCTGACCGAGGCTATGCCGCAGCATCATGGCGGCCGACAGTATGGTGCCCACCGGGTTGGCGGAGCCCGAACCGGCGATGTCCGGCGCGCTGCCGTGCACCGGTTCATAGAGGCCGACGCTGCCGCCCAGGCTGGCGGAGGGCAAGAGCCCAAGGGAGCCGGGTATCACCGCCGCGAGGTCCGAGAGGATGTCGCCGAACAGGTTGCCCATCACGAGCACGTCGAAGGCCTTCGGGTCGCGCACCACCTGCATCGCGGCGTTGTCGATGTAGAGGTGGTTGAGTTCCACGTCCGAGAACTCGCTCTGGTGCAACTCCACCACCACGTTGCGCCAGAACTGCGAAACGTCCAGCACGTTGGATTTATCCACGTTGGTGACTCGACCGCTGCGCTGCCGCGCCGTCTCGAACGCCAGCCGCGCGATGCGCTCCACCTCGTACTTGTCGTAAACCATGGTGCTCACGCCGCGCTCTTCCGAGACGGACGAAGGCTTGCCGAAGTAGATGCCGCCCGTGAGCTCGCGGAAGATGATCATGTCCGTGCCTTCGGCCCGCTCGGGCCGCAGCGGCGACAGGTGCTCCAGGCCGGGGAACACCTTCACGGGACGTAGGTTGGCGTACACCTGCAGGTGGCGCCGCAGCTCCAGGATGCCCGTTTCCACCCGCTTCTCACGGGGCAGCCGGTTCCACGGATGGTCGCCCACGGGGCCGCCAACGGAGCCCATGAGGACCGCGTCCGCTTCGAGGACCGCGTCCCGGGTCAGCTGTGGGAACGCTTCGCCGTGCGTCTCGATGGCGCCGCCACCGAACGGCAGCGTCCGGTACTCCAGGGCAACGCCGTGGGTCTCCTTCAACGTGTTCAGCACGGACAGCGCGGACTCGATGACTTCCGGCCCGATGAAATCCCCAGGCAGTACTGCTACGCGGTTACTCATCTACTACTCCTTTGGGCGCCGTGCCCGAGTGCGGCGGTTGGCGCGGCCGGTCCGGCGCAACCGGCGCCAGGTTCCGACCCCAGGCTAGCCTGCATGCCGGCCCAGCGCCGCCGCGGTGGCTCTCACCTCGGGCAGGCCCTCGAGCAGTTCGCCGATCGGGTCCCAGTAGCCGGTGAGCAGCGCCTCGCGGGCCGTGTCCCGGATCTCCACCGGGTACTCCCGGTCGCCGGCGCGAACCTGCAGCGCCTCCACGTCCACCGTGACGATGGTTCTGGGCTCCCTGTGCAGGAGTTGCGCCAGCTCGATCCTGTGCGGCTCGCTCATGGCAACGCACGGCATGCCCAGCGTGGTGGCGTTACCGAAGAAGATCTCTGCGAAGCTGCCGGCGATGACGGCGTCGAAGCCGGCGCGCTTGAGGGCCTGTGGGGCGTGTTCGCGGCTGGAGCCGCAGCCGAAGTTCTCGCCTGAGAAGATGATGCTGGCGCCGGCGTTCTCGGGGGCGTCCAGTGGGTGACCCTTGGAGCTACCGTCCTCCGCGAAGCGTTCGTCGTAGAAGAGACCGGCAGCCAGGTCGTCGAAGGTGATGGCCTTCAGGAAGCGGGCGGGGATGATGCGATCGGTATCGATGTCGTTGCCGGGGATAGACACGACTCGGCCACTGACCTGCTCGATAGGTGGCAGCGCCATCAGGCCACCGCCCCTGCGCCCTGAGCGAACACCGTGCGGGCGTCGGAGATGACGCCCGTAACGGCCGCCGCTGCCACCATCACTGGGCTCATGAGCACCGTGCGGCCGGTAGGGGAGCCCTGCCGGCCCTTGAAGTTGCGGTTCGAGGACGAGGCGCAGAGCTGGTCGCCGATCAGCTTGTCCGGGTTCATGGCCAGGCACATGCTGCAGCCGGCGTCGCGCCACTCGAAGCCGGCGTCGCGGAACACCTTGTCTATGCCCAGGCGCTCACACTCCGCCTTCACCAGTTGCGAGCCCGGCACGGCGATGGCCTTCACCCCCTCGGCCACGCGACGGCCCTCGAGCACGCGCGCCACCGCCATGAAGTCGGACAGGCGCGCGTTGGTGCAGGAGCCGAAGAACGCCACGTCGATGGGGGTGCCCGCGATGGCGCTGCCGCCCTCGAGCTGCATGTGGGCCAGGGCCTCCGCTATGGCGTCGCGTTCGGATTCGGGCGCGCCCTCCACCGTGGGCACCCGCTCGTCTATCGCTATCGCCTGACCGGGGTTGATGCCCCACGTCACCGTGGGCGGCACGTCGGCGGCGTTCATGATCACCACGTCGTCGTAATGACAACCCGGGTCGCTGGCCACCTGTTTCCACTGCTCCACCGCCTCGCGCCAGGCGTCGCCGGTGGGCGAGAAGGGGCGCCCCTCGAGGTAGTCGAACGTGGTCTGGTCGGGGTTGACGTAACCGCAGCGGGCGCCGCCCTCGATGGACATGTTGCAGATGGTCATGCGCTCTTCCATGCTCATGGCCTCGATGGTGGAACCGGCGTACTCGTAGGCGTAACCGATGCCGCCATGCACCCCGAGCGTGCGGATGATGTGCAGGATGACGTCCTTGGCGAAGACGCCGGGGTGCAGCTCGCCGTTCACCTCGATGCGCCTGAGCTTGGGCTTGGACATGGCGATGGTCTGCGTGGCCAGCACGTCGCGCACCTGGCTGGTGCCGATGCCGAACGCGATGGCACCGAACGCACCGTGCGTGCTGGTGTGGCTGTCGCCGCAAGCGATCGTGCTGCCGGGCTGCGTGATGCCCTGCTCGGGGCCCACCATGTGAACGATGCCCTGCTGCCCCGAACCGACGTCGAAGAAGGTGATGTCGTTGGCCGCTACGTTGCGCCGGAGGGCCTTGATCATGGCGTCCGCGAGTGGGTCCTCGTACGGCTCCACGCGGGTGTGCGTGGGCACGATGTGGTCCACCGTGCCGAACGTACGTTCGGGCATGGCGACCCCTATCCCTAAGTTGGCGAGCATGTCGAACGCCTGGGGGCTGGTCACCTCGTGGATGAGGTGGGTGTCGATGAACAGCTGGTCCTGCCCGCTGCGCAGGCCCCGCACGCGGTGGCTGGACCACACCTTGTCGAGCAGGGTCCGAGGGCCCGTGTTGGTACCGGTGGCTGGTTCGTTCACTTCTGTCTCTCTCCCGTTCTTCTCCTGATACTAGAGAACCCCCGGCCGCGAATGGCCGGGGGTCGTGAGTGACTGGTTGGAGCGTTGGCGCACTGCGCCGCTGCCGTCAGCTCACGCCGCCCGCCAACCTAGTAGTAGCGCACCGCCGGCGCTGTACTGCCGGCGCAGGCACAGGTTGGTGGGGAGGCTGCGCTGCATGGCGGGCAGTATATGGCACTGGCAACCGAGTGGCAAGCAGCGGTGAGCGGACGAAGGCGCCACTTGGTCAGCCGGAGCGCCCGCCACGCCCGACGGGCGGTGTGGGCGTGCGGCTGCCGCCCGCGCCCGAGGAACCGGCGGCGGGTGCCCGTGAGCCAGCGCCCCGCGTGTTGGCGGCGGGCGCCGTACTGATGGAGCCGCTGCCGCCCGTCTCGATGAGCCGCTCGAACTCCTTGGCGTCCACCGAGCGCTCCAGGCCCGTCTCGAAGCTGATGATCTTGCGCAGGTGCAGGTCGGCCAGGCAGGCGTCCATGGTGATCATGCCGATGGAGCCTCCCATCTGGATCTGGGCTGGGATCTGGTGCGTCTTGCCCTCTCTGATCAGGTTGCGGATGCCGGCCGTGGCCAGCAGGAACTCGTACGCCAGCGCTCGGCCGTCGCCGTTGGCGCGGGGCAACAGCTGCTGCGTGAGGATGGCTTGCAGGTTGTTGGCGAGCTGCACCCGCACCTGCGACTGCTGTGCTTCCGGGAACACGTCGATTATGCGGTCGATGGCCTCGGAGGCGGTGTTGGTGTGCAGGGTGCCCATCACGAGGTGGCCTGTTTCCGCCGCGGTCACCGCGGCGCCGATCGTCTCGTAGTCGCGCATCTCGCCCACCAGGATCACGTCGGGCGCCTGCCTGAGCACGCTGCGCAGGGCGGCCTGGAAGTCCGCCGTGTCCTCACCGATCTCGCGCTGGTTCACGATGGAGGTCTTGTGGCGGTGGAAGAACTCGATCGGGTCCTCGACTGTGACGATGTGTTTGGAGTACTCCTCGTTGATGAGGTCGAGCATGGTTGCCAGGGTGGTGGACTTGCCGGAGCCGGTGGGTCCGGTAACGAGCACCAGACCGCGCGGTAACCGCGCAACCTCCGCTACTTCCTGCGGGAGCCCCAGGTCGCCGAAGCTCAGCACGTCGTCCGCGATGGTGCGCATGACGCCCCCCACGCTGCCGCGCTGCATGAACACGTTCACGCGGTAGCGGCCGTGGCCCGACAGCGAGAAGGAGAAGTCGAGGTCCTTGCGCTCCTCGAACGTGCGCTGCTTCTTCTCGTCCATGAGGGCGTACATGAGCCGCCGGGTCATGGTGGGGTTCAGGGTCTCGTACTCGGTGGGCCGCCATTCTCCGTCCATGCGCAGCATCGGAGGGAGGCCTACGGTTATCAGCAGGTCCGATGCCCGGCGCTCGATGGCGAGCTTGAGCAGATCGACGATGTCGGCCTGGATCTGGGTCGAGCGAATCTGGTCTGCCATCTCTACTTGTTCCCCTTACTTTTGCTGGCGCCGGCGGCTACCGCTACTCGGCGGTGCGCGCAAGCACCTCCTCGAGCGTGGTAATGCCCTGGAACGCCTTATGGATGCCATCGTCCCGCAGCGACTTCATGCCGCGCTTGATGGCCAACTCGCGCAGGTCGAAGGCGGACGCCTCCTGCACGATGGCCTTCTCGATCTCGTCGTCCACCACCAGGAGCTCGTGGATGGCGTAGCGCCCGTTGTAGCCGCTGCCGCTGCACTTCTCGCAGCCCACACCGCGGTAAAGCGTCTTGCCCTGGACCTCCTCCTCGGGGATGCCTAAGCGCCGCAGCACGTCCGGGTCCGGCGTGGACTCCACCTTGCAGTCCTTGCAGACGCGGCGTACGAGGCGCTGAGCCAGCACGCCGATGAGGGAGGCGGAGACGTTGAAGGGCTCGATGCCCATCTCCTGCAGGCGCGTGATGGCGCCCGCGGAATCGTTGGTGTGCAGCGTGGCGATGAGAAGGTGACCGGTGAGGGCCGCTTCCATCGATATCTTGGCCGTCTCATGGTCGCGGATCTCACCGACCATGATGATGTCCGGGTCCTGCCGCAGGAACGACCGCAGCGCGCGCGCGAAGTCGAGCCCTGCCTTGACGTTGACCTGCGTCTGGTTGATGCCGGGGATCTCGTACTCGACCGGGTCTTCGATGGTAGTGACGTTGACCTC
>CAZVTS010000030.1:0-27711 GCA_964630175.1 uncultured bacterium
AGGCCACCGTGGTGCGCACGTACCTCGACACGCTGATCGACCTGCCGTGGTCCGAGGCCGACGAGGAACGGCTCGAGATCAAGCACTCCCAGGAAGTACTCGACGAGGACCATTACGCCCTCGAGGAGCCCAAGGAGCGCATCATCGAGTTCCTGGCCGTGCGCCAGCTCACCAAGGACGTGGAGGAGTCCGATTACAAGGCTCCCATCCTCTGCCTGGTCGGGCCGCCGGGCGTCGGTAAGACTAGCCTTGGCAAGTCCATCGCCCGCAGCCTCAACCGGAAGTTCGTGCGCATGAGCCTGGGTGGCGTGCGCGACGAGGCGGAGATTAGGGGCCACCGCCGCACCTACATCGGCTCCCTGCCAGGGCGCATCATCCAGGGCATGAAGACCGCCGGCACGGTCAACCCCGTGTTCCTGCTGGACGAGGTCGACAAGATGACCTCCGACTTCCGTGGCGACCCGTCCTCCGCGCTGCTGGAGGTGCTGGACCCGGAACAGAACGACACCTTCACGGACCACTACCTCGAGATCCCCTACGACCTCTCCAAGGTCATGTTCATCACCACCGCCAACAGCCTCTCCACCATCCCGCGGCCCCTCCTCGACCGCATGGAGGTCATCCAGATACCGGGCTACACGCTGGACGAGAAGATCCAGATCGCGCGCCGGTACCGTGTGCCGCGCCAGTTGCGCGATCACGGCCTGAACGACCACCTGGAGTTGAGCGACGAGGCCCTGAGGCGCATAGTCACCGAGTACACCCGCGAGGCCGGTGTCCGTAACCTGGACCGCCTGATCGCCAAGGTCGCCCGTAAGAGCGCCAAGGAGTTCCTCGAGCAGCCGTGGGAAGGCAAGCGCGTCATCGGCGTGAACGAGGTGCGCGAGCTCCTGGGCGTGCCTCCCTACCGCGACGAGCAGGCCGAGAAGGAGGCGCAGGTGGGCTTGGCGCACGGTCTGGCCTGGACCTCCGTGGGTGGTGTAACGCTCGACATCGAGGCGGTGGCGGTGCCTGGCAAGGGCAACGTCACGCTCACGGGCCAGTTGGGCGACGTCATGAAGGAAAGCGCCCAGGCCGGCATCGCGTACCTGCGCAAGCACGCCGACGAGTACGGCATCGCGCCTGGCTTCCATGAAACGCGCGACCTGCACGTGCACGTGCTCGAAGGCGCCACTCCGAAGGACGGCCCCTCGGCCGGCATAGCCATGGCCAGCGCCGTCGTGAGCGCCCTCACGGGCCGCAAGCTGAGGGGCGACGTGGCCATGACCGGCGAGATCTCGCTGCGTGGCCGGGTGCTGCCCATCGGGGGGGTCAAGGAGAAACTCCTGGCTGCCCACCAGGCCGGCATCAAGACGGTCATCCTGCCCAAGGAGAACGAAGCCAACCTGGAGGAGGTGCCGGACACCATCCTGAGCGAGCTCGAAGTGATAACCGTGAAGGAGTTCCGGGAAGTGCTCTCCGTCATGCTGGAGGGCGAGCCGGAGAACGGCGCGGCGTTCGTACCAGCGCCCGCTTCGGAGCAGGCCGGCAAGAGCGCACCCGGGCCAGCGGTCTAGGCGCTGACGGTGGCGCCGGGTGGCGTCATCACTGCTGTTTCCCCAACTGAACAGTGCCGCGCACCAGTTGCGCGCAGGTCAGAGCGGCACCTCCCGGAACGTAGGTGCCGCTCATGGCTTCGTTGGTGCGCGAGAGGGTGAGGGTGTATGAGCACTCCCCGGCAACCGCTGGGCTGAGGGTGGCGGTCAGGAGGTCGCCGTCCTGGCCCACGAACAGTTGACCCGTCCAGCTCCCGCCGTCCTGACGCGCAGCGTCGCCGCCCATCACCACGTGCCACGTGCCGGCCAGCGTGTAGGTGCTCTGCTGCAGCGTGACGAGCAGCGTGCCGGTGCCGTTAGCCTCGTCGACAACGGAGCCTCGCCAGGTACCGCTGTAATCGAACGCGCCCTGGCTGGCACCACCTCCACCCAGGACGTTGCAGCCGGCCAGCAACAGCACCGCGGCTGCCAGCACCGGCAGCGTGCTTGCCCGCCGCCTTCGCGGCGCATGTGGCGTGCGGCCTTTCGGCGCTTGTGGCATGCGTGACCCTCCTGTGCAGCGGCCAGTCTTCACCGCCACCGGCTTTGGGGAGAGGTTAGCACCGGACGGGTCGGCACCGCATGACAACGGCCGTCGGCACGCATGGGGGCGGCCCAGCGGACCGCCCGGCTAAGGCGCCGGCTCGAGCCACGGCGTGAGGGCCAGGAGCAGCGCCGTCCGGTAGAGTTCCGGCCGGTGAACGAGTCCCCGCGTCAGCACGCCCACGGCCCCCGGTCCGTCCTTGGCTCGCTTCAGGTCGTAGGCGGCGTCTAGAGCGTCCCCGAGTTCCAGTCCAGCCCGGACCCCGGCAGCCAGGTCGGCGGGCACGCCGAAGGTGGCGCTCCGCGCTGCGCCGCGCCTGCCGGTGCGGTCCTCGACCACCACCCACGCGAACGCCCAGAGTGGCCAGCCCGGCTCCTCCGCCACGCCCGCCTCTATCCCCACCGCAAGCTCCGCCAGCGGATCCATCTCCAGAGCGGCGCGGGCGCGGTTGAGCGCGCCCCGGCGGGTCTCCTCCTCACCCCACGGCTGCGCGGGCACGCCTGAAGCGGTGGCTACGCTCACAACCTGTGGCGAGTCGTGTCCCGCCGCAGGGCCTCCTGCTTGCTGATGCAGCGCCTGGAAGGCCGCCATCACCGCTTGCAGCTTGGCGGGGCTGGTCGAGCCCAGCACCACCCGCGTTGGGCCCGCGGTGCACGCCAGGAGGTTCACGCCGCCTCCCGCCCCACGGCGCCGCGGAGCGCCGTTCCTGAGCCCGTCAGGGAGTACTCGCCCCCCAGCATGGCCGGTAGCAGCACCGTTGCGCCCAGGCCGAGAGTCAGAGGCGGCCAGGTGGCGCCTCCGGGACCCCGTGCGCCCACCGGTGCCAACTCGAGCCGGCCTTCCACCACGGTGAGGCTCTCCATGCTGCTCGGGTCCGTCCGCCCCCTCGCGGGGGCAGCAGGCGTGACGCGGCGCCTGTCGAGGCTGAACTCCGGGCTGGTCACGAGCCGTTCCCAGCCGTCCGGCAGGGCGGTCGGCATGGGTGGGCTGAACGGCGCGCCGCTCAGGTCGGCCACCGCGAGGGCCTTCTCCAGGTGCAGCTGGCGCGGTTGGCCGTCGGCACCCAGGCGGCCGTAATCGAACACGCGGTACGTGAGGTCGCTCGCCTGCTGGATCTCGAAGAGGAACGTGCCCGCACCCACCGCGTGCAGGGTGCCGGCGGGGTTCACCACCAGGTCGCCGGCCTTCACGAACACCCTCTGCATCAGGCCCGGCAGGGTGCCGGCAGTCGCGGCTTCGCGGAAAGCTGCCGTGGTGAGTGGGTGCTGCAGCCCCCAGAGAACGCTGGCGCCGGGCTCCGCGTCCAGCACGTACCAGGCCTCGCTCTTGCCCAGGTGCCCACTACGAGGCTCGTGCTTCAGGGCGTAAGCGTCGTCGGGGTGAACCTGAACCGAGAGCGCCTCGCGCGCGTGGAGCAGCTTCAGAAGGAGTGGCACGCGTGGCCCGTAGTGCTCGTGGGCCACCGCTCCAACGAGTGCTGCGGCGAGCTCTTCGGTCAGACCGTGCAGTGTGGAGCCGGCGTGTACGCCGTTCAGTATCACGTTATCCGGGCCCAACAGCCAGCTCTCCCCCACCGGCTCGCCCGCAGGGCCCACCACCGGTGGGTCACCGGGGTGAAGCGTCGTCAGCCGCTCGCCGCCCCACACGCGGCGGTGCAGTATCGGTGCGAGGAGTAGCGGGTAGAGCTGGTGCGGGTGCCGGTTCACTCCGGAGGCAGCTTCTTGCCGGGGTTCATGATCCCGGCGGGATCCAGCAGGCGTTTGATGGAGCGCATGAGCCCTAGGCTCGCGCCGTGCTCCTCCTCCATGTACTTGAGCTTGCGCAGGCCCACCCCATGCTCGCCGGTGGCGGTGCCACCTACCGCTAGGGCGCGCCGGGTCATACGGTCCACGATCTCGTAGGCGGCCTGCCGCTCGCCTTCCGGTTCCGGCAGGTACAGCGTCAGGTGGAAGTTGCCATCGCCCACGTGCCCCACGAGGTTCGCGTCGTAGCCCGCGGCCGCGCACTCGGCCAGGGTAGTAGTGAGCGCCTTGGGCAGTTCGGAGATGGGCACCGCCACATCCGTTATGAGGCTTTCCATGCCGGGGTGAGCGGCGTTGGAGGCGAACAGCATGGTGTGGCGCGCTTCCCAGAGACGCTCGCGCTCGGCGGGGTCGGTGGCGGCCTCGAACGCCAGCGCACCGCCCGCCGCCGCCAGTTCCCGCGCCAGTTCCGCCTCTGCGGCCACGCCTGCCTCGTTCCCGTGGAACTCCAGGAACACGGTCATCTGCTCAGGGAAGCTTGTGCCCGAGTAAGCGTTGGCCGCCCGGATACTATGCTCGTCCACCAGCTCGCAGCGCGCCACGGGCACGCCGGCCTGGATGATGCGCGTGACGAAGGTGGTGGCAGCGAACGCGTCCTCGAACGGTACGCGCGCTGCGGCTGCCGCCTCCGGCAGGCCGACCAGCTTCAGCGTCACTTCGGTGATCACGCCGAGGGTGCCTTCCGCCCCCGTGAAGAGCGCGCACAGGTCGTAGCCGCTGGCCGACTTGCGGGCGCGGTTACCCACCCGCAGCACTTGCCCGGTGGGGGTCACTACCTCGAGTCCCAGCACGTAATCGCCCGTGGTGCCGTAGCGCACGGCGGCGGTGCCCGAGGCGTTGGTGCTCACCATGCCGCCGATGGAGGCGTGCGCCCCCGGGTCTATCGGGAAGAAGAGCCCGTGCCGACGCAGCCGGTCGTTGAGCTTAGGGTAAGTGACCCCCGGCTGCACCACCGCCAACAGGTCCTGGGGGCGGGCGTCGAGCACCTGGTCGAAGCCGGTCATGTCGAGCGAGATACCGCCCTTCACCGGCACGGTCTGGCCCTCCAAGCTGGAGTTCGCTCCCACCGGTGTGACGGGCACGCCCGCAGTGCTGGCGTAGGCCAGCAGGGCGGCCACTTGCTGGGTGGTGCGCGCCATCACCACCACGTCGGGCAGAACGGCGCCCGCGTAAGACTCGCCGTGGGAGTGCTGCTCCCTGATGGCGCGGCCGGTCTCGACCACGCCAGGGCCGAGCAGTTCTTCTAGTTCTCTCGCCAGATCGCTCATAAGTGCCGACAGCTTACCGCCGCCTGAAGACGTTCTCCACCGGTGGCGCCGCCTCTGCCGTGCGCTAGTTGAGGCGTGGGTCCAGTGCGTCCCGAGCGGCGTCACCCAGCAGGTTGAAGCCTATGACCGAGAGGAAGATGGCCAGGCCGGGTGCGATGGAGAGCCAGGGCGCCTCACGGAACCGGTTGTAGCCGTCCGCGATCATCACGCCCCATTCGGCAGCGGGCGGTTGTGCACCCAGGCCGAGGAAGCCCAGTGCGGCCACGTCCAGGATGGCGGTGCCGGTGGACATGGTGAACTGCACCAGCAGCGGCGAGAGGCTGTTGGGCAGGATGTGGCCGAGGATGATGCGGGGCGCACCCGACCCGAGGGCGCGGGCCGCCTGCACGTACTCGCTCTGCCGCAGTGCCAAGGTGGCCGACCGCACGATGCGCGTGTAGATGGGCACTTGCGTGATGCTGATGGCTATGAGCGCGTTGGTGAGGCTGGGACCGAGTACCGCCACGATGGAGATGGCCAGCAGGATGCCTGGGAAGGCCAGCAGGATATCTACCAGCCACACTACGAACATGTCTACGCGGCCGCCCCAGTAGCCGCCGATGAGGCCGAGAACGGTTCCCACCGAGAGCGCCATGAGCACCGCTATCAGACCCACCCGCAGGCTGATGCGACCGCCGTACAGCACGCGCCGGAGCAGATCGCGTCCCTGAGCGTCGGTGCCCAAGGGGTAATCGCCACGCGTGAGGCCGCGGCGCTCCAGGTCGGCTCCGCTCATGATCAGGGTGGGTGGGATGTTGCGGGTGCTGAGCGTGGTGCGTAGCGGGTCGCCGGGGCGCAGGGCGGGCGCGAAGATGGCCGAGAGGATGAAGAGGACGATGATGGCCATGCCCGTGAGCCCCGTGGGGTGCCGCAGGAGCCGCTTCAGTACGTCGCGCCCTAGTGAGGTTCCGTGCGTTGCGGTAGTGGCTGTGTCGCTCATGTGTACTGGATCCTCGGATCGATGATGCTGTAGGAGAGGTCTACCAGCAGGTTCACGACCACGAACACGAACGCCACGAAGAGGACGCCGCCCTGGATTATCGGGTAGTCGCGACTGGCGATGGCCTGGTAGATCCACCGGCCGATGCCGGGCCACGAGAACACGGTCTCGGTGAGGATGGCGCCGGAGAGCAGAGAGCCGAAGCTGAGCCCGATGATGGTGATGACCGGCAACAAGGCGTTGCGGAGCGCGTGCTTGAGCGTGACGTTACGCCGCGAGAGGCCCTTCGCGGAAGCCGTGCGGATGTAGTCCTGGCCCAGCACCTCGAGCATCGACGAGCGCGTCATGCGCACCACGATGGCGAGCGGGATGGTGCCAACGGCCAGCGCCGGCATCAGGAGGTGGCGCAGAGCGTCCACGGTGAACTCCCAACGCCCGTGCAGTATGCCGTCCAGGACGTAGAACCCGGTGCCGGCGGGGATGGCCGAGGTGACGCTGATGCGCCCAGAACTCGGCAGCCAGCCCAGGTTGACCGCGAATATGTAGATGAAGATGATGCCCAACCAGAAGACCGGGAACGACACGCCGGCCAGCGCGATGATGGTGACGCCGGTGTCTACCACCGTGCCCCGGCGCAGCGCCGCGATCACCCCCAGAGGGACGCCCGCTATGACGGCGAACAGCATGGCCATCAGAGCCAGTTCCACCGTAGCTGGGAAGCGTTGGAACAGCCCGTCCCTCACCTTGATGAACGAGTAGATGGAGCGTCCGAACTCGAGGACGAGAACGTTACCCATGAAGTCGAAATACTGCGTGTCGAACAGGGCGGGAACGCCCCGTTCCGACATGCCCTTGAAGTCGAGGAAGAGCGGCCGGTTCAAGCCGAGCTCTTCCCGCAGCCGCTCGCGGTGCGCCTCGGACGAGCGCTCCCCGAGCATGATCGTGGCGGGGTCGCCAGGCACGAGCCGGGGGATGAGGAAGACGAGAAGGCTGACCCCGAAGAGAACCGGTATCAGGCCTAGCAGGCGGCGGCTGGCATATGCGAACACTCTAAAGAATGGTCCTGTCGTGTACTGAAACTGTGCAGCGGTGGGGGCTCGTGGGCCTCCCACCGCTGCACAGCGATCGAGCCTTAGCTCATTCGGCCTTGGTGATCGTGTTGAACGGAACGGTGCTGCCCAGGGCGTTCGGGTAGAAGCCCTGCACGTTGTTCCACACACCGTTGAGCGTGCGCGGGTTCACGAACGGCAGTGCGGGCAGGTCGTCGTGGAGGATGCGGGCGATATCCTTGTAGAGATCGGAGCGCTCTTCCAGGCTGCCGGCCTGCTGCGCGTCCGAGATGAGCGCGAACAGGGCGGGGTTGTCGTAACCGAAGCCCACGGCGTTGGCCTTGTTGAAGAACGACGAGATGAAGTTGTCGGGGTCGGCGAAGTCGGCGCTCCAGCCGAGCATGTACATGGGGAACTTGCCCTCGAGGTAGTTGTCGAGGTAGATGCCCCAGTCCTCGGTGTGGAGGCTGGCGCGGATGCCTACGTCGCCCAGGTAGCTGACCACGGCTTCCGCCACGTCGCGCGGGGCCGGGTAGTAGGGGCGGGAGACGGGCATGTACCAGAACTCGGTGTCGAAGCCGTTCGGGTAGCCGGCTTCCGCGAGGAGCTCCTTGGCGCGCTCAGGGTCGTACGGGTAGGCGTCCTGGTCGAGGCGACCGAAGAGGCCTGGCGGCACGAACTCGTTGGCCACGGAGGCGAGCTCACCGTAGAAGGCGTTCACGATGGCTTCCTTGTCGATGGCGTAAGCGAAGGCCTGACGCACGCGCAGGTCGTCGAACGGCTTGTTGGCCTGGTGCATACCGAGGTAGCCGATCACGAGGTCGGACTCGGCGCTGACCGGACGGAACTGGCTGCTGCCGGCCACGATGTCGTAGCTCTCGGGCGAGAGGTTGAGAGCCATGTCGATGCTGCCGGCTTCGAGCTCGGCGAGGCGGGCGGTGGGCGATTCGATGCCGCGGAACACGATCTGCTCCACGCCGGCCACCTGGCCCCAGTAACCCTCGTTACGGCTCAGCACCACGCGGTCGCCGTCGATCCACTCGCTGAATACGAACGGACCGGTGCCGACGATGCCCACTGTGGGGGTACCGTACTCGATGCCGCCCGCGGCCACGGCGGCCGGGCTATGCAAGCCGAAGTACGAGCTGGCGAGCTGCTGCGGGAAGAAGCCGATGGAGCCGGTGAGGTTGAACTGCACCGTGTGGTCGTCGATGACGCTCACGGACTCGATCTGGTAGCCCGGATCGCCGTGGTAGGCGCCGAAGACGTACGTGAACGAGGTGAAGTCACGGCCCTGGGCGGTGAAGTTGTACTCGTGGTCGCGGAGGTTCCAGCGGTCGAAGTTGAACTTCACGGCGGCGGCGTCGAAGGCCGTACCGTCGTGGAAGGTCACGCCTTCGCGCAGGTGGAAGGTCCACACGGTGGAGTCTTCGTTGGGTTCCCAGCTAGTGGCCAGGAGGGGTTCGACCTGGGCGCTGCCCTGCTCGAAGCCCACGAGGCGCTCCACCACCTGGATCGCCGGGGTGAGGGAGTTACCGTCCTGGCCGGTGTCCAGCGTGACCGGCAGACCGGACTGACCCACTACGAGGGTTTGCGCTGCGGCCGTAGCGACGAGTGCTAGGGCCACCAGTGCGGCTAAGATACGCTTCATTCGTTACCTCCGTGGCTTTGCTCAACGCCCATGATATGCCAATACGGGAAACGACCGCATAACGCCAGGTGTTGAACCGCCTAAATGCGATGCGCTTCATACCTATACCAAGCTTTCGGGAACCTGCAGGTGCAACGGCCCGACACTCTTAAGGCTCGGTTAACCGTGTGGCCCGGTGGAGGCCTGGGTCGTCGGCGGGCCCTTCTGCCCTAGCCTGCCGCCCTCCAACCTCATCACGTCTAGGCCCGCTGCGCCCACCAGGCTCTCGTCGTGAGTGACCACCACGACGGCCGCCTGTTCGTCCGCTGCCAGCTCCAGGAGCAGGCTCAGCACGTGCGTGGCGCGTTGGCGGTCCAGGGAGCCGGTCGGCTCGTCCGCCAGCAGCAGAGCAGGCCTGAGTGCCAGGGCGCGTGCCACGGCGGCGCGTTGGCGCTCCCCGCCGGAGACGCGCGCCGGCGTGTGGTGCAGCCGGTGTTCGAGGCCCACCTTCGTGAGGAGGTCTCTCGCGCGCTCCTCATCCGGGTCACCGATGATCCTGCTTGGGAGCGAGACGTTCTCCAGGAGCGTCAGGTCGGATAGGAGGTAGTGGTTCTGGAACACCAGACCCACGTAGCGTGCGCGGCGTTCGGAGAGTTCTGTGGGCGTGTGTTCATGCACGGGGAAATCGCCCCACCAGATCTGCCCGGCGTCCGGCCGGTCGAGGCCACCCAGGAGGTGCAGCAGAGTGCTCTTGCCCGAACCGCTCGGGCCGAGGATGGCCACTACCTCGCCCGCCGCGAGCTCGAGAGACGCGCCGGAAAGCACCTCCACCGGCCCGCCCGGCGCGGGGAACCGCCTCTCCAGGGCGCTGCACGTGAGTACGTTGGGCACGGGTTACTATACGTGGCACCGAGCTCCGGAAGAATCACCACCGAGTCGGCGCCGTCGTTCTCTCCCGAGAAGGAGCCTCTGTGACAGGCCAAGAAAACCTGAGCGACCTCAAGGAACTGCTCATCCAGGTCCCGCTGTTCCATAACGCGCCGGACCGCGCGCTGGAGATCTCCGCCGCGGCCGTGCGCAAGCGCGTTTACGAGCCGGGCACCACCATCTTCCAGGAGGGCGACAAAGGCGAGGCGCTTTACATCCTCGCGCGCGGGCTGGTGAAGCTCTCGAAGGTCGATCTGGGTGGGCATGAGAAGACCCTCGCCATACTGCAGCCGCCGGAGTTCTTCGGTGAGATGGCGTTGGTGGGCGAGAGCGCGAGGAGCGCCACCGTCGTTACTCTCAACGAGGTGCACGCCTATCTGCTGTTCCAGGACGATTTCCGCAAGCTGATAGCCGATTACCCCGCCGTCAGTCTGAACCTCACCGCCACGTTGGCGGCGCGCCTGCGCGGCATGGACGACGAGTCGCAGATCCTCTCCTACAAGGACGCCCAGGGCCGCGTGGCGTACGTGCTGCTGAAGCTCTACAACGGCGGCGTGGTGGAGGTCGAGGAGGAGCGCGCGCTCGTGCGGCTCACGCACCAGGAACTTGCCAACCTGGCCGGTACCTCGAGGGAAACGGTCACGCGGGCGCTGAAGGCGCTCGAGAGCGAAGGGGTCATCGAAACGCGCCCGAAAGAGGTGTTCATAACGGACGCACAGGGGTTGGAAGAGATCCTGCACGGCGTTCGTTAGCGCGGGCCCCCTGCTGCTGGACGGGCAGGTCTGGAACTCAGTCGGTTGTTCCCTGCCCCACCTTCGTACGCAGCTTCTCGTTGAGGTTCCTGCTCACCTCGGGCCAGTCCAGGTCGGTGATGGAGTACACCACCGTGTCCCTCACGTAGCCGTCGGCCGCCACCTGATGGCGGCGCAGCACCCCCTCCTGTCTGGCGCCCAGCGCCTCGATGGCACGCTGCGACCGCAGGTTCCGGGTGTCGGTGTGGATCTGGACGCGGTGGAGCTGCAGGCGTTCGAACGCGAACGTGAGCAGCAGGAGCTTGGCGTCCAAGTTGACGCCGCTCCGGAAGAGGCGCGGGTGGTACCAGCTGAAACCGAGCTCACAGCGGCGGTGCGAGAAGTCGACCTCGCTCAGGCGGCTCATGCCCACCACTTCACCGCTTGACTTCTGAACCACGGTCACAGGGTGCGCCGTTCCTTCGGCGCGCTGCCTTAGTGCTCTGCCGAAGTAAGCGTTCGCCTGGGCTTCGTCGCTCGGGGTCGAGGTGAGGCGGAACACGTCCGGATGGCCGAAGGCTATCTCCTCGAGCGCGGGAACGTGTTCCCGCTGGAACGGTTCGAGGCGCACGAGCAGGCCGTGCAGGACGTCGTCCGAGGGTAAGGAGCCGGGTTCGCCAGGTCGCGCTGGGTTCACGGAAGCCTGCGCACGGCGTGCATGTTGCCGACGGGCAGGGGGCTATCCAGATCGAGATCGAACGGCACGATCTCTGCGTGATCCACGAGGCGCTGGACACCCGCGATGCTGCCGATGACCACGCCGTGCGTGACCACCACGAGCGTACCGAACTGGCGGTAACGCTTCAGCACAGCCAGCACCCTCGTGCGCACCTCGTCCACGGACTCCCAGGGCGCCCCCTCCTCCAGCGGTGCTCGGCCGTCGAAGTTCCGGCTGGCGCGCTCGATGACGTTCGGATCCAGTTCGGCCATCGGGTCCTTCTGCGGGAGCCACTCATGCAGATCGTGCTCCACGTAGAGCGGCTTGTTGATGGCTCGGCTGAGTAGGGCTGCTGACTCAAGCGCACGCGTGAAGGTGGAGCACAGGATGGCTTCCGCCTCCTGCAACCTGTAGTCGCGAGCGATGGTGTCGATCTGAAGTCGGCCGAGGGGTGTGAGGGGCGCGAAGTCCTTGGCCCAGCCGCGAGCTCCTCGCGACTCGACCGACTCCCAATCCGTCTCCCCGTGCCTCACGAAGAAGAGCTTCACTTGCCCGCCCTGTCCGACGCTGGACGCTGGTTGGGGCAGAACAAAGGTCTTGGCATCCGGTCTTATCCTCCGCTGGCGTTCCACCTTGGCGGCCCCCGTAGGGTGCCCCTGCGCCGCCCGGCTCGCGCGTCGAGAACAGGCTAGCAACAGGCCCCGTGGGGGGCTGTTCGAATGTTTACTTAGCCTCCGGGCCGACGCTGGGCGGCCGGTTACCAGGGGTAAGATGGTGCCTGCTGATGGACTTTTCTACCGTTTACCGCAACGTCATGCTCACCACCGCCAACGCACCGCTCGTGCGCAACATTCTCACCCGGTACGGCTGGCGTCTGGGCGTTGGCCGCTTCGTGGCGGGTCAGGACCTGGAGTCCGCCCTGCCCGCCCTGCGCAGGATCGAGGAGAGCGGGCGTCTGATGGTGCTGGACGTTCTCGGGGAGTTCGTCTCCACGGAGGAGGAGGCGCGCGCCACTGCGGAGCGCATCCGCACCGCCGTGAAGGGCGCCGCCGCCGCCGGCACTTCGCGCTACTTCAGTGTGAAGCCCACTCAGCTCGGGTTGGGCGTCAGCACGGAGCTGGCGTTCGAGCTTGCCAACAGCCTGGCCACCACGCTGTTCGAGGTGGGCGGCGACCTCTGCCTGGACATCGAGAACCTGCCTTACTTAGACCGCACGCTCGACCTCTACGAGCGCCTGCGGCGTGCCGGACATCACCACGTTTCCACCGTTCTGCAGTCGTACCTGCACCGCACGCCCGAGGACCTCGCGCGCATCATCGCGTTGGCCAACGAGATCGATCAGGGCCCCACCGAGATCCGCATAGTGAAGGGCGCCTACCGTGAGGCTCCCGAGGTGGCGTTCCAGCAGCGCGCCCAGATCGAGGAGGCTTACCGGCAGCTCGCGTACCGCGCACTGGAGGCGGGCCTCAAGCTCAACATCGCCACGCACGACGAAGCGCTCCTGCGGGAGCTCCTGGCGTACACGCGGGGCGCACGCGCCAGTCACGGCAAGTACGAGGTGCAGATGCTTTACGGCGTGCGGAACGGCCTGCAGGAGCAGCTGGTTGCCGCCGGCCACCCCATGCGCGTGTACGTGCCGTTCGGCGACGACTGGTACGGCTACTACAGCCGCCGCCTCGCGGAGCGCCCCAGCAACCTGGCGTTCGTGGTGCGCGGCATGTTCGGTTGATGTAAGAGGCGGCGCGTAGCGCCGCCATGGTGGGGCTGCTACCGCCCCAGAGTATGAGTGGGCCCGTGCCGCTTGGGCCCCGGAGCGCTTACAGAAGCGCCTGAAAGGAACGTGCGTATGCTCTTCGAACCGTACAGGAACGAGCCCTTCGCCGACTACTCCGACCCGGGCACCCTGGCGGAGTTCCAGGCCACGTTGAAGAGGGTCGAGCAGGAACTCGGCCGCGATCACCCGCTAGTGATCGGCGACCAGAGGGTCACCACGGGTGAGTGGCTGGAGTCCTACGACCCCTCGCGCAAGGCCCGGCTGGTGGGCCGCGCTGCCAAGGGCAAGGCCGCTCACATCGAGCAGGCTTTCGCGGCGGCCGAGAAGGCCTACGAGGGCTGGTCGCGTGTTGGCATGGAGCACCGCGCGCGCACGCTCATGCGCCTCGCGGCCATCATGCGCCGCCGCCGCGTCGAACTGGCCGCCTGGCTGGTGTACGAGGCGTCCAAGAACTACCTGGAGGCTATCGCGGACGTGGCCGAAGCCATCGACTTCTGCGAGTACTACGCGCGGCAGGCCATGCCGCTGGCGGAGCCCCTGCACACCTACGATTTCGGGGGCGAGGAGAACACCACCACGTACCAGCCCATGGGGGTCGGCGTGGTCATCCCACCCTGGAACTTCCTCCTGGCCATCCTCGTGGGTACTGCGGTGGGCCCCGTGGTGGTCGGTAACACCGTCATCCTGAAGCCCTCCCCTGCCACGCCCATCATCGCGTCGAAGTTCATGGAGCTGGTGGCGGAAGCCGGCTTCCCGCCCGGCGTCATCAACCTCCTCACGGGCGACGACGCCGACCTGGGCGACGCCCTGGTAGACCATCCCCGCACCCGCTTCATCAACTTCACCGGCTCCGTGGGCACCGGCATCCGCATCTACGAGCGCGCCGCCAAGGTGCAGCCCGGTCAGTTCTGGCTCAAGCGCGTGTTCCTGGAGATGGGCGGCAAGGATGCCCTCATAGTGGACGAGACCGCGGACCTGGACCTGGCCGCTGACGCCGCCGTGGCGAGCGCCTTCGGGTTCCAGGGTCAGAAGTGCTCTGCTATGAGCCGCGCCATCGTGGTGGCGGACGTTTACGACGAGTTCCTTGCGAAGTTCAAGGCGCGCGCCGAGAAGCTCACCGTTGGCCCGGCCGACGAGAACCATGACGTCACCGCCGTGATCAACGAGCGGCAGTACGACAAGATCCTCAGCTACATCGAGGCGGGCAAGGGTGAGAGCAAGCTCGTACTGGGCGGCGAGGCAGCGGCTGGTGACGGCTGGTACATCAAGCCCACCATCTTCGCGGACGTGCCCGTTAGCGCCACCGTGGCCTGCGAAGAGATCTTCGGGCCCGTGGTGGCCGTCATGAAGGCCCGCGACTTCGACCACGCGCTGGAGATCGCCAACGGCACGATGTACGCCCTTACCGGCGGCGTCATCAGCCAGGACCGCGAGCGTCTGGAGAAGGCCCGGCAGGAGTTCCAGGCCGGCAACCTCTACCTCAACCGCAAGATCACGGGCGCGCTGGTTGGCGTGCAGCCGTTCGGAGGCTTCAAGCTCTCCGGCTCCAACACCAAGGCCGGTGGCCCCGAGTACCTGAAGAACTTCATGGAGATGAAGAGCGTTACCGAGAGGTTCTGAGCGGCCTCGTAAGCGGGCGCGCGGCTCCTCACGGGGTGGTGCGCCCGCGTCTTCTCGGGTGTGAGCAGCGTGTGCTGCCGGCTGAGTGACGTATTATCAAATGGTTAGATAACTCACTGGACCGCGGCCGCCAACCTGAACATCATCACCAGGTGGCTCCCCCAACCAGCTAGAACGAACAGATGCCACAGTTCGTGAAAACCCAACACGCCCGGCCACGGGTTCGGCCGTTTCAGGGCGTAAATGACCGCTCCCACGGTGTAGAAGAGGCCGCCGGCGATGAGCCAGCTCATGTTCGTGAACCCCAGCGAGCGCGCTACCGGTACGATGGCTATGACCACCAGCCAACCCATGGCAAGGTAGAGCGCCGTGGAGAGCCAGCGCGGCGCCCCTATCCACAGAAGCTTGAACACGAGGCCGGCCAGGGCGATGCCCCACACCACGCCGAACAGCGTCCAACCCCAGCCCGAGAACTGGGGTTGCATGGCGATGAGCGCGATGGGCGTGTACGAGCCGGCGATGAGCACGAAGATTGCGGCGTGATCGAGCCGCCTAAGCCACTGCTCGAGGCGCGGACCCGCACGCACGGCGTGAAGCAGCGTGCTGGAGCTGAAGAGGAGTACCGACGAGAGGCCGAATATCAGCAGGCTCACGATGGCCCTGGCGCCGCCGTTACTGACGAACAGGAGAGCAACAGTGGCGACGAGCGCGAGCACGGCCCCGATCAGGTGGGTGATGGAGTTCACCGGCTCCTTGAACGGTCCTCGTTGGGCCACGTTGGCGGCGTCGCGAGCCTCGTGGTGCTCCTTGGCTGCAACGGGCGCCCCACGTTCGGGCGGCGTCGGACGGTCCTTGCGTGCAGCGCTCACGGGTTCTCGAACGTGAAGTGGCCGTGGCGGTCGTCGTAACTGAAGAGCTCAGCGTAGCGACCCCAGGTGATGACGGTCTGCAGCGTCTCCTCGACAGCACTCGGCTCCAGGTGGCTGGCGAGCAGCTCTTCGAAGCGCTCCGCCGGTAGTCTCTCGTCCGGGCGGGCGCGGATGGCGTCCGTCACGTAACGGAAGTGTTCCAGCCGGTCCAGAAGCAACTGGGCGAACAGCTGTTTGCGGGCGTCACCGGTGGCAGCCGCGAAGCCGGCGCCGGCGTCCGTCAGATGCAGGTCTCCCCCGCTGAGTTCTGCCAAGCCGAGCTGCTGTAACGCCTCCGCCACCGGGAACAGCTCCCTGACACCTAAGTGCACCTCGTCTGCCAGTTGCGGCAGGTCTGCGCGGCCGCGGTACGGCCTGCCGGCCAACACCTCCACCAGGCCGGTAAGCAGGCCGGGAGCCACGTTGTGCAAGGCAGCACCCACAGGCAGCGGCTCGGCCGGCAGTACAGTGCGTGCTGGCCTGGCTGCTGCGTCCGTTAGCTGCCCGTACAGGTGGTCCACCAACAGTGCGACTTCCGGGCTGTCGCGATGCCGTGGGCGCGGCAAGGTTATCGCCACGTCCGCCACCACCCGCCCGGGGCCGGAGCCGAACACCACCACGCGGTCGCACATGAGCACGGCTTCCTCGATGCTGTGCGTGACCAGCACCATCGCCTCGATGGGCAGGCGACCGGCCTGCCACAGCTCCAGCAGCTCGGTGCGCAACGATTCGGCGGTGAGCACGTCCAGGGCCGAGAACGGCTCGTCCATGAGGAGCACTTTGGGGTGCACCACCAGGGCGCGCGCGAGGCCCACGCGCTGCTGCATGCCGCCCGACAGTTCCCGTGGGTAGGCCTGCTCGAAGCCATCGAGCCCTATGAGGTCGATGGCGTCAACGGCGCGCCGCCTCTGTTCGTCGGCAGGCAGACCGAGCGCCTCCAGGCCCAACTGAACGTTCTGCAGCACGGTGAGCCAGGGGAACAGGCCGAAGCTCTGGAACACCAGGGCCACGCCGTCCGGCGGCCCCACGATGGGCTCGCCGCTGTAGTGCGCCTCACCGTCACTGAGGGGCAACAGGCCTGCCACTATCCGTAACAGAGTTGACTTACCGGAACCGGAGCGGCCGAGCATGCCAACGATCTCACCGCTGACGAGCGTGAAGTCTATGCCGCCCAGCACTTCCAGTGCCGGCCCGCCGTCGCGCGGGAAGCTCTTGCGCACCTCTCGCAACTCGATCAGCGGTGTGGTGACGGCTTCTGGCTTGGTTTGCAGCACGTTCACACGCTAACCCGTTCAGCCCACCCTGAAGCGGCGCTCGGCGCGCTCGTACAGCGGACGCCAGAAGAGACGGTTGATGACCACCACGTAGAGGCTCATGACGGCTACACCCAGAACGATGCGTGGGTAATCGCCAGCCTCGGTGGCGTCCACGATGTATGCGCCGAGGCCAGTGGCCTCGAGCCGCTCGCTGCCCCAGTAGATGACCTCTGCCACGATGCTGGCGTTCCACGCCCCGCCCGTGGCCGTTATGGCGCCGGTTATGAACGCCGGGAACACGGCAGGCAGCGCCAGGCGCTTCCACCAGAGCCAGCCCTTGAGGCGCAGGTTGGTGCTCACGTCCCTCAGGTCGGTGGGGATGGTGGCCGCTCCGGCGATCACATTGAAGAGGATGTACCACTGCGCGCCCAGGATCATGAGGGGTCAGAGCCAGACCTCCGTGTTCAGGTTCCAGGTAGCTATGCCCCACACTGCGAGCGGGAAGAGCAGGTTGGCGGGGAAGGCCGCGAGGAACTGCACCACCGGCTGTAGCGCGGCCGTGAGCCGTGGGTTCAGACCGATGAGCACCCCGATGGGCACCCAGATGACGCTGGCCAGCGCCGTGAGCGCGAACACGCGAACGAGGGTGTAGAAGCCGAGCACCACCGAATGCAGCACCTCGCCCGCGCTGATGGCGCTGCCCACGAACGTAACCAGGTAGTACAGGGAAACGCCCACGAGGACGGCGATGGAACCGAACCAAAGCAGGTCACCAAGCCGGTTCGGCGACCGGGTCCGCGGCGCGCCGTCACCGTCCTGCGCGCTGAACGTGGGCCCCGCCTCGTTCGCCACGTTGCCAGCGCCAGCACCGGGCCGCGCTGGGCGCCCCCCGAAGCTGCGGCGCATGAGCGAGCCGAGTGGAGCGGTGACCGCAGACAAGAGTGCGGAGCGCTCCAACAGGTTGAGCATCCAGGAGCGCGGTTTCACGGCTGCTGCAGTGACACGGTCGAAACGGAACCGATCGGACCACGCCACGAGGGGCCTGAACAGTAGCTGGTCGTAGAGGACGATGACCACGAGCATGGTGACGATGGCCCAGGTCACGGCGGTGAGATCGCTCTGAGCCAGAGCGACCGCGATGTAGGAGCCCACCCCGGGCAGCGCCACCTCCGTGTCCCCCACCAGGATGGCCTCGGAGGCCACCACGAAGAACCAGCCACCGGACATGGACATCATGGTGTTCCACACCAGGGACGGTACGGCGAAGGGCACCTCGAGGCGCCAGAAGCGCATCCAGCGGCTGAAGCGGAACGAGTTGGCCACCTCGATGAGCTCGCGCGGCACGGTGCGTAACGAGCCGTAGAGGCTGTAGGCCATGTTCCAGGCCTGCGACGTGAAGATGGCGAAGATGGCCACGAGTTCCGCGCCCAGCACCTTGCCCGGCGCCAGCGCCAGGAACCACACCACCGTCACCGAAACGAAGCCGAGGATGGGTACGGACTGCAGGATGTCCAGCACGGGCATGAGTAGCTGTTCCGCGCGGCGGTTCTTGGCGGCGAGGGTGGCGTAACCGAAGGTGAAGAGAAGCGAGAGCACCAGCGCGATGAGCATGCGCAGGCTGGTGCGGGCTGCGTAGCCCGGTAACAGCCGGGGGTCGAGCGAGAGGGGCGCGCCACTGAGCGAGCTCAGGTCGTCTAGCGCCCCCTGACTGCCAGCCGCCACGAGCGCCCCCGCGCCCAGCACAAGGATAACCGCCAGCAGGTCCCAGCCCGACAGGCCGACACGTCCCCGCTCCACGGAAACGGGGGGCACCGTGCGGGTTTGGCTGCGAGACCCGCGGTCGCTACTTCGTGGTGCTGGCACGTTTGAGCCTCGGTTGCAGGTAGCGCCAGGCCGTCCACAGCAAGATGATGCCGAAGATGATCTGGAGTGGCCGCTCCGGCACCGCCAGTGCTGCCTGACCACCCAGGAACGCACCCACCACCACGCCCACCACGAGCCCACCGATCAGGCTGCCGTCCAGGCGCTTGGCGCGCAGGTGCACGAGGGTACCGGCCACGCCGGCAGGGATCATCACCGCGAGGCTGGTGCCCTGGGCCAGGTGCTGATCGAGACCGAACACCAGTACCAGTAGCGGCACTATGAACGCCCCGCCGCCGATGCCCAGGAGCCCGGTGAGAGTGCCTGAGGTAAGGCCCAGCAAGAGCGCGGCCGGCAGGCGCCAGGCGGCAGCAACGCCGCCCTCGGCGACCTTAACGTCGAAGAGGAGAACCAGAGCGGCGGCGAGCAGCAGCGCGCCGAAGATGCGGCGGAGAACGAGGGCCGGCACTCGCTCGGAGTACGTGGCGGCCACGATGGACGTGACGGTGGCAGCCAGGCCGATGAGGGCCGCCAGGGGCAGATCGAGTGCGCCGCCGCGGAAGTACGCCCACGCGCCCACGGTGCCGGTGAAGACGACCGCGACCAGGCTGGTGGCGTGCGCCTTGTGCTGAGTGACGCGGGCCCAACCGGTGAGTAACGGGATCATCACCACGGCGCCGCCCAAGCCGACCATGCTGCCGAAGAAACCGCCGATGAGGCCGATGAAGAGGGTGCGCATGGAGGTTGGCATCAGGCGCTACGGTAACGCAACGGACGCCTCTTGGGGCGCGCCTGCCAGAGCAGAGAACCCAGGAGCAACGACACGGCCGCCACCACGAGCACCGCGCGCCAGGTGAACCAGCGCACCAGGAACTTCACGAACGCCATGATGGCGGCCGCGATGGCCTCCGGATGCTTGTAGAGGCTCTTGGCGGCGAACACCACCAGCGGCTGGCGGGCCAGGAGCGCCTTGCCGCCTCTCTGCAGCGCCAGTTCCATACCCTTGGGGCCGCGCTTCAGGGCTTCCCTGTAGAGCACGTCGTCGGCCAGGCGGGCCGCGCCCTTGCCGCCCCATTTGAGACCCAGGAGCGGGCTGGGCGCCCGTTCGGCGAACCGGGCAACCACGGCCAGTTCCTCAGCATCGTCCGCGTAACGCAGTGCGCGGCTGGCCTTGGCCGGTCCGAGCTTCACGCTGATACGGCCGGCGTCGGTTAGCAGCGCTCCGAGCGGGCGCCACGCTCGATCCTGAACGAGCTTGGCCACGTTCTTAGCCAGCGGTTCGGACACGGCGCCGGCGCGCCTGGCCCCCTTCAGCGCCGAGGCGCCGGCGCCCAACTGCGGGGCGAAAGTGAGCACTATGCCCGCCGTGGACAGGGCGACCAACAGCACGTCCGTATCGTCGCCTCTTAGCCACGCCGCGCCCTGGCGCGTGAGGTCGCGCACGTCCCCGAACACCACCAGGTCGCTGGCGATGGCGCAGGCCACGCCCGCACCGTCTTCCGCCCTGCCTGTCCAGATGCCGTTAACACAGCGTTGGAACAGGGCTCCGAGCTCGTTCCAACGCGCCGTAGCTTCGCTTAGCTGCTCGGGGCAGTCGGAAGCCTCAGCCAGTTCGATGGCGGTAGGTATATCGCCGTGCTCCAGCGCCTCCTTCGCCGCCTCACAGAAGGGGTAGGGCGCCAGCGCCTCCAGGTAAGGACCGTCGTATTCGAGCCAGAGCTTGCCGGCCACGAGCGCTAGGGCTAGCACGATGGAGAACGCGCCTAAGGCGCGCCGCAGGAAGCGCTTCACGGGTTAGATGTTAGTTCATATGGTCGTTGGCGCTTGCGGCAGCGAGTGTAGCCGACAGCGGCTCGGTGTTCGCGGGACCTAAGCGTGCCGCCACAATAGGAGCTTGACCCCTGCGCTTTCACTTCCCTATCATCGCTCCCAAACGGAAGACGTTCGGCCAGATCGTGGCAGCGGCGACCTTCTACTCGGCACCGATCGGGAGGATAAGTCAACATGTCCATCTTGCGGCTCTGCCTTTTCGTCCTGCTCGGCCTCACCGTCACAGCTAGCGGCCAGGAGGGGCCGACACCGGCGGCACTGGCGGCCGCCCGCGCCTACGGGTTGCCAACCCCGCCTGGGGGCGGCAGTGTGACTGGCCCCTTCGAGCTTGACGTACCGAACGTGCTGGTTTACCTCGACGCGTCGCGCTTGCGGCTCACCATGCTCTTCACCAACTCCCACTCCGTGCTGCTGGCCGATATCGGCGCCGACGGCACCACCGTTACGCCGCGCTTCGCCTTCAACCCGTACGGCTACTACGTCGTGAACGGGTCGACGCTCTCGGCCCCGATGTACCAACCGCCGCCTGGGCTCGACGAGCAGTGGCCGATGGTGGTGCCCATCTACCAGGTGGTGAGCCGTGTGGCTGCGGAGCTCCCGGCGGGAGGCGCGGGCTCCGGAGATCTGGACGCGCTCCTGAACGAGATCATCAGCGGTGGCAACCAGGCGCGCAGCGACATTATCAGTGGCGGGTTCGCCGAGTGCATCGAGCATTACGAGAACGGCATCTACCAAGGGTGTTGGTGACCCTTAGGATCAAAGACCGCTGCTTCGCCCATCAGTTAGCCTCAGGGCGCTCCGAGCAAGATCGTCAAGCCGACTCCAACAAGCTGGCAGAACGCACTTGGCACATGCTAGTGTGCTTTGCGAATACGCAAAAAGGACTCCGCTTGTTAGGCGCAATCGCCTAGCGGGCTAAGGGCGCGTAGATTGGGTGGAGGGGTGGGGCAGTGATGTTCTGGAACGAGCCAACACGGAGGAACCTCGTCTCGAAAAGCTCGTCAAATACCTAGAACGCACCACCCACAACGGACAATACGTCCTCACCCGCTCCAACCCCGAATCCCGCCCCATCTAGACGAGCGAGATTACGATCTACAGTGTGGTCGTCGAAGTCAGGAAACGCCGCCAAGCCGTGAACGGAAACCACAACACCAACCAGCCGGCCGCAAGGCGCAAGGGAAGAAAGGGGGGCGAAACGAGTTGAGGGGTGTAGCCACTGCGAGCACTTATGCACACCAAAGGGGCAACCAACAGTACTAGAATCAGCCCAAGAGCATGATTCACGACCGACCGAACTAACAGCACGAACGGGGCGCCGCCATCCTCAACTGCACCACCGACAAAGCGCGATGGCAGGAGTAAACGACCAATGAGCCAAGGCCCACACCCTGAGACGCCAGAACGCGACACGCTGTTCGTGTACGCCAACAGCGTCAGCGTCGCAGCAGGCGTGTACGACATCCAACTCGACTTCGGAGTAGAGATCAACCAGGAAAGAGTGCCCACCGCCCGCATAGCGATGAGCCCCCAACACGCCAAGTCACTACAACTCCTACTCAAGCGCGTGATGGAGGATTACGAGGCCAACGTCGGCCGTATACCCTTACCTGCCGCTTTAGAAGCCCACCTTCGCGACGGCTCAGTGAAGGTAGAACCAGAAGACCCGGAACAACCGTCATGAGCCGCAGAGTCGCAAGATCAACCACAGCAGCCGGCGTCGTGACCAAGCACTACAAGGTCACCGACTTGCCCGCCGTCGTCACGATCGAGGCGCAAGACGCCGAGGCGGTAGCAACACTCCGAATGGATGCCGTGGATGACATCTTCGGTGTAGGTAAGAGCCCGGAGGAAGCAGTCAAGGACCTGCGCGCATCCTTACGCGAAACATGCGCTCACCTAGAAGCCAAGAGCGAACGCCTGTCACCACGCTTGCAGGAGCAACTAAAGGCCCTCAAGATGGTTGTCGCCTTCTCCAGGCCTCACACCCCAGTCACAAACTGGAAAGACGGCGCACTAGGCGGAGGACTGGTGGCGTACGGAGACTCCAGCACAGCGGATTACTCGCGTAAGTTCGAAAGCTAATCCTCGGAATGCCGCTAGATCCACGCAAAGTACGCGCGTGCCTCGAAAACAAGCTCAAGTGCGAAGTGCGGGACACACATCACACTTACTTCGACTTGGTGGTCGGCAGCAAGGTAATAGCCACGACTAGGCTCTCCCATAGCAGCGGACAACTCGGGGATGGGCTCACGTCAGCGATGGCGAAGCAATTAGGCGTTAGTGCGAAAGTGTTCCGCGACTGCGTAAGTTGCACCGTAGACCGAGATAGGTTCATCAAGGCCTCCAGACACAACCCTGCGAGGTAGACCATCATGCGCTACGGAATAGTGAAGCGGCCACGAAAATGGGCCTCGCCACCGCAGAGACTAAGGCCCGCTAGGGCCACTGCCGGAGACTCCCCCCGGTTTAGACCTCACGAACCGATGCTACTGCAAACCGGCGCCAACCGCGAACAACGACGACCCCCAGAGGGTTACCGCAACCGGGAAACGCTGCAAAGTCGTCAACGGAAACCACGGAAGCAACTGACGAGGCTAAGGGGGAAGCATGACAGAGGAACAGAAGTTTGCACGGCTCATGAAGTGGATAATCATCAGCGCCATAGTCGGATACATCCTCTTCGTAGTGATCGCTAGCTTGAATGAACCCTACGAACCCGCCGCGAGCAGCGGACCAACCGCTGGCGCGATCAGGCTCCCAGACGGCTCCAAGATTGACGACACACTCGGCCGAGTAATGTGCGAGAGCGAAATCAGGAAGCGACTCGTGTCACCCGCAACCGCCAAATTCGGAAGACCCGAATGGGTCCAGCTCGGCAACCGCTGGAAGATCACCAGCCCCGTTGACTCACAGAACTCGTTCGGTGCCCTCATCCGCTCAATGTGGGAATGCACCATCGACGGCGACGCAAACAGCATTCGAGTCCAACAAGTCCGCTAAGCGGGGCCGATTCGAACGCGACTAGACTCGCGGATACTCCAACGAGGGGAAGCAAACGCATGCGCACTATTCGGCAGGCCATCATCACAGTACTGGTCCTCACAGCTAGCCTCGCAACGGCCCAGAACATAGACTTGCTGGCTGGTACCCTAAACGCCCAACCAATTTGTGGCATGACCCTTGACGAGCTCACCGGGTTGCTAGGGCGTCCAACAGCCGTAATCGGCCCCCCCAGAGCTCTTCGAAGAAATACTCGGACCGAAAGTCTTCTACCACCACCTTGGCCTTGCGGCACGGTTCTGGCCAGGCAGCACTGGCGAAGAGAAAGTCTTCTCGCTAGCAATCCACCTAAGCCGTGAATGGGACTCTGATTCAAGCGAGTGGTTCCAACCTTATGCTGGAACGCTAAAACCACCGGTGAGCGGCAATTGGCGCGTCGACAAGACGGTATCGGACCTCAGCAGCCTTGGAATTACCGAAGAGACGCCAGAGGCGCAGCAGCAGGCATGGCAAGACGCCGGACTCCTCCTGCCCGGACAATCCGGGTCTTTTGAGCACGTAGCACGCATCACTTATGAGAATGGCCAGGCGCTCACCTTCTTCCACGAACCGATTACGCGCTTCATGGAACGGGTAGCGCTCGGGTGCCCCAGTGAGTGAGGGCACAATAACGGCGAACGGCGCAACCGCAACCGCCGGCCCCTTGTAAGCACGTGACGAGCTAGGGCAGGTCCGCATTATCGGACGGAGTGACGGAAAGGCTGAGAAGGCTTGAACGGGCTAAGAACCTTGTGATTCGGTCTGGGGCATAAAGGGAGAAGAGGGCGGCAAGGGGGCTGCAATCTGTGAAACCTACTGAAAAACTAGTTGACGCCTGCCAAGGCGAGAGTGGCGCCGTTACGTTCCACTATGAGTTGCCAGCGGGATGCCCGCCAGATCACTCCATCCTCATTGCGGAGCCGGTCCATGTCTATAGGTTCGTAGCCCATTCACCGCCAACAAGAGACGACTTCCGATCGCAACGCGAGCTACACCCTGACAAGGCATTCAGCGCCCCTGAATGTATTGCCCGAGGACTGTCGGTCTTTCACAACGAGTCAAAGGCCCGCCGGGTTAAGGGAGCTTCAAGAGACATGAAGCTTAGAAGCCAGATGATCTGCAAAGTGACCCTCAATACTGGCGCGGGCCACATTAGCCCGCCCGGAAGCAATAGCCATAGCACCTGGTGGCATTTCAAGGACTACCCTATACTCGCATCCTGCGTGGTCCTACCATGACTCCGACCTTGTCTTTCGAACAGACTTTGCTTTATTACGATGCCCCACAGGTCATCCTCCTACGAGATGGCCTTTCGAGGCCGTTTATCGGATTCTTGTTGGACAGTTCCGGCGAAGACCTACCCTATATTGTTGCGCCACTCCATCCTGACGATTACAGCGCGGTTGTCGGAGGAAGGTCGACCTACTGGGAAGCGATTAACCGGAGCAAGGACTTCCCGAGCTTGCACGTTGCCGCTGTCGGGCACGACCTGCAGCAAATCGCCGTTAAGGGCACCGTTCCATTTGAAGAGGTGCCTAGGGACAGCTGGCCGGCAGAAGAGGCAATGCACTTTCCCGAAGAGAGCTTTGAGTTTTCCTTAGCTCAGTCATACTCAAAGCAGGCTCCTGTGCTTCTTGAGTTGGCGTTCGACCCACAGGGCTCAGGTCTCACGATAGGGCGCTTCTCCAGCCTTCTTACTCGGCTCCACCAGCTGGTCAAGGCACTCGCTGGAGTAGTGAATGTGAACCGCCAATTCCTAAACATTGCGGTACCGGCACATAGTGGGTCTTTCAAGGTTTTGTTGGAACAGGCTGAGGACCTAGGTAGGCTGTTTCCGGACAGCAGCCTGACCAAGGCACTCCAATATTCGACCGAGCTAATCGGTGCGGTAGATGATCCGGACGTACTATCCACGTATTTCCAAGGGAATCCGGACGCGGCGCCTGCGTTCAAGGAGTTCATCCAGGCAGTGAAAAGCGTTGGGTCGGGAGTAGGTTTGCGATGGGAGGCAGGCGATGTTGGCACAGGCAATGCCAGCGCATCTAGGTACTCAATTGTGCGCCTCGATACCTGGCTTAAGGACAAGTACGACCGCCAAGAAGCAATCGTAAGTTACGGGGGCACGTTCGAGGCAATGGACTTACACTCGGGCACTTGGCGATTGTCAGACACCGAAGTTGTATCAGGAACACCACCCTCCGACGGCTTGCCCGAAGTCCGGGGTAAGACGAGCAAACGCTTGCGGCATCTGTTGCGAGATCTTGTTTCGGGTGGAACCTACGTTTTCAAGTGTTCAGAACTCGTGACGTTAGATCCCCTAACCTCAGAGCCGCTCGTAGAGCGAGAGCTTATTGAAGTGCACCAAGTCTCTACCGAAGGCGGCTAAGTGAACCCATTGCCGGATTGGACACGCCTTGTGAGGCAGATGCCGACGATCGCTGACCGGTGGTAGAGGGCATGAGCGACGACCGCCAACGCGGGTACAGAGGCGCCGGCAGCATCCGCGAACGGAAAGACGGGCGCCTCGAGAAACGCCTAAGCCTCGGGGTCGACAATACCGGACGGCGAGTCCGCATAAGCGTCTACGGCAACAACCTCAAAGAACTCCACGCTAACGCCAGAGACGCAGTCCGCCGCTACAACGTCGCCAAACTCGCAGCAGCCCGACATAAGGGCACACTGGCGGACTTCGTGGACGACCCCGAAGACGGCTGGCTGGCGCTCAAGACGCCCGAGATCAACGCCCGCACCCTTCTCAACTACACCAACGAGTGGGAGTCCTACATCAAGCCCACCCTCGGTGACGTGCGCCTCGACCCGGAGACGCTCAACGTTGAGCTCGTGAGGCGCTGGCACGCGAAGATCAGTCAGCAGCACGGCGCGTACACGGCCAACCGCGTTCGTGACCTGCTCGCCAACATCCTGGTGGACTCCCCCGACCTGCAAGCAACGAACCCCGCCCGGCTCGTGCGGGCAGCTCGGCACGTGAAGCCACCCGTCGAGATCCTCACCGCCACCGAGCTCGCAATTTTCATTCCCGCCACTAGCCGCTCCCGCCTGCGGAACATGTTCATCCTTGCGCTCACCACCGGCCTCCGGCACGGCGAAGCCAGCGCCCTGCATTGGAACGACATCACCTTCTACAAGCATCCAGGCGAAGGTCAGGACCATGGCGAGCTCACGGTGCGCAGGGCCACCGTCACCACGGAGGACGGGCTCCGCATCGAGCCCCGGCCGAAATCAACAGCCGGCTACCGTACCATCGGCCTCACACAAGAGGCCGTGACCGTCCTACGAGACCAGCAGGAACTGCTCGCCATAGAAGGCCAGCCGAACTCCAAGCTCGTCTTCCCTACCTCCACAGGAGCCCTGCAGCCGGTAGAGAACACGGGCCGGTCCTTGCGCGGCGTCATTGACGCCTGCAACCCACGCCTAACAGAGTGTGTCAACGACAGAGCCAAGGAACTACGAGACGTGGGCGTGCCGGCTAAGCGGGCACGCTCCACCGCCCGGAAAGAAGCTCTAGCCTTACCGGAGTTCGAGGATCTCCTTGACGTGAAGTACGTCAGCTTCCATGACCTGCGCCACACGTTCGCTTCGATCATGATCTCCCTCGGCATGGACGCCGCCCGGCTCGCTCGGGTGCTGGGGCACTCAGACCCCGCTTTCACGATGCGGACATACGTACAGTTCTTCGAAGGAGCGCAGCGGTTGCCGATGCCGCGCGTGGCTAGTGTCGCGCCGAGCCTGAACGAGATAGGGGGTCAAAATAGGGGGTCAAACACCGAATGAGGGCCTTCAAATGAAGAAGCCCGTCTGGACATGCTGTCCTGGACGGGCTTTCTCGTGGAGCCAACGGTCGGATTTGAACCGACGACCTGCCGATTACGAATCGGCTGCTCTACCGCTGAGCTACGTTGGCGGGCGGGCTCGCGCCCAACCGCGGTGACTTCCTTCATCTCGAACGCCGCCCGCCCGTTCGGGTGCAGGCGGCGCCTAGACGTTGGTGGCCAGGGGCGGAATTGAACCGCCGACACTGCGATTTTCAGTCGCATGCTCTACCGACTGAGCTACCTGGCCGCGCTCCGAAGGCCAGGGCCGGCACCCTAGGGTTACCGACCCACCACGGTTCGGCCTTCGGTTGATGGCGGAGCCGACGGGATTTGAACCCGCGACCTTCTGCGTGACAGGCAGATATG
>CAZVTS010000031.1:0-27682 GCA_964630175.1 uncultured bacterium
ACGAACACGCTGATGCCGCGGTCGTTCACCTGCTTGATGATCTCGAAGATGCGCTCCACGAACAGCGGCGCGAGGCCCATGCTCGGCTCGTCCATGAGGATGAGCTTCGGGCGGCTCATGAGGGCACGCCCCATGGCCAGCATCTGCTGCTCGCCACCGCTCATGGTGCCGCCCAGCTGGCTCAGCCGTTCGCCCAGGCGCGGGAAGAGCGAGAACACGTACTCCATGTCCTCCTCCATCTCGCTGCCTGAGGGGCGCAGGTAGGCGCCCATCTCGAGGTTCTCCCGCACCGTCATCTTGGGGAAGATGCGGCGGTTCTCGGGCACCACGGCCATGCCGCGCTCGATGCGGTCGGAGGTGGAGAGCGGGTCCACCCGCTCGCCGCGGAAGTGTATCTGCCCCTCGCTCACCCGCACGATGCCGAGGATGGTCTTTAGGGTGGTGCTCTTGCCCGAGGCGTTACCGCCCAGCAGGCACACCATCTCGCCCGGGTAGATGACCATGTCCACGTGGTGCAGCACCCGGATGGGGCCGTAGTGGGTGGTCACGTCGTTCAGTTGCAGGAGCGGCTCGCGCTGCTCCACGGGCGCGGCGGTGGGCGCCCCTTGCGCCTGCGCGGTGGCCCCGTTCATGACTGCCTCCCGGCGTCGGCTTCCTCGTGCACGTCGGCGTACATGCCGTCGGCTGCCTGCGCGCGCGCCACGGCGCTGTCCTTATCCGAGCGCTTGCCGAGGTAGGCCTCGATGACAGCAGGGTCGTTCACGACCTGGTGGTAGGAGCCCTCCGCGAGCTTGCGGCCGTAGTCGAGCACGATCACCCGGTCGGAGATGTCCTTCACCAGGTTCATCTTGTGCTCCACGAGCAGGATTGTGTAGCCGCCCTCGTCGCGCATGCGGCGGATGATGCGTGTGATCTCGCGTGTCTCCTTCGGGTTCATGCCGGCACTCGGTTCGTCCAGCAGCAGCAGCTTGGCGCCGGTGGCCATGGCGCGCGCCATCTCCGTGCGGCGCCGGTTCGCGTACGACAGCACCTCCACGGACTGGTGCAAACGGAAGCTCATGAGGCGCGGCCCGAAGAACGCCAGCTTCTCGAGGGCGCGGTCGTGCGCCTCCCGCTCCTGCCGCAGGTAGCCGGGCGTGCGCAGCACGGAGTTGAACCAGTTGCTGCGCAGCCGGTGGTGTTGCGGGATGAGCACGTTCTCGAGCACGGTGAGGTTCGTGAAGAGCCGCAGGTTCTGGAACGTGCGCGCCACACCGCGGTCCACGATGGCGCTGGGCTTGAGGCCCTTGAGGCTCCTGCCCTCGAAGTCGATGTCGCCAGAATCCGGCTTGTAGACGCCGGTTATCAGGTTGAACACCGTGGTCTTCCCCGCCCCGTTCGGGCCGATGAGGCTCACGATCTCGCCCTGGTTGAGGCTCAGCGAGAGGTCGGCTATGGCCTGCAGGCCGCCGAACGACTTGTAGACGTTCTTGAGCTCTAACATCAGCCCACCCCCTCCACCGCGTCTTCGTCCTCTTCCTCGTCGTCGCCCGCCAAGCTGGCCGCCAGAGCGGCGTTACTGAGCCAGGCGTCCTGGCGCCGTTCCTCGTCCGTGGGCTCGTCGAGCCGCTCCCTGAAGAGCATGGCCCAGCTGAACTCCTTGCGGCCCATGACCCCTGCCGGCCGCAGGATCATGATGGCGATGAGCAGGATGGCGAGGGTGATGGCGCGCATGCCGAAGCCCTGCCAGGTGCGCTGGAGGCTGGCCATCTCGGTGCCGAACAGGCCGAAGCCCACGGCCAGTAGGCCGAGGCCGAGTGGCACCCACACCAGCGGCCCGGCCACCGGCTTGAGGCGTTTGTGGCGCCGCACCAGGAAGGCGATGAGCGCAACGGCCAAGAGCACGCAGCCGAGCGCGAACAGCCAGGTGCTCAGCGGGTACGAGTACTCGAGGGGGTCGCCGTACTGGCGCACCCACACCACCAAGGCCGTGCCGATGAGCGCGCCGGTTATGGAACCGGTGCCGCCCACGCTGATGGCCACGAGGAAGTAGAAGGTGAGGAAGAAGAGGAACAGGTCGAGGCGCGCGGTGCCCACCCAGCTGACCCACAGGCCGCCGGCCACGCCCGCGAAGAAGGCGGAGATGGCGAACGCCAGCACCTTGTGGTACGCGGTGTGCACGCCCATGGCCTCGGCCGCGATCTCGTCCTCGCGGATGCCCTGCAGCGCGCGGCCGTACGACGAGTACTTGAGCCGCGCCATGACGAACACGGCTATGGAGAGGATGCCGAAGGTCCACCAGACGGACTTGCCGAACTCGGACGGCACCCCGGCGAACCCGAGGGCGCCGTTGGTGTACGACGCCATCATGGGCGTGGACGCCAGGAGCCTGATGGCCTCGCCGAACGCGAAGGTGACGATGGCCAGGTAGTCGCCGCGGAGCCTGAGGCTCGGGAAGCCGACGATGATGCCGAAGATGGCCGCCATGAGGCCGCCTATGAACACGGCTATCAGGAACCGCGCCCACAGGGTTTCCGGCGTGGCCAGGAAGTCCATGCCCAGCGCCCGCAGCCAGTTCTCGACCGAGAGCCCGATGGCGAAGTCGGACAGGCTCGAGCGAGCCGAAGCCGCCAGGTTGTCGCGGGCTGCCGTGGGCAGGATGAGGAGACCCGTGACGTAGCCGCCGATGAGCATGAAGCCGTGATGCCCGAGCGACAGGATGCCGGTTACCCCGTTCACGAGGTTGAGGCTCACCGTGGCTATGCCCCAGATGGCGAACAGCGCGAAGACCTGCTGCATCTTCACGCCCCCGCCGTTGTCCACGAGGAACAGGACGAGGACCAGGAGCGCGAGGCCGCCCAGGGTGAGCAGCGTGTTGCGGGTGCGGTGCGAGAGGTAGTGAGGGCGGTAGCCCGCCTCGGCCGGGGTCAGGCCGGGGCGCGGCGCGGCGGCGCCTGGTGGGCGCGGGTCGCTGGAGGCGCTCATACCTTCTCCGAGAGGTCTTCACCAACGATGCCGCTGGGACGAACGAGGAGTATGAGGATCATCGCGAGGAACGCGAAGGTGTCCTTGTACTCGGTGATGCCGGGGAAAGAGGCGGTGCGCGGGAAGAGCGCGGTCAGGAAGTTCTCGAGGAACCCGAGGAGCACCCCGCCCACCACCGCGCCGGGCAAGCTGCCGATGCCGCCGATGACGGCCGCGGCGAACGCCTTGATGCCTGGCAGGATGCCGAAGATGGCCGGCTGGTTGATGCTGCCGAAGGTCATGCCCCACATCACGGCGGCCGCGGCGGCAAGCATGGATCCGAGCAGGAACGTGGTGGCTATGACGCGGTCCACGTTCACGCCCATCATGCGCGCCGTCTCCGCGTCCTGGGCCGTGGCGCGCATGGCCTTGCCCAGGCGCGTGCGCGTGACGAACAGCGTGAGCGCCACCACCAGCACGACGGTGACCATGGGCACCAGAACTACCATCCACGAGGTGTAGAGCGTCTCGCCCAGCACGTCGAGCTGCAGTGGACCCGTCCAGAAGCTGGGCGGGCGGAACGGGGTCTGCCGGTTGGAGAACGCCAGGATGCCGAAGTTCTGCAGGAAGAACGACACCGCGATGGCCGTGATGAGCATGGAGTTGCGGGGCGCGCCCCTAAGCGGGCGGTACGCCACGCGGTCGATGGTGACGCCCAGCACGCCCGTCACGAACATGCTGGCCACCATGGCGGCCAGCCAGCCGAGCGTGGTGCTCGAAAGCGCGATGGTGACGGTGATGAACGACAGCGCGCCACCAGCCAGAACCAGCGGGTCCAGCATGCGACCCCGCCAGAAGTTGAGGATCTGCATGAAGCCGTAGGTGACGATGAGTGCTATCACCACGGCTACGGGCCACGCCAGCGGCGTGAGGGTGAACAGGAAATACGCGGCGAACGCACCGACCATGAACACTTCGCCGTGAGCGAAGTTGATGAGCCGGATGATGCCGTACACCATCGTGTACCCGAGCGCGATCAGCGCGTACAGGCTGCCGAGCTGGAACGAGCGCACGAAAGCGCCGGCGAAGAACGCGCTGTTGAAGGCTGGGTTGATGCTGTAGAGATAGAACATGCGCCAGACGACGAGCCCTATCAGCCCGGATCCGATGGCCCATGGCAGCCATGCGCGTTTGCGCTTTGCTGACGAAGATAATGCCGACAAGCTTCGCTCCTAAGTCTGGGCGCCCCGGCGAGGCGCCGGTCCTGGTGTCCGGCCGGGCCGAGGCGTGCTCGGCCTTCCGCCTTTCGATACGGCGGGCGGCAAGGGCTTTGTAGTGAGCCCTTGCCGCTTCCGCTGTATAAGCGCTAGTTCAGAGCGCCGGGCTTATTCGAGCGAGATGCCCTGGAGCGTGGCCTTGACCCAGTTGCCACCGTCGAACTGGTAGGCGTACAGGCCCATCACGCGGTTGGCAGGGGTGCCGTCGGTGCCGACGTAGGTGATGTCGCCGGAAACACCGGGGAAGTCCTGCAGCGCCGCAAGGGCGTTACGAACGTCCGCGGAGTTGACGACGCCGGCGTCGTTGATGGCCTGCCAGACGACCTTGTAGGCGTCGGCGCCGGAGAGGGTGAAGCCGGTGAAGTGGATGGCGTCGTGCACCTTCAGGAACGCTTCGCCGAACTCGGCGGCGCGTTCGGCCGCCGCGCCTTCGAGCACTTCGGGTTCACCGAAGCTCGTGAAGCGGAAGTCGTCGAACGCTACGCCACCACCGTCGGGGCACTGCGAGTCGTCGGAGGCGTCGCCACCCAGCACTTGCTGGTTGAAGCCCTGCTGGCGAAGCTGCGGAACGAGCGAGGCGGCCTCGGCACAGAAGCCGGTGTAGTAGATGAAGTCCGGCGCGAAGGAGCGCAGGTTGTTGATCTGGGCCGAGAAGTCAACGTTGTTGGAGGTGTAGTCGAGAACCGTGGTGCTGCCACCCATGTCCTCGAAGACGTCCTGGAAGAAGCCGGCGAGGCCCACGGAGTAGTCGTCGTCCTGCTGACGGAAGATGGCCACGTTGCGGGCACCCACGTCGTTGTACGCGTACTGCGCGGCCACCGCACCCTGGAACTGGTCGGTGTAGGGGATGCGGAAGATGTAATCGCCGATCTGGGTGGTGGCCGGGTTGGTGGAGCCCGTGCTCACCAGCACGATGCCGGCGGGCTGCAGCACCTGTGCGGCGGGGATGGTGTGGCTGGTGGAGTAGGAGCCGAGCACTGCTACGACGCCTTCGTCCACGAAGCGGTTGGCGCAAGCGACGGAGCCTTCGACCGTGCTGGCGTTGTCGCAGACGGAGAGTTCGACCATGCGACCGAGTACGGTGGGCTGCTGAGACAGGGCTACCTGGACGCCGTACAGGGTGTCGTTACCCGTTACGGCCATGCGGCCGGAAAGCTCGAGGAAGACCCCGATCCGGATCGGTTCCTGGGCGAACGCTAGTCCTCCCAGCAACGCGGCTAATACGACCAATACTCCCAATCGCTTCATAAACGTGTCCTCTCCGACGACAGTTAACGGGTGGCGCGAAACACGAACATGGGCGTCCGAGCGCCGCGACCTAAGGATTTGTCCGTCTCCGCACTATATCCAGCGGGTGCCCAACGGTGTCAATCGGATTAGGAGTGTATTAAACCGCGAGACGGCGGCTTGCCCGTTCGGCTACTCGCGCGGGCGCTTGGGGCTGATGATCGAGGGTGGGTCGGAGGCCGGGAACGAGTCGTACAGGCCCTCCTCGAGCTCCTCGTCCAGCTGCTCCGCGTCCAGCAGGTCTTCGCGCTCTTGCGGCGGCTGCTGGTCGTCGCGCTGGTCACTAGCGGCTGTGGCCATGTTCGGTACCTCCCGGTCCCCTCTGAAAAACCAGTACCTGGGACCCTCTCCGTACATTAGGCGCACGATGATAGGAAGCGATGTACGGAAGGCCCTCCCCCACTTAGCAGAGTACATTCTGGCCCTTGGAAAACATGTCTGTGTACGGACGTACTTTGTCGCCGATCCGCCGCTACTTGGAGCCGTTCCGACACGCTAAGCTGACCTCGCCACTGCTCCGCTACGCGACCACGCGCCTGCTCCACGCTCCCGCCTCGGTCTCTGGCATGCGCTCGGACGTGGCGGCTCATGCAACAGCGCGTGCGCTGTTGCGGGCGGTGGCGCACCGTGTTCCCGGGGTGCGCCACTCACTGGAGACCCCGCAACGCTCTGGGACGAGTTCGTGCAGTTCTACAAGGAGGAAAGATGAGATTACGGCTGATGGCTCTCCTGCTTGCCCTGCTGGCCCCGCTCGCTCTCGCGGGCAAGGGGGACGACACCCTCAACGTGGCGTTCGAGCGCACCATGTTGACTCTCGACACTTACGCAACTGCTGAACGCCTCGCCCTCGTGATAGCGCATAACGTAGGCGACACTCTCATCTACCGGAACCCGGACACCGGGGAGTTCGAGCCGCACCTGGCCACCGCTTGGCGCGCCATCGACGACATGACCTTCGAGTTCGACCTGCGCGACGACGTGCTGTTCCATAACGGCGACCACTTCGGTCCCGAGGACGTCGTGGCCACACTCGAGTTCGTCATCGGCGAAGGGGCAGGCTTGGCTGGCACGGGCACGCTGCAGTGGATCGAGAGCGTGACCAAGGTCGGCGACCACACCGTGCAGATCAAGGCGAAGGCGCTCACTCCCACCGCCTACGAGACCATCTCGCTCATCGGGGTCATCTACCCGGCAAGCGTCCTGGCGAACCAGGGTCCCGAGTACCTCGGGCAGCACCCCATCGGCACAGGCCCCTACCGTTTCGTCAGTTCGGCCGATAACGTCATCCGTTTCGAACGCTTCGAGGAGTACTTCGGGGGCGCCAAGGGGCAGCCCGCCATCAAGAACCTCGTCATCCACACCCTGCCCGAAGAGTCCAGCCGCATCGCGTCGCTCATGACCGGCGCCATCGATATCGCGCGGTCCGGCTCGATAAGCCCCGACCAGGCATCCGCCATCCGGGGTAGGGCACGCGTGGAAGCCGCGGACATACTCCGCACGTGGTTCATCCAGATGGACTCCCTCGGTCGCAGCGGCGTGGACTACTTCACCGATCAGCGCGTTCGCGCTGCCGTCGCTTACGCCATCAACAAGGACGAGATCGTGGACATCCTGCTCTCCTCCTACGGCCGCGTCATCGAAGCGCCCTGCAACCCCGTGCAGTTCGGCTGCGACGAGAACGCTGCCGAGCGCCACGACTACGATCCCGAGCGGGCACGCGAACTGCTGGCCGAGGCCGGCTACCCGAACGGCTTCACCGTGGACATCTACGGTTACCGTGAGCAGCAGGTCGCGCAGGCCATCCAGGGTTACCTCGAAGACGTCGGCATCAAGACCGAGCTTCAGTGGTTCGGTGGCCAGTACGACGTGGTGAGCCAGCGCCTGGCAGCGGGCGACATCGCCCTCTACTTCGGCTCCTGGGGCTCCAGTTCCATCTACGACGCCAGCGCCATAATGGACATCCACTTCAAGACCGGCGCTGAGTTCTCCCTCAACTCCTCTGCGACCCTCGACGCCGCGCTCGACGCCGCCCTGCAGACGGTGGACCTCGACGAGCGTCACCGCCTGTACGCCGCCGCCATCGCCGAGATCACCGAGCAGGTGTACATGGTGCCGCTGTTCGCAGGGCGCGTTCTGGCCGGGGTATCCAACGACCTGGACTGGACGCCTTCGTCAGACGAGATAGAACGCTACTTCCTCGCCAAGTGGCGTTGAGCAGAAGCGCCTGAGCAAGGCCGCCGGTCGTCTCAACCTGGGGCGACCGGCGCCCCAGACCCAGTGAGGAGTTGCACATGAGCGCGTACGTGGTGGAGCGCCTCGGACAGTCGGTACTGATAGCCGTAATCATCAGCCTGACCACGTTCCTCCTCATCTTCGTCGCGAAGGATCCCGCCCGCGCGCTGGCGAGTCCCGACGCCTCAGCGGCTGAAGTTGAGGCTTTGCGGCAGCGCCTTGGGCTCGACAGGCCGCTGCTGGTTCAGTACGGCATCTGGGCAGTGAACGCTGTGCGTGGAGATTTCGGCACAAGCCTCTACTCCCGACAGCCAGTGGAGCGTCTGCTGGCGCCGCGCATCCGCGCGAGTGCCGAACTGGCCGGCGCTGCCCTGCTCATCACGCTCCTGGTCGGCGTCCCTTTGGGCGTGGCTGCTGCACTCAAGCGCGGCGGGTTCGTGGACATGATCGCCACGGCCATCGCCGTCTCCGGCCAGGCCATGCCTATCTTCTGGTTCGGCTTGATGCTGATAATCCTCTTCAGCGTGCGCCTCGGTTGGCTGCCTGTAAGCGGTCGCGGCACGCTGCAGCACCTCGTCCTCCCCGCTGTAACGCTCGGCTTCTCAGTGCTGCCCCTCACCATGCGCCTCACACGCTCAGCCATGCTCGACGTCCTTTCGCAGGACTTCGTTCGCACCGCCGAGGCGAAGGGTCTCCACCCCTTCTCGGTCGTAGGCAAGCACGCGAGCCGCAACGCGGCCACCCCCGTCATCCTGGCGTTAGGTCTGCAGTTCGGCGCGCTCCTGGGCGGCGCCGTCGTCACCGAGACGGTGTTCGCGTGGCCCGGCATAGGCGAGCTCGCGGTCATCGCCGTTACCACCGCCGACCTGCCGGTGGTGCAAGCCATAGTGCTGTTCGCCGCGGGCGTGGTCATCCTCTCCAACCTGCTCGCCGACGTGGTGGTGGCGTTCGCAGACCCCAGGATCCGCTACTGATGGCGGGCTTCTGGAAGCGTTTCCGCTCCCGCTCGGGCCGCTTCGGCCTGGTTCTTTTCCTTCTGATCGCCGTCGTCGCCGTTCTGGCGCCGGTCATCGCACCCCACGACCCGTACCGCCAGGCAGTGGTCCGGCGTCTAGAGCCACCGGTGTGGATGGAGGGCAGCCTCGAGGCCAACTTGCTGGGCACGGATCAACTGGGGCGCGACACCCTGTCACGCCTCATCTACGGTGCCCGCATCAGCCTGCTGGTCGGCGCCGTCACCGTGCTGTTGGCAGGCGCCCTAGGCATCGGGTTAGGTGTGGCCGCCGGCTACTTCGGTGGCCGCGTCGATTACGTCATATCCACGTTCATCAACGCCGCCTGGTCGTTCCCGTTCATCCTGTTCGCGCTCATCATCGTGGCGGTCCTCGGCGCAGGACTCCAGAACCTGATCATCGCCCTGGTGGCCACCAGTTGGGCCGCTTTCGCCCGCATCGCCCGAGGCGAAGTGATGGCTCTGAAGAGCCGCGAGTACATCTCCGCCGCCACCGCCCTCGGCATGCGTCACCTGCGGCTGCTGCTCCGGCATGTACTGCCGAACATCGCCTCCAGCCTCCTGGTCATCGCCAGCATCGAGTTCGGACGTGCCATCTTGCGCGAATCGTTCCTGAGCTTCCTCGGTCTCGGGGTCCCACCCTCCATCCCGTCGTGGGGTGGCATGCTGTCGGAAGCACGGCCATATATCTTCACCATGTGGTGGCTGGTAACGCTCCCAGGCATCCTCATCTTTGTGACCACACTCAGCGTCAACTTGCTCGGCGACGGCATCCGGGACGCGTTCGACCCGAGGTTGCGCAACCCCTGAGAGCGCACTCCAGCCACGTGCCTCATATGAAACAAGATTGGAGCCCACCCTTGAAGATCGAGAGCATCGAACTCCGCGAAGTGGCCCTGAGCCTCAAGAACCCGTTCCGCACGAGCTTCGGCGTGGAGCAGCACCGCCGCATCACCCTCGTGTCGCTCTACTCGGACGGGGTGGAGGGCCTAGCCGAGTGCGTGGCGGGCGAGTTCCCCGGCTACTCGTACGAAACGGTGGACACCGCCTGGCACGTCATCGAAACGTACGTGGCGCCGCTGGTGCTGGGTCGTTCGTTCGCCACCGCTGCCGAACTGCTCCACGCTCTGCGCTTCATCCGCGGCCACAACATGGCCGTGGCAGCCGTGGAGATGGCCTACTGGGACCTGCAGGCGAAACGCCTTGGCGTGCCGCTCTGGCAGCTCCTCGGCGGTCAGTTGCGCCAGATCCCCGTCGGGATCTCGCTCGGCATCCAGGACACGGTGCAGGCGACGGTGGACCTGGCGGTCCACAACGTGGAACTCGGCTACCGCAGAGTGAAACTCAAGATAGAACCGGGCTGGGACGTGGAGATGGTGGGCGCGGTGCGTGCGGCGCTGCCCAACACCGACCTCAGCGTGGACGCCAACTCCGCCTACCGCCTCACGGACGCGCCGCGCCTGAGGCAGCTGGACGAGTTCGGCCTCGCCTACATCGAGCAGCCCCTGGCGCACGACGACCTCATCGACCATGTGGAGCTCCAGGCGCAGTTGGCAACGGCCATCTGCCTGGACGAGAGCATCCACTCCGCGGAGGACGCCCGCAAGGGCCTCGCTACCGGCGCCGGCCGCGTCATCAACGTCAAGACGGGCCGCGTGCGCGGCTACCTGGCGGCGCGCATGGTGCACGACGTGGCGCTCACGTTCGGAGCGCCCGTGTGGTGCGGGGGCATGCTGGAGAGCGGCGTGGGAAGGGCCCACAACCTGCACCTCAGCACCCTGCCCAACTTCGTGCTGCCGGGCGATACCTCAAGCTCCTCGCGCTACTGGCATGAGGACATCGTCGAGGAGCCGCTGGAGGCAGTGAACGGCCTGCAGGAGGTGCCGACCACGGGTGCCGGCATCGGGGTAACGCTGAAGGCAGACATGGTGCAGCGCCTGACGCGCCGCCATCAGGTGCTCGATCAGGCCTAGCTCGCGAACCCGGGTTCGGGCTGGATGGTGGCCGCCTCCTGCATCAGGGGGGCGGCCTCTTCCTGCATGTCCACGATGCGGCTCGCCACGCGGCATACGCTGGCGTCAACGTCCCGCAGGAGGGTCAGCACCTCCAGGTGATGCGAGGAGGACGCTCTCGACTCCGGTAGCTGCTCTTCCAGCCGGCTCAGGTGCGCCACCCGCATGCGCCCGACGAACTTCTCCAGTTCGTTGCGGCCTTCCAGCACGGTCGTCGCCATGTGGACGTTACCTGTGGCAAGGGCGGTGAAGGCGGTGCGCATGCGCTCCAGCACGGCGGCGCCCGTCTCAGCCAGCTCCGCGCGGCCGACGCGGCTGAACTCCAGGCCCTCGCTGCGCAGCCTTTCCTCGCGCTTCCCGAGGCGCCGAATCTGGTCGCCCACATGCTCGAGTTCGGTGGCGATGAGCAGCAGGTGCTCCGTTATGGGGTCCTCGTTGCCCAGGCGCCGGATGCGCGCCAGGTAATCCAGCACGTCGTACGTGAGCCGGTCGACCTTGGCCTCGCGCGCCTCTATGGGACCCGCGTGCCAGCGCCCCTTGGAGATATTGTCCACCGCCAGTTCGGTCATCACCGCCACCTGGTCGCTGATCCTTATGGTCTCGCGGAGCGCCAGCGCGGGCGCCAGCTTCGGGTCGGCGATCGCGTCCGTCCTCAGGTACTTGGGAGCGGCGTCGTCGTCAGCCTTGGGAACCAGCTCGCCACTGAGGCGCGCGAGGGGTGACGCGAGCAGGGTGCCGAACACGGCCACGACCAGGTTGAACAGGGTGTGAACGTTGGCGATCTCACGCGCTCGTCCGCCCCCGATGGCCTCGATGGCGGACGTGAAGGGCCCGATGAGGAACACCACTGCCACCGCGCCGGTGGCGGTGGCCAGCATCTGCATCAGCGCGGTGCGCTGCGCGTTGGTATCGAACGTGCGCGACACCAACAGAGGCATCAGCGCGCTGCCGGCGTTGCCGCCCGCCGTGAGGGCGATGGCGGTGGAGAGCCCAACCCCATCGGACAGGTAGAGCCCCAGCGCGATGGCGGTGACGGCGTTGGAGCTCGAGAGCATGCCACCCAGCAGCGCACCGACGACGACCATGGCCGTGGGGCGGCTCTCCGCCACGCCGATGAGCATGGTGAACAGTTCGCCGCCCGCCAGCGCCGTCATGGAGTGCACCGTGATGTCGAGCCCTAAGAAGAGCAGGCCGGCGCCAAGCAGCAGGCCGCCCGGATCCTTCAGGCGCTTCCAGAGCGAAGCGAAGTAGCCGACCCCGATCATGGCCCAGGCGTAAGCGCCGAGGCTGAAGGCCGCCAGCTGGATGGCCAGTGTGGCGCCCAGTTTGGCGCCCAGCAGGAGAGCTATGCCGGCCGAAACGCCGACCAGGCCGCCGCCCACCAGGCCGAGCGCGGTCATGATGGTGGCGGTGGCGCTCTGCGTAGCGGCCGCTACCCCGGTGCCCGTGAGGAAAGCGTGGAAGGGTGAGCGGGTGGCGGCGGACATGAGGCGCCGCGCGGAGGGACCGAGCATCTCCTGCAGCGACCCGGCGATCTTGTGTATGCCGAGCAGGAAGAGCGCGAGGCCGCCTACGGCAGTCAGCAGCAAGGCAGACCCGTCCCGTCAGCACAAGAGAGCCGCACAGTTACCGCAACTCGTTCCAGAACCTTCGTCATCTTCCCTACTCTTCTCCCCCACACCGCCAGCGAAGGGGCGTTGTGGTTCAGCAGTGTACGCCCGCGGGCCACGCTGGTGGCGTGCCTAACCTCTCTGTTGGACGAAACCCAGAAGTTCGCCCCCGTTTGTACAAGAGTGGCGCCCCTGCGTGGTGGCGGGTGCCGCCTCGCGGCTGGTACGGTATCTGTGCAAGCAAAAACGTAATCACCCGGAGGAGGGTCATATATGCGCAGATTGCTCGTTCCGCTGTTCGCACTGCTGTTGGCCGTTAGCGGCCTGGCGCTTGCTCAAGACACCATCAAGATCGGTGTGATCACCAGCCTCACCGGTCGCTTCGCCGAGTTCGGCGAGCAGCACCAGGCCGGCATCCAGGCCGCGCTGGAGGACGTGAACGCCGCCGGCGGCGTCAACGGCGCCACGCTCGAGGTCGTGTATCAGGACGACACCTCTGAGGTGAACGCCGCCCTGGCCGCGGCCGAGACCCTGGTCAGCCAGAACCTCCCGCTGGTCATGGGCGCCTACTCCTCGTCCATCACCAACCCGCTGGCCCAGTACTTCACCCGCCAGCAGCGTCCGTTCCTGGTGTTCACGTCCGGTGACGACGCCATCACCCGCCCGGGCTCCGACTGGGTGTTCCGCATCAACCAGCCCTCGTACGCCTACGGCACCGTGCTCTTCGGCGTGTTCGACGCTCTCAACGCGCAGCACGGCGACGGCTACATCAAGACCATCGCCACCATCCACGGCAACGGCGCCTTCGAGGTTTCGGTAGCTGACGCGGTCGATGAGCTCGCAGCGGAGCACGGCTACACCGTTGTCGCCCGCCAGGATTACGACCAGACGGGCGCCGACTTCCGCCCCATCCTCAACCGCTTCAAGGGCCTGAACGCCGACGTGGTCTTCATGGTGAGCTACGCCGCGGACTCCGTGGCCCTCATGCGTCAGATCGCCGAAGTCGGCCTGGACGCCAAGGTGTTCGCCGGCGGCGCCGCGGGCTTCGCCCTCCCCAACTTCATCGAGGGTTCCGGCCCGGCCGCCGATTACGTCTTCACGGCCACCATGTGGACGAAGGACGTGCCGTACCCCGGCGCGCAGGAACTTAACGACCGCCTGGCAGCCATCCTCGGCCGCACGCCCTCGTACCACGCCGCCCAGGCCTACGCCTCCATCATCACGGCCGCCGACGTCCTCTCGCGCGCCGCTTCGTTCTCGCCGGCGGACATGCGTGCCGCCCTGCTTGCCACGGACATGCCGGACACGGTTTACGGCCCCATCAACTTCTCGGATTACGCCGGCTATAAGAACCAGGCTGGCCTGCCGGCAGTTGCAGAGCAGGTCGTGGACGGCGAGTTCGTCACCGTGTACGTGAACGGCGAGGTCGTGGCCCCCATGCTCGAGACGCCCTCCTGGGCAGATCGCTGAGCTAAGGAGTAGCTGAGGCGTTGGACGCTCTGACCCCCTTCCTCCAGAACGTCAGTGGCGGGCTGCTGATAGGCGGCATCTACGCGCTGATCGGAGTCGGGCTGTCGCTCATCTTCGGAGTCATGAAGGTGATCAACTTCGCCCACGGCGAGTTCGTGATCCTTGGGATGTACGTGGCCATAGTGCTGTTCAACCAGCTCGGCCTCGACCCGTACGTCTCACTCCTCATCGCGTGCCCGGCTGGCTTCCTGGTGGGCATAGTGATCCAACGCCTCCTCATCGCACGCCTGGTGGACATACCGGGCGACAGCACACTGCTGGTGACGCTTGGGCTCGGTCTCGTCATCTCCAACGTCCTCTTCCTCATCTTCGGAGCCGAGCCCAAGTCCATCTACCTCCCGTACGCCACCAAGACGGTCATGCTGCAAGGCATCCGCCTGCCCGTGGCGCAGCTCATCGCTGGTGGGGTCACCCTCGTCCTCATCACCCTTCTGTGGCTCCTGCTCACGCGCACCGAGATCGGGCGCGCCGTCAGGGCCACTTCGCAGAACCGGCTCGGAGCCGAGCTGGTCGGCATCAACACCCCGCGCATCCACGCGCTGGTCTTCGGCCTGGGGATGGCGCTGGCCATGGCGGCCGGCGTCATCCTCGCGCCGCTCCTCTTCGCCGTCCCCACGGCGGGGCCTGCCTACACCCTCAAGGCGTTCGTCGTCACCGTCCTGGGCGGCATGGGTAGCGTGCCGGGCGCCATCGCCGGCGGCTTGCTGCTCGGGCTGGTGGAGTTCATGGGGGCTTCCTATCTTTCGTCGGGGTACCGCGACGCCTACGGGCTCTTCGCCTTCCTCATCATCCTGCTGCTACTGCCAGAGGGCCTGTTCGGCCGCACGGTGAAACGCGTATGACGCCTGACCAGGGCTCGCCCGGCAGCGGCGGCGCTGCCCCCGCCGCCGGCATCCTCACTTCGCCCTGGCCGCGGCTCCTTCTCGTGGGGGCGGCGTTCGCGGCCTGGTACTTCCTGTTCCCCTCGTATCTAACGCTTGGCATCACCCTCATGCTGCTGGCCGGCTGGGCCTCCGCGTGGGACCTGCTGGGCGGCTGGGCCGGTCAGGCCAGCCTCGGCCACGCCGCTTTCGTGGGGTTGGGCGCCTACACCGTGGCGGTCACCGCGGCGCGCTGGGACCTGGCACCCTGGTGGTCTGCCCTGCTCGCCATGGGGTTGGCCGCCGTCCTGGCACTCGTCTGGGGCCGCCTCACTTTCGGCCTCAGGGGCGTTTATTTCGTTCTGAGCACCATCGCCATCGCAGAGATCCTGCGCCTCGTTGCCATCAACGAGCGTCAGCTCACTGGTGGCGCCGTGGGAATCTTCATCTTCAGCCTGAAGGAGCCGTTCGGACTGGATCTCTTCAGCCGTCACGTCGAGTTCTGGCTCTCGCTCGTCTACATGCTGCTGGTGATGGTGGTCGTGGCGCTGGTAACGCGCGGCCGCCTCGGCTTCCAGATGCGCGCCGTACGTGAGGACGAGGAGTCGGCGCAGGCGGCCGGCATCAACCCCGTCTCGGTGAAGTCCTGGGCGTTCGTCCTCTCAGGCGCCCTCACCGCGCTGGGCGGCTGCATCTACGGCATCGTCCTGTCCGCCTTGCAGCCGCTGCCCATGTTCGAGCTTCACCTCTCCGTACGGATCGCGCTCGTGGCCATCATCGGCGGCCGCGGCACACTGTTCGGTCCGCTCATGGGCGCCGCGCTCATCACCCTGGCGGCCGAGCTGTTCCGCACCCAGTTCGCGCAGGCCAACCTGCTCATCTACGGGCTGCTCATCGTGGTGGTGGTGCTGTTCATGCCGCGCGGCATCATGGGTGAGGTCGAGCGCCGCATCGTGAGGAGGCGTTATGCCAAGAGCGCTAGAGGCTAACAACATCACGGTGCAGTTCGGTGGCCTCATAGCCGTCAACAACGTGTCGCTCACGCTGGACGAGGGCGCCATCCTGGGGCTCATCGGCCCCAACGGCGCTGGCAAATCCACGCTCTTCAACGCGCTCACGGGCTACGCCAAGGCCCGCGGCAACGTGTCGTTCTTCGGGCACAAGGTCGACCGCATGCCGCCCTACGCGCGTTCGCGCCTGGGCATGGGCCGCACCTTCCAGATCGAGCGGCCGTTCGAGGGCCTCACCGTGCTCGAGAACGTGCTCATCCCCGCCTTCCTGCACGCCAAAGGGCGCGCCGAGGCCGAAGCCACCGCACTGGAAGCGTTGGAGCTGGTGGGCCTGGCGGACCGTGCCCTGCAGCCCTCATCGGACCTGAACCTGGCCCGCCGCCGGCGGTTGGAGCTGGCCAAGGCCCTCGCCACCAAACCGAAGCTGCTCTTCCTGGACGAGCTCATGGCAGGCCTCAACCCGCCGGCGCTCAAGGAGATGATCGCCTTCGTGCGCGGTCTGGCAGATTCCGGCATAGGCATCATCATGGTCGAACACATCATGGAGGCGGTGACCGACCTCTGCCAGGACGTGATCGTGCTGGCGTTCGGTGAGATGATCGCTCACGGCTCGCCAGCGGAAGTGATGAACGACGAGCGCGTGGTGGAAGCCTACTTGGGCGGAGGCGACCATGACGACTGAGGCCACCTCCACCGGAGCTGCCCCCGCGCCCACCAGCACCGAGCAGGAGCGGATCCTCGACGTCATCCAGGCGGACCTCGGCTACGGCGAACTGCAGGTGGTGTTCGGGGTCTCGCTCCATGTGGGCAGCCATGAGCTCGTGGGCCTGGTGGGCGGTAACGGCAGCGGCAAATCCACCATCCTGCGCGCGGTGTCCGGCATGATCAAGCCGCGGGGTGGGCAGATCATCTTCCAGGGCGAAGAGGTGGGAGGCCTCAAGCCTCACGACCTGGCCCTGCGGGGGTTGGCGCACGTGCCGATGGGCCGGCAGCTCTTCGCGGACATGACCGTGGAAGAGAACCTCTCGCTGGGCGCCTACCTGCCGCCGGCACGGGCGCGGCGCGACGAGGGGTTCGAGAAGGTCTACGGCCTCTTCCCCGACCTGCACACCAAGCGCAAAGCCGCCGCCGGGTCCCTCTCCGGCGGTCAGCAGCAGATGGTGGCCATCGGCCGGGCCCTCATGCTGCACCCCAAGATGCTCATCATGGACGAGCCCAGCCTCGGCCTGGCGCCACTACTGGTGCGCGAGGTGATGAGCGTCATCCGCAGCGTGGCCGAGACGGGCCTGCCCATCCTGCTGGTGGAGCAGAACGTCACGCAGGTGCTCAAGATCGCCGATAGGGCCTACGTGCTCGATAACGGCCACCTGGTGCTGGATGGCCCCTCTGAGCAGTTGAGGGGCGACCCGATGATCCGGAAGGCCTACCTGGGGCTGTAGGCTGCGGCTCCGGGCCGACCGCAACGGCCCGCGCCGGCAAGAGCCGTAGCTGCTTCAGAACAGGTCGGCGCTGGTTATGGCCTTCGACTTCTTCGTGTAGGCCGTGGGCCGCTTGTGGAAGAAGTCGTAATGCTTGCCCGCCAGCACCTCCTCGTCGAACCAGCGCGTCTCCGCTACCAGCGCCTGGTCAGGCTGGAACACGGGCGCCATGCCCACCGCGCTCAGCGAGCCGTTGAACCGCTCCTGCAGGTAGGCGTCCAGCACGTTGCGGGGGAGGAAGTCTAGCTCGCCCTCCTCCAGGATCCAGTCCAATATGCTCTGCTCCGCCTCGTACGCGGCCTGGCAGGCGTAGCGCACGCGCGCTTCGAAGGCTGCGTCGAACCAGTGGGGCTGCTCCTCCCTGAGGATGTTCACCAGCTGGTAGCCGAACATGCCGTGGATCTGCTCCTCCTTGCTGGTGGCCTCCACTATGTTGGCGATGCCCTTGAACAGGTTGCGGTGGCGGTTGAAGCCCTTCATGATCAGGAACTGCCCGAAGAGGCTCACGTGCTCCGTGAAGGCGCTGAAGAGCAGTAGCCTGAGGGCAGCTTCGCGCCCCACTTGCTCCGGCTCGAGCTCGTCTTCCGGCAGGGGCTGCAGGTGCGCCTTGAGGAACTCCACGCGCCGCTTGAAGGCGGGGAACTCGCCAATGCGCCCGAACTCACCGTTGAGCCCCAGGATCTCCAGCAGGTGCGCGTAGGCGTCCTGGTGCCTCACCTCGCTCTCGGCGAACGTGTAGCCCACGGCGCCCACCTCCGGCTTCGGGTACTGCTTGAAGATGTCCCCCCAGAAGCTCTTCACGGCCACCTCCACCTGGGCGATGGCGAGCATGGTGTTCTTCATGGCGTTACGTTCGGCGCTCGTCACGCGGACGCGGAAGTCGTGCACGTCGTCCGTGAGGTTGTACTCGGTGTGCAGCCAGTAGGCGTGGCGGATGGCATCGCGGTACGCGAGCAGCTCGGGGTACTCGGCGGGGCGCAGGTTCACGCGCTTGGCCGTGAGGTCGCGGGCGCCGCTACTCACCAGGCCCTCCAGGGTGGCGGTGACGCTGCTCATCACGCCTCACACACCGTGCAGGTGAGCAGCTCGCGGTTGAACTCCTGCGCCGCGTTCACGCTGTGCTGGTAGTAGAGGCTCTTGAGGCCACGGCGCCAAGCCTCTAAGTGGAGTGCGTTCAGGTCCTTCGTGGTGGTAGCCGGATGCACCATGAGGTTCAGGGATTGCCCCTGGTCTATGAACTCCTGCCGCTGCCCGGCCTGCACGATGAGGTCGAGCTGGCTCACCTCGGAGAACGTGGCGAACACGCCCTTCTCCTCGGCCGAGAGGAAGCTCAGGTGCTGCACGCTGCCGTCGTGTTCCAGCACGGAGCGCCACACGCTCTCGGTGTTCCGGCCCTTCTCCTCCAGCAGTCTGCCCAGCGCCGGGTTGCGGAAGGTCGTCACCGACTTGGCCAGGTCACGCACGTAGTAGTTGGAGCGTAGCGGCTCTATGGACTGCGACACCTGCCCGAGGATGAACGAGCTGGAGGTGGTGGGCGCTACCGCCATGAGGGTGGCGTTGCGGCGCCCGTAGCCCTCGAGCAGTTCGGGCTCCCCGTAGCGAGCGGCCAGGCTCTCGGAGGCCTCCTGCGCGGCGCTACGCACGTTCCTGAAGATGCGGCGGTTGAGGGACGCCGCCATGAGGCTGCCGAGCGGCACGAGCCGCGCTTGCAGGTAGGAGTGCCACCCGAGCACACCCAGACCCAGCGCACGGTGGCGCCTCGCGAAGCTGCGTGCACGCCCCAGGTGAGGGATGGCGCCCGCCTTCTCGATGAACTCGGACATCACCGCGTCCAGGAAGCAGACCAGCGTCTGCACGGCGTCGGTGTGTTCCCACTCGTCGAAGTAGAGCAGGTTCATGCTTGAGAGGCAGCACACGAAAGACTCGTCTTCGGACACGGGCAGCATGATCTCCGAGCAGAGGTTGCTGGAGCGCACCCGCATGCCGCGGTCCCGGTACACGTCCGCGGCGCCGCGGTTGGCGTTGTCCTCGAACAGCAGGTACGGGAGCCCCACCTCGCTGCGGGCCTGCAGCACGCGGGCCCACAACTCGCGCCTGCTCTGGTCGCCGGCCACCATCTGCTCCAGCCAGTCGTCCGTTACTACCACGCCGAAGAAGAGGTTCTGGATCTGGTTGCCGTCGGAGCGGATCTCGAGGAACTCGCGCGCGTCCGGGTGATCTATCGGCAGGTAGGCCGCGAACGAGCCGCGTCGCGTGGCGCCCTGCTTGGTCACGTCTATCAGGGTGTCGAACAGGCGCATGAAGTTCACGGCGCCCTCGGACTCGCCGTTGTCGGTTATCGGGCTGCCGCGCCCCCGCACGTCGCCGAAGTAGGCGCTGGTGCCGCCGCCGTACTTGCTCATCATGCCGACCTCGGTGGCGGCGCCCAGTATGCCCTCCATGCTGTCGGCCACGTACGAACCGAAGCAGGAGATGGGCAGCCCGCGGGAGAGCCCGAAGTTGGCCCACACGGGCGAGGCCAGGGAGTACCACCCGCGGCTCAGGTAGTCGAGGAACTTGTCGGCGAAGCCGTGCATGCCGGGCTGCAGTTCCTCGGCGCGCTGGGCGATCTCTCTCATGCGCTGTTCGGGGCTCACGCCGGGCAGCAGGTAGCCGCCGGCCAGGAAGGCGCGGCTCCGTTCGTTGAGCCAGGCGAACGGCGGGCGGACGCCGGGTTCCGGCAGCCTCACGGCGCCGGCCCAAAGGTTGTCGTCACGTGCTTCTGCTGCGCGGATCACTGTTGCACCACTCTCCGCCCTTCCATCGAGGGCCAAGGTACGTGCCGCGCGGCGGGTACTCGGGCTCCCGCCCCTGCTTCTCAGGGGGCGGATACCGTTGCGGGACAGCGCTGGGATCTCACCAGCTTCCCCCGCACGCCACTCCTGCTAGGGAGTGGCGCCCCCTCCCTGGCGGGAGGGCAGCGCGGCTAGGTACTACATCTAGTAGTACGTGAACGCGAGCATACAACCTAGGGGTGGAGGTGTCCATCCACCTCAGCGCGGACCGAGCAGTGGCTCAGTCGCGGTTACCCATGAACATGGAGGCGTAGTAGAGCAGGTAGAGCACGGACGAGGCGGCGGCGGCCACGTACGTGAGCGCGGCGGCGTTGAGTACCTGCTTCGTGCCGGCCACCTCGCTGGTGGTAGCGATGCCGAGCACCTCGAGCTGCTGACCGGCTCTGCGACTGGCGTCGTACTCAACGGGCAGCGTCACCACCTGGAAGAGCACGGCTGCGCCGAACAGGATGACGCCCACCTGGGCCAGGCCGGTGAGGCCGAGAACGAAGCCACCGATGATGATCCAGGGCGCGAAGCGGGCCCCCAGGTTGGCCACCGGCACTAGCGCGGAGCGCAGCTTGAGTGGGCCGTAGGCCTGCGCGTGCTGGATTGCGTGCCCCACCTCGTGGGCCGCAACGGCGTGCGCCGCCACGCTGGCGGTGCGGTAGTTGATGGTGCTGAGGCGCACCACCTGCTTGGTGGGGTCGTAATGATCCGTGAGCTGGCCCGGCACCTCTTCGACCACCACGTGGCCAAGGCCGTTGGCGCGCAGGATGGTGCGGGCCGTCTCGGCGCCGGATAGACCGGACGCAGCAGGCTGCTGCTGCCAGCGCGAGTAGGTGTTGCGCAGGTACAGCTGTATCAGCATTGTCGCAACGAACATGACGATGAAGATCAGGTAGATCGAAGGCATCAGTAGTTACTCCCAGTGAGTGGCGCCGGCGGAAGCGCGGCCGGCGCGAAGCATGCTTCCGAGGTTACACGCTACACAACAACGTTCCATGAACGCACGCGACTGGCGGTCGGCCGGGAGTGGGTGCTCTTCCGAGGATGACGAGCTGCCGGTACCAGAACGAATGTGGGACGAACCGATCAGGTATGTGGGACGAACCGCCACGGTTGTGGGGCGACTCCGTATGCATTGTGGGGCTTACGTCCCTGGCCCGTGACCCTAACCAGAAATTAACCTGGAGCCCAATGTCCAGGATGGGACTCGGTTCAGACCAGGAGGTGCGCCTGACACTTAGCCGCCCTAGCCACAGCGCAGCAAGCTACCCGAGCAAGCCCAAGCGCCACGGCACCTCTCTGCACCACTTCAACGGAGGAAACGAATGAAGAAACAACATTGGCTGCTCCTGGTTCTCGGGCTGGCGCTGGTGACCGCCGGCCTCGTGCTGGCGCAAGGCGCTCGCGGCGCCACGCGCACGGCCAGCGACGCGGCTGCACGCACCTATGTGGCGCCCGGAACCCACGACGACTTCTACGCTTTCGTGTCTGGCGGCTTCAACGGCCAGATGAGCGTGGTGGGCCTCCCGTCCGGTCGCACGATCAAGACCATCCCGGTCTTCAGCCAGTTCGCGGAGAACGGCTACGGTTACTCGGAAGAGACCAAGCCGATGTTCAACTCCTCGTACGGCCCCGTGTACTGGGATGACTCGCACCACGTGCAGATGTCAATGACGAACGGCGTGCCAGACGGCCGTTACGCGTTCATCAACGGTAACAACACCCCCCGCATCGCGCGCATCGATCTCAAGACCTTCGAGACGGTCGAGATCATCGAGCTGCCGCACGTCGCCGGCAACCACCCCTCGCCGTTCGTGACCATGAACACCGAGTACCTGGTGGGCGGCACGCGCTTCAGCGTTCCGGTGCCGAACCGCGACATGCCGATCGCCGAGTACGAAGGCAACTTCAAGGGCATGCTCACGTTCGTGGCCATGGAGCCGGACACCGGCCACATGGACATCGGCTTCCAGATCCTCATGCCCGGTTACGACTACGACCTGGCGCACTGCGGTAAGGGCCCCTCGGCCGACTGGTGCTTCTTCAGCTCCTACAACTCCGAGGAAGCCTACACGCTCAAGGAAGTCAACTCCTCGCAGCACGACAAGGACTTCGTGGCCGCCGTCAACTGGCGCCGCGCCGAGCAGTGCATCGCCGAAGGCGCAGCCGAGCAGATGGAAGCCCGCTACGCCATCAACCGCCTGAGCGAAGTGACTCACACGGCCACCACGGAGTGGGGCACCAGCACCACCGTGCTCCTGCCCGAGAACTGCGAAGGCCTCGTGTACTACCTGCCCACTCCGAAGTCGCCCCACGGCGTGGACGTGAACCCCACCGGCGAGTACATCGTGCCCGGCGGTAAGCTCTCCGCTACGATCGCCGTTCACAGCTTCGCCAACATGCTCGACGCGATCGCGAACAACGACCTCGAGGGTTACGCCTACGGCATCCCCATCCTGTCGTTCGAAGCTACCGTGGCCGGCCAGGTGGAGCGCGCCTGCCTCGGGCCGCTGCACAACGAGTTCGACAGCAAGGGCAACGTCTACACCTCCTGCTTCCTGACCTCCGAGATCATCAAGTGGAACCTCGAGAGCTTCGAGGTCACGGACCGCATCCCCGTCTACTACTCGGTGGGTCACCTCATGATCCCCGGTGGCGACAGCATGCAGCCGTGGGACACGTACGTCCTCGCCATGAACAAGATCACCAAGGACCGCTACCTGCCCACCGGCCCCGAACTCGCGCACTCCGCGCAGCTGATCGACATCAGTGGCAACACCATGCAGATGCTGCTCGACTTCCCCACCCTGGGCGAGCCGCACTACGCGCAGGCCGTTCCGGCTGAGCTGGTCGCTCCGAACAGCCAGCTCATCTACAGCCTGGCCGAGAACCAGCACGAGTACGTGGTGAAGAGCGAAGCCGACGTGCGCGTTGAGCGCGACGGCAGCGACGTGCACATCTACATGACCGCCATCCGCTCGCACTTCGCGCCGGACGTCATCGAAGGCATCAAGCTGGGCGACACCGTGTACTGGCACGTCACCAACCTCGAGCAGGACTGGGACGTTCCGCACGGCTTCGCCGTCACCGGCATGGAAGCCGCCAACGTCCTGATCAAGCCTGGGCAGACCAGCACCATCAAGTGGATCCCCAGCCAGGTCGGCGTGTTCCCCTTCTACTGCACGGACTTCTGCTCCGCGCTCCACCAGGAGATGCAGGGTTACATCCGCGTCTCTCCGGCAGACTCCGAAGTTGCGCTGGCCTGGAGCCTGGGCAACTAAGGGCGGACCGCGCCTCCAAGTCGTAACAGCGACCGTCCGCTGAACCGACCATCCTGGTCATAAGACGGCACTCCATCCGGGCGCCCGCACCGGAACAAGCACAACGCGGGCGCCCACCAAGACCTCACACGGGGGTGGCAGACGGGCCACCGAAGGCAAGGCACCCGCCACCCCCACCCACCAACGAAAGGAAGCGACAATGGCCGCACGCATGAAGAAAATATCCTGGCCTATTCGACTGTTGATCGTTGTGGCCGCGCTGCTGCCACTGCTCACCTTCATGTACCCGCTCTGGCACTACCTCTTCGACGCCCCCCAGTACCCCGAGGGCCTCGAGATGGAGATCTGGAGCTTCCAGCTCGCCGGGCGCGTAGACCTCATCAACGGTCTCAACCATTACGTGGGCTTCATGGCACTTCACCCAGAAGAGTTCTGGGAACTCAAGCTTCTCCCTATCCTCATCAGCCTCGTCACCTTGGGAGGACTGGCCGCCGCCATCATCGGCCGCGTGCGCGCCTTCCAGGCCTGGCTTATCTTCTACGGCGCCTTCGCTATCGCCGGCTTCACGGACTTCTTCCTCTGGCTCTGGCGCTTCGGTCACACCGTGGACCCCCGCGCGGCCATCCAGATCGAGGGTTACACCCCTCCCATGCTTGGCACCAGTCAGTTCCTGAACTTCTACATCACCGCCATACCTGGCTGGGGCGCAGCCGCCCTGGCGGGTGGCTTCGCTCTCGGCATCGTCGCCTACATCATCCACGCACTCCTGGGCCGCCGGCGCCGCGTTCGCACCGCGCCGGCGCCAGCCGCCCTGGCCGCCGCGCTGCTCCTCAGCGTCGTGCTGGCCGGCTGCGGAAGCCCCCAGCCCGCCACCGTGGTGATCGGGCAGGACGTCTGCGAGCACTGCCAGATGATCATCACGGACGCGCGCTTCGCCACGCAGGTGGTCACCACGAAGGGCAAGTCCTACAAGTTCGATAGCATCGAGTGCATGGTGGACTTCCTGGCAACGGGCGTGCTGGCCAACAGCGAGATCCACTCCGCCTGGGTGACGGATTACAACCAGCCCGGTAAGTGGATCAAGGCCGAGGAGGCCCGCTACCTGCAGAGCGTCAACATCCGCAGCCCCATGGGCGCCAACCTGGCCGCGTTCGCCACTCTGCAGGCCCTCGAGGACGCGAAGGTGAGTGCCAACGGCCTGGAACGACGTTACGTAGACTTAGCCGGCGTACTGCGCGACGGCGGCTTCTCCAGTGACCACTCGCACGAGCACATGTTCGAGAACCTTCAGGGCGGGCAACAGAGCCAGGGCGACGGGCACGTAGAAGACGGACACTGATGAGCGCGCTGGCACCGAGCTGCTATAGCCGCCATCCCGTCCGCTTCGGCCACCTGATCGCAACCGCTGCGCTGCTGCTGGCGCCCGCCGCCTTCGCTCAGGCCGACCCGGCCGCAGAGGTAACCTCAGCCGCCGCCCCCGTAACGCACGAGGTCTGCCAGAGCGGCTGCCAGTACGCCACGGTCACCGAGGCCGTGGCCGCCGCGCACGAAGGCGACACCGTGCTGGTGCAGGCGGGCCACTACAAGGAACCCACCATCCGCATCACCGTTCCCCTCACTCTCGAGGGCGTCGGCAAGCCTATCCTCGACGCCCAGGGCGAGGGCGGGGTGGTGCACGTGCTGGCCGACCACGTAACGGTGCGCGGCTTCGTGCTTCAGAACTCCGGGTTCAGTCATATCGAGGACGTGGCAGCACTCCGTGTGGGTGAGTTCGGGGGCTGCTTCATCGAGGACAACACGGTGCTCAACTCGTTCTTCGGGATCTACCTGGAGAAGTCGGTGGCGTGCACCGTGAGCGGCAACGTGGTGCGCAGCGAAGGCACCCTGGAGGCCTACACCGGCAACGCCATCCACGCCTGGAGCGCCTACCACCCGCGCATCGTCGGCAACCTCGTCATGGGTCACCGCGACGGCATCTACCTCGAGTTCGTGCGTAACGGCGTGGTGGAAGACAACGTCAGCGACAGCAACCTGCGCTACGGCCTGCACTACATGTTCACGAACGACACGCGCTTCGAACGCAACACGTTCCGCAACAACGGTGCCGGTTCTGCCGTCATGTACTCCCGCAACATCGACATGGTGGCCAACAGCTTCGAGCACAACTGGGGCGCCGCCGCCTACGGCCTGCTGCTGAAGGACCTCAGCGATTCCGACATCGTGGGCAACTCGTTCACCGGCAACTCGGCCGCCATCTACTTCGACGGCGCCAACCGCACGAACGTCGAGCGCAACGACTTCATCAACAACGGGTACGCCGTGCGCATCCTCTCCAACTCCATGGGCGTGCTGGTCACGCACAACAACTTCATCGGCAACACGTTCGACGTGGTCACCAACTCGGACCGCTCGTACAACTCGTTCCTCGAGAACTACTGGGACGCCTACGAGGGCTACGACCTCGACCGGAACGGCATCGGCGACGTGCCGTACCGTCCGGTGAGGCTGTTCGCCATGACGGTTCAGTGGTACCCACAGGCCATGGTGCTCCTGCGCAGCCCGCTGTCGCAGGCCATGGAGTACGCAGAACGGCTACTGCCGGTGATAACGCCCAAGGCGATCGAAGACGATCGCCCACTTATGGGGAGGATCAGATGGTCGTCGTTGAACGACTGAGCAAGCGCTTCGGGCGCCTGGAGGTGCTGCGCGAAGTGAGCGCCACCTTCACCCCGGGCCGAGTAACCGCCGTGGTTGGGCCCAACGCCTCGGGCAAGACCACCCTCATGAAGTCCATCCTGGGGCTGGTGCTCCCGGACGCGGGCAGCGTGGTGATTGCCGGCGAAAGCGCCGCCAACAACCCCGCCTCCAGGCGCGCCGTGGGCTACATGCCGCAGGAGCCGCGCTTCCCGGACAACCTCAAGGTCTCGGAGCTGTTCGAGCTGGTTCAGGACCTGAGGGGCCAGCGTCCCAAGGAGAAGCTCGAGGAACTGATCGACTACTTCGAGCTGCGCGAGCACCTGCATAAGCCCCTGCGCACGCTGTCGGGCGGCACCAAGCAGAAGGCCAGCGCGGTGCTCACCTTCCTCTTCTCGCCCAAGGTCCTGCTGCTGGACGAGCCCAGCGCGGGCCTGGATCCGGTGGCCAGCAGCCGCCTCAAGGACCGCATCCTCACCGAGCGCGCCGCGGGCGCCACCATCATCCTCACCTCGCACGTCATGAGCGAGCTGGAGGAGCTCACGGACGAGGTCCTCTTCCTGCTCGAGGGCACCATCCGCTACCGCGGTAGCCTCAACGCCATCCGCGAGGCCACCGGTGAGAAGCGCCTGGAGCGCGCCATAGCGCGGCTCATGCGCGGCGAGGTGGAACTGCCCGAGGGGTACGTGGGCGAGGAGGACCCGGCTATAGCCGCCGTTCTCGAGGCCGACGCGGACGCAGCTACTTTCGAGACCGAGCCGGAGACCGCGGGAGGTAAGCGGTGAACACGACCCTAAAGGTGATGAAGTACGCCTTCTTCGATCTGCTGCGGAGCCGCTGGCTGATCGTGTACACGCTCTTCTTCGCGGCGGCCACGACGGGGCTCCTCTACTTCGGTGACGAGCCTTCGCAGGCGGCCCTCAGCTCGCTCAACCTGGTGCTGCTGGTGGTGCCGCTGGTGGCGCTCATGCTGGGCATGAACTACTACTACTACACGCGCGATTTCGTGCAGCTCATCCTCACGCAGCCGGTGGCGCGCCCGAGCGTGTTCATCGGGCAGTACGCTGGCGTTGCCGTGCCCCTGGCCGCCGCCTTCGTGGTCGGCACGGGCGTGCCGTTCCTCGTGTACGCGTTCAGCAACCCGGTGAGCGTGGGCATGATCGCCAGCCTGCTCGTGTCCGGCGCTCTCATCTCGCTGGTGTTCACGGCGCTCGCCTTCTGGCTGGGCATCGCCAACGAGGAGCGCGCCAGGGCGCTCGGCCTGGCGCTCGGCATCTGGCTGCTGCTCACGGTGGTGTACGACGGCCTGGTGCTGTTCTTCATCATGCTGGCGCAGGCGTACCCCATCGAGCGCGCCGTCATTGGCTTCAGCCTCTTCAACCCCGTGGACCTCTCCCGCATCCTGGTGCTCATGCAGCTCGACGCGGCGGCCCTCATGGGCTACACGGGCGCGCTGTTCCGCACCTTCCTGGGCACCGGAGTCGGCGTGGCGGTGGCGGTGGGCGTGCTGGCCATCTGGGTGCTCGTGCCGACCCTCCTGGCCGGGCGTTCGTTCAAGCTCAAGAACTTCTGACGCAACACAGCTGATATGGGGATTTGATTGTCAATAGGGCGTGAAAGGGCAGCACCTCGTT
>CAZVTS010000032.1:0-8879 GCA_964630175.1 uncultured bacterium
CGAACAGGGTCTCGCCCTCCACGGCGCCCCTGGCGGCCAGCGCCTCACGGGCCACCTGCGCGGCCAGGGCGTTGAGGCGCATGCTGAACGTGGGGTCAGCCACGTCCAGCTCGTGCTCTATCCTTAGCAGCCTGACAGTCGAGAAGCCGAGCTCCACCCCTTCGGTGAACTCGAGGGTGATGACCGAGGGAGCTTCGTCCCCGGGTACGACGCTGTCTGCTGCGGGCGACGCGGCCGCCAGGTGGGCGTGCGCGCCGGCCACGCTAACGGTGGCCGCCACCAAGGCGGCGAGCAGCAGCCGCTTCACGGGAGGCTGATGGTGCCCGCGTCCATCACCGCCGGGTCGCTATGGGCCGGCTCGTCGAAGTACTCGCTGAACTCGATGTCGCCCACGAAGCCCGTCACCCGGAAGGTGTAGTTGCCGGCCACGGTGGGTATGAAGTCGCCCGTGTACCAGCCTTCCTTACTGGCGTTGGCGCGCAGCGTGAGCTGCAACTCGGTGCCGTCCGGCGCGATCACCCAGGCCAGGATGCTGCGCTCGAGGCCCGTCATGGCCTCGTTGTCCGCGTTGCGTATGACCAAGTCGATGCCGTTCACTTGACCCGTGTAAGCGGGGTTCACAAGGTAGCCCACCACCACGCGGTAGGCGCCGCCTCCCACTTCCTTGCTCTGATGCGCGAGTGCGGGGGCGCCGGCGACCAGGCCGATCAGAAGTGTGGCGAACAGCGTGTTCCTCAGGTTCATGCTCATCTCTCTTTCAGGTACTCGATGAACCCTTGCAGGTTCTCGAAAGCGTTGACGCCGGCGTCGGCGGTGTGCGGAAGTGGGCTGGTGCTGAGCCACCCGGTGGCTACGAAAACTGCCGCGAGCAAGGCAAGTTCTACGTGGATACCGACCCGCAGCTTGTTGGAGTTACCGTGCTTCCTCGTGTGTGGCACGAGCGTGAGGCGGTTCCACGCGGCGCACGCCACCACGGTAGCAACGATGATCACCTTGAGCAACCACGACCGGGCGTAAGGCGACGCCACGAAGCTCGGTGGGTCCGAAACGTGCACCAGCGTCCCGACGACGCCCGTGAACGCCATGGCGATCACCGCTGCGAAGCCGATGGCGCTCAGTCTCGTGACCGCTTCTACGCGCAAGGCGTGCGTGGCCGGCGTCCAGATAGGCCCAGCCGCCACGGCCACTAGCGCCCCCAGCCAGGCCGACACGGCCACGTAGTGCAGCCAATCCACGATCATCGGACCCACGCCTCCCATGGCCGCCGCGTGACTGGCGTAGCTGAAACTGAAAAGGAGGGTGAGTGCGAGGATCGCCTTGGGTAGTGGTAGCTCCTCACCCGGCAAGTGAACGAGGCCGGCGCCCAGGAAGAGGGCGGCGCCGGCGCGGAGCAGCACCGAGTGGCCGTGGCGAGTGTTCTGCAGGTAAGTCCAGAACATCTGCCAGTCGAAGTAGCCGATGAGCCGTGTGAGGTTGGCGGCCACCTCCCACGCGCTGAGTCCCAGCACGACCACCGTCAGCCCCAGCATCGCGTAGCGCCAGCCCCTCCGAGGCGGCACTCCTACCAGCGCCGGCGCTAGCGCGTTGCCCGCCAGCAAGGCGGCCGTTATGAGGAGCAAGGACTTCAGGACGATCAACGTTCGACCATTCTCGCGCTTAAGGGCCGCGCGGCACAACTCGCTGGAGCAGGCGGCCGCCCCCACAACATGCTCACGGCACCGTTGGCCCTACACTCCGGCATGGCGTTGGCGGATGGGGGCACCACGGGCCCGGGGTACCGGGGGCGCGGCTCCAGTTCGAACCCGGTTAATCGTTTCACTGAGCTGGTGGTCGAGCTCGACGCCAGCGAGCTCGGGGCAGACGACCTTCGAGCACGCACCCGCTTCCTGGACGACACCTCGCGCAGCATCATCAGCACCAACACGAGCCCCGACATAGGTTTCAGCGCTAGCCTCAACCCCTACCGCGGCTGCGAGCACGGCTGCTCCTACTGCTACGCCAGGCCCACCCACGAGTACTTCGGGCTCTCCGCCGGCCTCGACTTCGAACGCATCATCCTCGTGAAACGCCACGCCGCAGAACTGCTCGAGGCGGAGCTCAGGAAGCCTGCGTGGGAGCCCAGAACGCTCATGCTGTCGGGCGTCACGGATCCGTACCAGCCCGTGGAGCGCAAGCTCGGCATCACGCGCGCCTGCCTCGAGGTGCTGGCCCGCTTCCGCAACCCCACCTCCCTCATCACCAAGAACGCTCTGGTGCGCCGCGACGTCGATCTGCTGGCCGAGATGGCCACCTGGGGTGGCGCGCGCGTGACGCTGTCCATAACCACGCTCGACGAGAGCCTGCGCTCCAAGCTCGAGCCGCGCACCTCCACCGCTGCGGAGCGCCTCCGAGCCATCGAGGTGCTGGTCGGCGCCGGCGTACCCGTGGGCGTGAACGTGGCGCCCATCCTGCCCGGCCTAACGGACGCGGAGGCCCCGAACATCGTGAAGGCGGCGGCCGAAGCGGGCGCCAGTCACGCCAGCTACACGCTCCTGCGCCTGCCAGGTCAGGTGACGCCCCTCTTCGAGGAATGGCTCGAGCGGCACGCGCCGTTACGCAAGCAGCGTGTGCTCAACCGCACGAGAGAGGTGCACGCCGGCGTGCTGGACGACAAGGTCTTCGGCCGCCGCATGAAGGGCGCGGGCTTGTACGCCGAGCAGGTGGGGGCGCTCTTCCACCAGGCGCGGGAGCGGGCGGGCATCCCGCGGCGCCCGAAGGCACTGAACGCGGCCGCGTTCCGGGTGCCGGGCGGTACAACCCAGCCCTCCCTGTTCGGCTCATGAGCCTCGGCTACCATCGGGGCGTGGAGCAACCATGCAGCACGGAGAAGTGACCGCGCCCGCCCTGAGGCTGAACGGGCTCACCAAGCGCTACGGGTCCAAGATGGCGGTGGACGACCTCACGCTCGAGGTGCAGCAGGGCCAGCTCTACGCGCTGCTCGGGCCCAACGGCGCGGGCAAGACCACTACACTGCGCATGGTGGCCGGGCTCCTCACCCCCGATGCGGGCGACACGTTCGTGCTGGGGCACAGCGTCCGTGACGCGCCGCAGGCCGCCAAGCAACGGCTGGCCTTCCTGCCGGACGAGCCGCTGCTCTACGGCAAGCTGAACCCCCTCGAGTACCTCGAGTTCGTGGCCGGTTTATGGAACGTGGACGCCGAGCGCGCCGCACGGAGGGCTGAGGAGCTGCTCAAGTGGTTGGACCTCTGGAGCGAGCGTGCCAACCTCACGGAGACGTTCTCACGCGGCATGAAGCAGAAGCTCGGTCTGGCGGGCGGCCTCATCCACGACCCCGAAGTGATGATCCTGGACGAACCCCTCACGGGCCTGGACGCCGCCGCGGCCAGGGACGTCAAGGACCTGCTGGAGGAGTTCGCTGCCGCCGGCAAGACGGTGGTGCTCACCACGCACATCATGGAGATCGCGGAGCGCATGGCGGAGCGCATCGGCATCATCAACCATGGTCAGCTGATCGCGGAGGGCAGCCTGGAGGAGCTGCGCGCCGCGAGTGGTCGCGAGGGCGGCACGCTGGAGAGCGTGTTCCTGCAGTTGGTGGAGCGACAGTAGTCGTGCAGGGCCTCGCTCACCTGCTGCGCAACGAAACCAGGGTCAGGTGGCGCGAGCTCACGGGCGAGACGAAGGCGTCCACCCTCGTGCTCACGGGCGTCCTCATACTGGGCGGGGTGCACCTGTTCCTATGGGCCATCGTGCGCTCTCTGCGGGGCCTGCTAAGCGCGCCTCTCCCGCCCGAAACCGTGCTGTTGGCGGCACTCGTGGTACTGGTCCTCTTCCCGTTCGGGGTCACGGCCGGCATCAACCACTCGGTGGTTGCGCTGTTCGATCGTGGTGACCTGGACCTGCTGGCCGCGTCGCCCCTCGGCAGCCGCACCGTCTTCGCCAGCCGCGTGCTGGCCGTGGCGGCCAGCGTGTTCGTGGCGCTCGGCCTGTTCATGCTGCCCATCGCCTCCACCGGCCTTCTGCTCGGCTTGCCTCAGCTGCTCGGGGCCATCCCCACCCTCGTCTCGCTCTCCCTGGTATGCGCCAGCGTAGGCAGGCTCATCACCCTGCTGCTCGTGCGGCTGCTGGGCGCACGCCGAGCGAGGACCACGGCGCAACTGGTGGCGGCGCTCTCGGTCTTCCTGCTGTTCGTTGCCTCGCAGTTGCCCAGCATGCTCGGCGGCGGCGAGCGGCTCGCCGGCCTCCTCGCCCCCGTCGCCGCGCTGTTCGCTCCGGGGCGCCCCCTGGCGGCCACCAGTATCGTCTGGCTGCCGTTCCGGTCGATGTTCTTGCACCCCCTCGGCACGCTAACGTCGCTGGCCACGGCCGGGCTCATCTTCTGGGCCGCCGTGCTGCTGCTCCACCGGGCGTTCGCTCACGGCATCGGCCAGGCTCACTCCAGGCGGGCCGCTCGGCCCACGCAGATCGCCGTCACCAGGTTCCAGACCGCCAGTTCCGTGCGCGCCGTCCTGAAGAAGGAGTGGAAGCTCATCCGCCGCGACCCTTACCTCATCTCGCAGGTGCTCCTGCAGGTGGTCTACTTCATCCCCGCCGCCTACCTGCTGCTGTTCACGGACACGAGCGCTGTCGGCGGGCTGGCCCCCGAGCCCGCGCTCGCGACCATGCTGGTGGTCCTCTCCGGCATCGCCGCGTCCTCGCTGTCGCGCATCACCATGATCGGCGAGGAGGCGGGCGATCTGCTGGCCGCCTCGCCCATGCCCGCCCACGTGGTGCACAGGGCCAAGAGCCTGGCCGTGCTGGTGCCCATCTGGGCCGTGCTGGCGCCGGCGGCGGCCTGGCTCCACTACAAGAGCCCCGCCGCGGGAGCCACGCTGCTGGTCTTCGCCACCACCACCAGCTTCATGGTCACGAGGCTGCGGCTATGGAACCCGGTGACCGCGGGTCGCAAAGACCTGTTCAAGCGGCGGAGCTTCGGGGACCCCGTGGTCACCATGTTCGAGTTCCTGGTGCCGCTGCTCATGGCGGTCGCCGCTTACCTGCTGGTAACCGGCTCACTATGGACCCTCACGCCACTGGCCCTCACCGGCACCTGCGTGGCCGTGGCGTACGCACGGCGCCGATGACGGGCACTGATAGCCTGTACCTAAGGGAGGCGCCGGCCGCGCCTTGGATATGCTGACTAACCGATATGGCAGAACCGAACGTCACCTCTGAACAGTCCGAACGAGCGGGCGCCTACTTCGTACGGGAGTCCGGCACTCGCTTCCGCCCCACGCTGCACGTGGGCGGCGGCTGGGACCCGAACGAGCAGCACATCGCACCCTCCATCGGCCTGTTGGCGCACGTCGTCGAGGCCGATTTCGCGGCCAGGCGAACCGACGACCTGAGGCTCAGCCGCCTGTCGGTGGACATCCTCGGCGTCATGCCCATGGATCCGGTAGACGTGAGCGTGACCGTGCTCAGGCCCGGCCGCACCATCGAGCTGGTGGAGGCTCGCCTCAGTCAGGGCGGGCGCGACGCCGTGCTCGCTCGCGCCTGGCTCACGGCCCGCTACGACACTGCGGCGCTGCAGGGCTCGGCCTTCCCCGAGCTGAAGCCCCGTAGCACCATGCAGCGCTGGGGTCTCGACACCGCGTGGCCGGGCGGCTTCGTGCGCTCCACCCAGATCTGGCGCGAGCGGCTGGACGTGGGCAGGGTGCAGTTCTGGCTGCGCAGCGACGTGCAGCTCGTGGCCGACGAGCAGGTGAGCCCCACGGCACACCTGCTGCGCCTCATCGACGTGGCCAACGGCGTGGCCGGCAGGGTCGCTCCGGAGGACGCCCTGTACCCGAACCTCGACTTCACGGCGCACCTCTTCCGTAAGCCCGAGGGCGAACTGACCGGGCTCGACACCACCGCCTCCTTCGGGCCCGACGGAGCCGGCCTCACCCAGAGCGTGTTGCACGACGAGGCCGGCCCTCTGGGCACCCTCGCGCAGTCGCTCACCGTCAGGCCCAGGTAACCAGCAGAGGCGAACGGTGTCGCTCCTCCTACTCACCCTCGTACTGGTCGTCCTGGCCTGGTTGGTCTCGCGGGCCGTGCGCACCGCCGGCCAGCGGCCCAGGCTCGACGAACAGTTGGGCCACGAGCTGGTGGAGGCGCTCTTCCGCGACGGCGTGCGCCTCGGCTACCGGCGCGCGTGGGTGCACCAACTGGTGGCGGAGGAGCAGCGCGTACGCGCGTTCGTGAGGCGGCGCACGCTCACCACCTTAGCCGCCGCGGGCGGCGGGCTGCTCACGGCGGCGCTGCCGCTCGGCGCCGCACTTGGTGTGCTGCCTCGTCAGTCCGCCTGGCTGCCTGCCTGGCCGCAGTGGCAGTGGCTGCTGCTGGCGCTACTGGTGGGAGCCCTCTTCCTGGGGACCGGCGTTCTGCTCATGCCGCGCGATTACAAACGCTTCTCGGGCTCGAGGCAGGCCACCCAGGTGGAGCTGGGGCGGCTGGACGAGGAGATCAGCGGCCTGGTGGGAACCGAGGCGGCGGAGAACCTCAACGCCATGAAGGCTTTCGTGGCGGCCTTGGCGAAAGACCAGTTCGCCGCGGGCGTGAAGCACGCTGAGGGGCAGGGCACGGCCGGCATGCAGACGCGCATCTCGTCGGCCGCCAACGCCGCGTACGTACAGGGCCGCAGCGACGGCGCCGTGGAGGCGCGGGCCGAGGTGAGCCAACTGACCACGGAGGCGTACCTGCGCGGCGTGGGCGATGGTGAACGCACCGCGCTAAGTAAGCTCGAGGCGCGCATGCGCGCGGAACGCGAGGCCGCCTACCAGTCCGGCTACAAGGTGGGCCTCAGCGAGGGCCGTACCGCCGCTGCGCGCGCCGCCCAGGCCGGCCCGGCTCCCAGCGGACCAACCAGCGTGAGACCCCGCACGAGAAGCGACGCGCTGGCCATCTTCGAACTGAGCGCAGGCGCTCTGCCGGACGACATAAGGAAGCGCTACAGGGAGCTGCAGACGGCGCTGCATCCGGACGGGTTGAAGGGGCGCAAGGCGCCCACCGTGCTCGTGCGGTTCGCCGAGGAGCAGTTCAAGCTGGTGGGCGAGGCGTACGCCATCCTGCAGCCCGAATAGCTTCCGCGACCAGAAGCGCGGCCAAGCGGCACTATGATCGGCCCATGCGCAAGCTCCTTCTAGGCGCCGCCCTGCTGGCGGTGCTGCTCGGCACGGTCGTGAGTGGCCCCGGCTCCGCTCAGTCGTACGTGGGGCGCTCGCCGGCCCCCGAGTTCCCGGTTGGGCTCGACTGGATAAACACCGACCGGCCCCTGACGCTGGAGGAACTGCGCGGCAAGATCGTGCTGCTCGACTTCTGGACGTACGGCTGTATCAACTGCATCCACGTCATCCCCGACCTTCACACGCTGGAGACCAGGTACGGAGACGAACTGGTGGTGATAGGCGTTCACTCGGCCAAGTTCTACAACGAGTCCGAGACCGCCAACATCCGCATGATCGCGCAGCGTTACGAGCGCACGCACCCCATAGTGAACGACGCCGCCTTCGCGATCTGGAGCCAGTACGGCATACGGGCCTGGCCCAGCTTCATCCTCATCGACCCGGAGGGCAACGTGCTGGGGCGCCACGAGGGCGAAGGCGTGCTGGACCTGTTCGATCAAGTGATACGCGGCATGATCGACGAGTTCGACGAGCGGGGCACGCTGGACCGCACGCCACTGGAGCTCAACAAGAACGCCGTCACGCCGCCCCGCACCGCCCTGCGCTTCCCCGGTCAGGTGCTGGCCGACGCGCTGGGCAACCGGCTCTTCATAGCCGATAGCGGTCACAACCGCATCGTGGTCACGGACCTGAAGGGCGCGGTGCAGCAGGTCATCGGTAACGGCGAAGCGCGCCTGCAGGACGGCACGTTCGCCGAGGCGTCGTTCAGTCGGCCACAGGGCATGACCCTGGCAAGCCAGGACGTTCTGTACGTGGCGGACACCGGGAACCACAGCATCCGGCTGGTGAACCTGAAAGCGGGCACGGTGGTGACGGTGGCCGGCAACGGTTCGCAGGAGTACCTCTTCGGGCGCAGCACCGCGCCGGCCACAGGCGGCCTCAACTCCCCGTGGGACGTGCTCTGGCATGGCGGCCAACTGTTCATAGCCATGGCGGGGCAACACCAGATCTGGCGCTACGAGCCCCTCTCGCAAACGGTGGTGCTGCACGCGGGCAGCGGGCGCGAGGAGCTGAGGGACGGCGTGGCGCTCATGGGTGGGCTCAACCAGCCGAGCGGCCTGGCCGTGGGCGGCAGGTCCCTGTTCGTGGCGGACAGCGAGGCAAGTGCCATCAGGCGCATAGACGTGGCGGAGGGCGGCACCATGAGCACCATCGTGGGTACCGGCCTGTTCGATTTCGGCGACGCCGACGGCGCGGGCGACCAGGTGCTGCTGCAGCACCCGAAGGCCGTGGCGTACGCAGACGGCCTCCTGTACGTGGCCGACACCTACAACCACAAGATCAAGGTGTTGGACCCGGAGACGCGCGTGAGCACGACGCTGCTGGGCACGGGCGTAGAAGGCTGGCAGGACGGCGCGGGCGCCGACGCGCAGTTCTACGAGCCGGGCGGCCTGAGCGTGGCCGCCGGCAGGCTCTACGTGGCGGACACGAACAACCACGTGGTGCGCGTGGCGAACCTGGAGTCGCGAGTGGTTCGCTCGCTGGAGCTGACCGACCCGCAGGGCCTGCTGCAGGGCGAGGCAGCGCGCGCGCCCCGTTACGACGAGGAAGCGTTGCTGCCTACCCGCAGCGTGGCGCCGGGCGTCGGCTCCGTGTCTGTGACGCTCACCCTGCCGGAAGGCTACAAGGCCAACCACTTGGCTCCCCTTCGGGTGAGCCTGAGCCTGAGCGGAG
>CAZVTS010000032.1:8979-27415 GCA_964630175.1 uncultured bacterium
GCGCAACTAAGAAAACCCGCCGGGCAGCCACTTGCAGTGCTTCGTCGTAGCCAGGCCAGACGGTCTCACCGTACCTACGTCTCTTCCGTTCCTAGCAGCGTAGAGGAGGTCGACGAAGCCAAACCGTAACCTTGCCGCAACCTGAGCGGCTCGGCGCCAACGGCCGTTTCTCTCCACCTTCCCGTCCTTCTACCGGCAGCTCGCACCGAACCGCACCTGGTGTGCGGCCACGCCCTCTTCGGGCCCACACGAGGACCCTGCGACTGGCTGGTGGTAGTTGATGAATGATTGGCATCCCAAGCTCACGCTTCTAGATAGGCCCATCTCGCGCCGCACGTTCATGAAACTGGTGGGGGTATCGGCCGTGGCCGCCGCTGCCGGCCCCACACTTCTCCGCGCCCAGGGTTCCGGCGGCACGCTGCGCATACTGCAGTGGAGCCACTTCGTGCCCAGCTACGACACGTGGTTCGATCGCTACGCCCAGCAGTGGGGCGCGGCGAACGGGGTGAACGTGGTGGTCGACCACGTCAACCTGGCGGACCTGCCGGCCACGGTAGCCGCGCAGCTCTCGGCCGGCAGCGGCCACGACCTCATCGAGATAGTGGGCGCCGAAGCGGGCGCGTTCGAACCGAGCCTGCTGGACCTCACGGACGTGAACCAGGAAGCCGCGCTGCGCTTCGGCTCTCAGCTGGACATGTCGCGCCGCTACTCCTACAACCCGGTCACCAACAAGTACTACGGCTTCTGCGTGGGCTGGACCATTGACCCGGCGAACTACCGCCGCAGCCTGTGGGAAGAGGCGGGCATGCCCGACGGGCCCACCACGTGGCAGGACCTCATCGACATAGGCGGCAAGATCCGCGACGAGCAGGGCGTGCAACTCGGCATCGGCCTGGCGCAGGAGCTCGACTCCAACATGGCGCACCGCGCCATCCTGTACTCGTTCGACAGCACGCTGCAGGATGCGGACGGCAACATCATCCTCGATCAGGGCGACAACTTCGCGCGGGCCGTCGAGGCCGTCAACTTCATGAAGAACCTCTACGAGGCTGCCATGACGCCTGAGGTGTTCGCCTGGAACGCTGCCTCCAACAACCAGGCGCTCCTGGCCGGCCGCGCCTCCTACATCCTCAACTCCATCTCCGCCTACCGCTCCGCTCAGGAGGACGTGCCCGACATCGCCAACGACGTCTTCTTCGGCCCCGCACTGCAGGGCCCACGCGGCAGCGCGTACAGCAACGCCCACGTGATCTACAACTACATCGTGCCGCAGCACAGCCAGAACGTCGACGCCGCCAAGCAGTTCATGCTGGACCTGGCGGAGAACTACGACCAGGCCATGTACGCCAGCAAGCTCTACAACTCGCCGAGCTTCTTCCACTCACCCGTTTCCGGCAACAGCGAGTTCCCAGCCGTGCCGGGCGCCACCACCTTCGCTCAGCTGCACGAAGCGTGGTTCGACGACGACCCGTTCCGCCTGGAGGGCGAACCGGAAGGCAAGCTGCGGCCACTCAAGAACGCCGAGCAGTGGACGACGAACGTGGGGCACCCCGGCGTCACCAGCCCGGCCGTAGCCGAGGTGTTCAACACCTTCGTGATCCCCAACATGTTCGCGCGCGCCGTGCGCGGCGACCAGTCCGTTGAGGACGCCATCCGCACCGCAGCGGGCGAGGCACGCTCCGTGTTCGACGCCTGGCGCACCCGGGGGCTGGTCTGACCTTGTTAGCCCCAACTAGCCAAGCGGTCATGGACGCCTGACGTGGCCACGCTCAGTGTCGACGGCCTGCACACTCACTTCGGGGGTGTGCGCGCCGTCGACGGCGTAGATCTCGAGGTGAGGGACGGCGAGTTCCTGGTGCTGCTGGGTGCCTCCGGCTCCGGCAAGACCACGCTCATGCGCACCATCGCCGGCCTCGAGAAGCTCACGTCGGGCACCGTCAAGATCGGCGGTGAGGTGGTCAATCACCAACCGCCGAACGCTCGCAACATCGCCATGGTGTTCCAGAGCTACGCTCTCTACCCGCACAAGAGCGTGTTCCGGAACATCTCGTTCCCACTGGAGGCGGTGCGGCTGGACCGCGCCGCCATCAAGGAGAAGGTGGAGTGGGCCGCGCACCTGTTCGGCATCGGGCACCTGCTGAAACGCAAGCCCCGCGAGCTGTCGGGCGGCGAGCGTCAGCGCGTGGCGCTCGCCCGCGCGCTCGTGCGCGAACCCAACCTGTTCCTGCTGGACGAACCGCTCTCCAACCTGGACGCCAAGCTGCGCCACTCGGCCCGCCACGAGCTGAAGAAGCTCCACGGGCGCATCGGCATCACCACCATCTACGTCACTCACGATCAGGTGGAGGCCATGGGCCTGGGCGAGCGCGTGGCCGTGATGAACCACGGCAAGATCGAGCAGATCGGCGCGCCCAGCGACATCTACCGCTCACCCGCCAACACGTTCGTGGCGCGCTTCATGGGCTCGCCGGCCATGAACCTCCTGGAGATAGCCGACGAGACTATTGGCTTCCACCCGGAGAACTTCCTGCCCGCCCAGCACTTCGAGGCGAGCAGCGCCGCGCGGCACTTCCCGTTCCGCGTGTCGGGCGTAGAGGACCTGGGTTCGGACCTGCTCCTCTACGGCGCGGTGCCCAACGCCAAGGCCGTCACCGAGGAGGGCGTCAGCGAGAGCGGCGCCGTGATCGCCAAGATCCCCGCCCGCCTGGCTGGCAGCATCGAAGCGGGCCAGGAGCACGACTTCTTCGTGCAGCCGGCCTTCGTCAACCGCTTCGACCGCGCCACGGGCCAGCGGCTACCCGGCGCCCCACAGCCCACGCCATGAGCGCCCGCTCGGTGAGCCGCGGCTCCAGCAAGGGGCCGAACCAGAACCTCCTGGCCGTGCTCATGCTGGCGCCGGCGGTGCTCTTCATCGTGGCGCTCGTTGGCGTGCCGTTCGGCCTGGCCATCTATTACAGCGTGCACGACGTCACCACGGGCGGCACCACGCCGCGCTTCGTGGGCGTGGGCAACTTCGTGGACCTGCTGTCCGATCGCACGTTCCTCACGGCACTTCGCAACACCGTGCTGTTCACCTTCACCACCCTCGTGGTGGTGCTTGCCCTGTCGACCATCCAGGCGGAGCTGCTCATGCGCAGCTTCCGAGGCAAATGGGTGGTGCGCTTCCTGCTGCTCCTGCCCTGGACGGCGCCCGCCGCCCTGGGCCTCATCGGCTGGCTCTGGATGCTCGATTCCGTGTTCAGCCCGATCGACTGGGTGCTGCGCGAGGTGGGACTGCTCGGGCAGCGCGGCGCGGCGCTCGGCGCGTTACCGAACCTGTACTGGCTGGGCGACCGCACCCTGGCAATAGTGTCCGTGGTGCTCGTGAACGTGTGGCGTCTGCTGCCGCTGGCCACCGTGATCGTGCTGGCGGGCCTCAACTCGATCCCGAGGGACGTGGTGGAGCAGTCGCGCATAGACCGCGCGGGCTACATGCGGCGCCTCTTCGACATCACCCTGCCCATGCTGTCGCCCATCCTGCTCGTGGCCATCCTCTTCACCTTCGTCTTCACGTTCGGCGACATGATCAACATCTTCATCCTCACCCGCGGCGGTCCCGCCAACAGCACCCAGGTGCTGCCCAGCCTGGCGTTCTTCACGGGCATCCTGGGCGGCAACCTAGGCAAGGGTGCCGCCATCGCCATGTTCCTCTTCCCCGTGCTGGCAGGCATCAGCGCTCTGCTTCTCGGGCTCATCCGCCGCAGCGAGGTGGTGTGAGTGGTGCACCACCAGGCTCAGGGAGGCGCCGGCGCCACAAGGCGCTCCGTGCGCAAGCTGGCGGGCCGCGGCGGCTTCTACGCGGTCATCGCGCTGTTCACGGTGTTCGCGGCGCTGCCCTTCTACGTCATGCTCATCACGGCGTTCAAGCGCAACAGCGACCTCTTCGATCCCAACAACAACCCGTTCTGGTTCACGCAGGCGCCCACCTTCGACCACATCCAGCTGCTCTTCACGAACACGTTGTTCGTGCGCTGGCTGGTGAACTCGTTCGTGGTGGGCGGCCTAGTGGTGCTCATCACCCTGCTCCTGGCCGTGCCGGCGGCGTACAGCCTGGCGCGCCTGGCGGGCGGCTGGGGCGAGGCCCTGGCCATCGGCATCTTCCTCACCTACCTCATCCCGCCCACGCTGCTGTTCCTGCCGTTCGCCAAGGTCATCGCGGCGCTGGGGCTGCAGAACACCCTCTGGGCGCTGGTGGTGGCCTACCCCACCTTCACGGTGCCGTTCTGCACCTGGCTCCTCATGGGGTTCTTCAAGGGCATCCCGCGCGACATCGAGGAGCAGGCCATGATCGACGGCTACAGCCGCTTCGGCGCGTTCGTTCGCGCCGTGCTGCCGCTGGCCGTTCCCGGCATCCTCACCGTGGTGGTGTTCGCCTTCACGCTCAGCACGAGCGAGTTCGTTTACGCTCTCACGTTCGTGCAGGAGTCGGCACAGAAGACCGTCAGCATCGGCATCCCCACCGAACTGGTGCGCGGCGACGTGTTCCGCTGGGGGCCGCTGCTGGCCGGCGCCCTCATCGCCAGCATCCCCGTGGCCATCCTGTACACGTTCTTCATAGACCAGTTCGTTGCCGGGCTCACCGCTGTGGCGGGTGAGTGAACCTGCCCGCAACCGACGCGGCGCCCCCACCATGCTCAGGCGCGCACCAGCGCCACAGCGCTAGGGGGCGCCGCCCACCAACGCGCGCAACTCGCGCGTGAGCGCCGGGCCGGAGATCTCGCCCACGTGCGTCTTGACGTGCGCACCGTCCGCCCCGAAGAAGTAAGTGCTCGGCAACCCGACGCTGCGTAGAGCGCTGCCGACCCGCTGGTTACGGTCCAGCAGCACGCTAGCCTGGTCCACCGTGGGGTGCTCCCGCAGGAACCCCGCCACCTTCTCCCTGCTCTCGCCCTGGTTCAGGTAGAGCACCAGCACGTCCGCGTTCTCCTCCGCCGCGCGCGCCAGTTGCGGCATCTCGCGCCGGCAGGGGATGCACCAGGAGGCCCACACGTTGATCACGGTCGGCCGCCCCGCGGCGGAGGCCAGGTCGAACGCCTCGCCCTCGAGGGTTTCGAGCACGCCCCCGGGGAAGGCCACGGGCGGCCCGCCGGCCGGACTGAGAAGCGGCGGCACCACCAACCAGGCCCCCAGCGCCACGGCGGCAGGCAGAACCAGCCTGCCCAGCGCCTGCTTGCTGCGGCGCAGTGACAGTACGGCCACCAGAGCTCCCGCCGCCACGCCCCACCAGGGTGAGAAGCCTCCCTGCCACAGGGCCAGGGCCTGCAGCGGCTCGGTCAGGTAGTAGCTGAAGTTCTCCACCACGAAGCCCAGTCGGGCCCCGACGATCACGGCGAAGAGTGCGTTCCACGCCCAGCCGGCGTCCGCGCTAGGAGAGCTGGACCCGGCCTCGGCCGCGTGAGCCCTTACCGGCGCCACCCCGGCGTCAGCTTCGGGGGAGGGCCGCCGGCGCCGTAAGCTCCACGCGCTCAACTCAGCCACCACGACCAGCAGCAGGAGTCCCAGCGCGGCGAAGAGCCGCGGGGCCGAGATAACGAACATTCCTAAGCGCAGCGCGTCCACCAGTCAACCCCCGGTACGGCTCACGGCCGGCTTCGAGTGTATCGACCTTTCCCGGCGCCAGCTGTGTGGCGCACTCCCTCCACAGGTTTCTCAGGCGGCTGCAACGTTTCCCATCTGAACCGCTCCTATGCTTCCGCCGTAGCACCCTCAGGGGTAGCGAAGGGAGAGCAAGATGGCAAGCTTCGATAGATCTATCGACGTGGACGTGCCGGTGGCGGAAGCGTACATGCTGTTCAGCGACTTCGAGAGCTTCCCGTCGTTCATGGACGGCGTAGAGAGCGTGGAGCGCCTTCCCAACGACCGCCTGCGGTGGCGCGCCACCATCGGCGGACGCAGCGAGGAGTGGACGGCCGCCATCACGGAGCTCGCCCCGAGCAGCGCCGTAGCGTGGGCGAGCACCTCAGGCGCACGCAGCGAGGGCCGCGTGACCTTCGACAAGCTCCGTGAGGGCGCCACCCGCGTGCACCTGCACGTCGAGTACGAGCCCGAGGGAGTGGTAGAGGGCTTGGGCGCCCTGCTCGGTGTGGTGAACGGCCGCATCGCAGCCGACCTGAAGCGCTTCAAGACCCTGGTGGAGGAGGGCCCCAAACGCAGCGGTTGGCACGCCAGGGACGGTTCGGTGGACCAGGTAACGGCCTCCGACCTCATGGACGGCGGCCATAGGAGCGGCGCCCGCATCAGGCGCGACGCCACCATCCGGCGCTCCTGACCCCCCAGACCCGGGCGTCATCGGCCGCGAGCCGACCCATGACCGAGGTGAGCGTCTCTTTCATGCTACGGAGGGCCGCTCCTCATCTTGCGTGGCGTAACATTCCAGGCATGAAACAGCGCACAGCGAGGTTCACGCAGTCCCTGCTCGTAACGCTGCTGGCGTTCTCCCCCTGGTTCGCCGCCGCCCAATCTGGCACTGCCGCGTCCGGATCCAGCGCCGACCTGCCAGTCACCAAGCTGGCTCTCTTCACCAGCGGCGTGGGTTACTTCGAACACGCCGGAGTGGTGAACGGCGATCAGGAGCTGGTGCTCACGGTTCCCAAGGCCGAGATGGACGACCTGCTGCAGAGCCTGGTCTTGCAGGACTTCGGAGGCGGCACCATCGAACCCGTCCGCTACAGCTCGCAGGCGCCACTGAGTCGCCTGCTGGACGGCTACTCGATCGACGTGTCCGGCAACGTGACGCTGGTGAACCTCCTCGCGCAGGCGCGCGGCGAGCGCGTGCGCCTTGACGCGCCCACGATGCTGGAGGGCGCCATCCTCGGGGTGGAGGAGCAGCGTGACGCCGATGGCAACGCGCGCGCGTTCATCACACTCGCCACGGCCGGCGGCGTGCGGCGCGTGGCGCTGGACGAGGTAGGCGCCGTCATGTTCCTCGACCCCGCCGTGGCGGCCGAGATAGACGAGGCGCTGGCCACCATAGCCGCCAACCGCGACGACGACAGCGCCACCGTGAGGCTGCAGTTCCGCGGTGAGGTCCAGCGCGAGGTGCGCGTGAGCTACGTGCGCGAGATGCCGATCTGGAAGAGCACCTACCGCCTCGTGGTGGGCGAGGACGGCCGCGGCACCCTGCAGGGCTGGGCCATCGTGGATAACCCGACCGACGAGAAGCTAGAGAACGTGCAGCTCTCGTTCATCGCCGGCCGGCCCGTGTCGTTCATCACCACCCTTTACGAGCCCGTGTGGGCCGTGCGGCCCCGGGTGGAGACCAAGGCGTCCGCCGGCCTGGCCCCGAGCGTTGACGCCGGTCAGTACCTGCCCGTGACGGCCGACACTGCCAGGGAGATGGGGATGGGCGCCCTGCAGAGCATGGCGGCGCCCGCCCCGGCAGCACCCGACCTGAGCGGGGCGGGAGTGGTCGGCCAGGCGCAAGCCGCCGCCACCGCTACCAGCTTCGCGTACCACGTGCTCGAGCCCGTTACCATCGGCCGCAACGAGTCCGCCCTCGTGCCCATCGTGGTGGCGGACGTCACGGCCGAACGCGTGGCGCTCTACGACAAGAACGACCACCCTCAGAACCCCTTCCACGCGGTGCGCCTCGTGAACGACACGGGGCTGCAGCTGGCGGCGGGCAGCGTGACCATCTACGACGAGGTCGGCTTCGCCGGCAATGCCCAGCTGCCAGAGCTGCTGCCCGGGGACGACCGCCTGCTGGCCTTCGCGCTCGACCTCGAGCTGGCGGTGGATCAGCGCAGCGTGGTGCGCACCACCAACGTCACCCGCGCCACCATCCGCGGCGGCCTGATCGAGGTCACGGAGCTCACGCGCCAGGTGCTCACCTTCGCCGTGAGAGGCGAGCCGGCCGACGGCCGCTTCCTCATCCTGCAGGCCCCGGCCATGCCCGGCTACGACATCGTCATGCCGCGACCGGCCGCACCCCTCGCGAACGGCAGGCCCCGGTTCGGTGTCGCCATCGTGGGGGCGGACGGCACGGTGCCCACGGACCGCTCCGTACCCACGCATCAGGTGTGTCGGCCGGGGGTGGCCTGCGAGCTGGAAGTGGTGGCCGACAGGCTCGACTCGCAGCAGCTGTACCTCACCAACCTGGGCCAGGACCGCATTACCTACTACCTCCAGAACGTGGAGCTGAGCGACGAAGACCGCGCCACGCTCGAGCTCATCATCGACATCCAGGACGAGATGGCGGTGGTGGAACGCGCCATCCAGCGCACCCAGTCGCAGGTCCAGGTCATCTTCGAGGAGCAGCAGCGCATACGCTCGAACATGGGTTCGCTGGAACGCAACTCCGATCTGTACAGGCGTTACGTGACCGAGCTCACCGAGCAGGAGGACGCCCTGGCGGCACTGCGTGAAGAGCAGGCCCGGCAGCAGGACGAACGCGAAGCGTTGCAGCAGCGCCTGAACGACATCGTTAGCCGGCTAGGTGGCTGACCGTCCGGTCACGGGTAGGCTTGGCGCATGAGCCGAGCGTTCGTCAAGGAAGACGCCGATACCGAGCAGGTGATGGTGACGGCGCGCCCGCCGCTCCCGGAGGGGGTCGACAACTTAGTCACCCCCACCGGGCTGGCCGCGCTCGAGGCCGAACTGGTGGCGCTGCGAGAGGAGTCCGCGCAACTGGCGGCGTTGCCCAGCGAAGCCGCCGGCTCCAGCACGGTGCGGCGGCTAGCCGCTCTGGACGAGGAGATCCCCGCCCTGGAGGACCGCCTGCGGGGCGCGGTGCTGGTGCCAACGCCGCCGCCCGGAACGAACGAGGTGCAGCTGGGCGCCACGGTCACGGTGAAGGATCAGGGTGCGGGTGGGCGCCCGAGCAGCTTCACCATCGTGGGGGTAGACGAGGCGGACCCGCTCGAGGGCCTGGTGGCGTTCACGGCCCCCATCGCCGCGGCGCTTCTGGGCCAGCAGGTGGGCGCCACCGTCAGCTTCACTACCGGTGACGGGCAGGCCAGGAGCCTGGAACTCACTGCGGTCAGCTACGACTGAGTCTCGAGAACCTGCGCCACGCTGCCCGAGCGCGTGAGGCGCAGCGGCACCTCCGTCAGCTCCGGCACGGCGGCGCGCACAGCGGCCTGCTCCCCCTGCGGGCAACAGACGATGAGGTAACCACTGATCTTGCCGCCCGGCAGTTGCGCGCCCACGCCCAACGCCCGCATGCGCCCCACCAGCTCTATGACGCGCTCGTCCTCGAAGTTGCCCGGCAGGCGCTGCTTCAGACGTTGCTGCTCGGCCACGCAACGGGCCACGCTGGCCAGGTCGCCCGCGACGAAGGCCGCCTCCAGCTCGTCCACCAGGGCCCGCATGTCGTGCAGCACGGGCAGCGCACTCGTCAGGTTGAGGCTCAGTGTCTGCAGCGAGGCCTTGGTGGGGGCGCGCCAGCCCGTCTCGAACAGGAGCAGGGACTCCTCGAACGCCTGTCTGGTGGCTTGGCTCATGGCTACGGGCCGCGCGGTAACGACCGGGCCGTCGTAGTCGAGCCTCAAGAGCCCCCCGCGGGCGCAGATGTGCGCGTCGTGGTAACCGGACGCCCCTGCGAGGGTCTCCACCTCCACGTGCGCGGCCTCGGCACCTAGACTCTCCGCGCTCGGCGTCTCGCCCCTGAACGCACGCGCGGCGTGCACCAGCCCCACCGTGATGGCACCGGAGCTACCGACCCCGCTGCCGGTCCCCACGTCCAGAGCCACGGACACGCGCACCGGCGGGTGATCAGGGTTCACGGACCGGAGCGCCTCCCGCACCAGCTCGTTCTGCAGGTCCTCCAGGCGCTCCGCCCGCTCGACGTGGCCGGGCGAGTGCACCTCGAAGGCGCCGTCCACGCTCGGCAGCATGGTGATCCAGGCAGCGGCCGCCACGGTGCTGCTGATGGTGGCGCCGCCGTGACTCGCGGCGTACTCCTTGATGTCTGTCAGCCCGCCCGCGAAAGGTACGCGTAAGGGCGCACGAACAACGATCATCTGCTACCCCCTCAACGTCGGACCGCTCCAACCGGCGGCCCCGGCCGCGGCAACCCGGCGTCAGTGCTGCTCTTCGCTCCAGAGCCGCCGCGCCACCGCGCGCACGTTCTGCTCCGCGCTGGGCAGCGTACCGCCCAGATGCACCCATTCGTTGCTCTTCACGTAGCCGACCTCTACACCGCGGTCTATGAGGCGCTGCAGGTTGGGAAGCATCCGGTACTCGCCGTTGGGCGCCACTACCTCACCGAACTCCGGCAGCAGCGCCGCTTCCAGCTTCCAGAGCCCGATGTCGAGGAGCGGTCCCGCACCCTCCCAGACCCGCGTCACGAGCTCACCCTCCGTGGTGGCCAGCAGCACTGGCGCTTCGTCCTCGTGCCCCGCGCCGAGGGTGACCACGTTGGCGCGCGGGTGTGAGGCCACCTGCGAGAAGAGCTCCTTGGGCACGAACAGGTCGCCCTGCCACGCCAGCACGGACCCGCCCCCTTCGAGGGCGCCCGCTGCCAGCCGCAAGGCGTCGCCCGTGCCGGCCAGGCGCTCCTGCGTCACGTACGTTACGTGCAGGCTCCCGAAGCTGGCGCCGAAGTAGGCCCGTACCTGTTCGGCCAGGTGCCCCACCACGAACACCACGTGCGAGCCTTCCGGCGCCGCGCCGCTGGCGAGCAGCTGTTCAAGCGTGTGCTGCAGGAACGGCTTGAGCCCGACCGGGTACATGGCCTTCTGCAAGTACGTGCCGAGGCGGCCCATGCGGCTGCCCCTGCCCGCAGCCAGGCAGATGAACTCCCGGACCGGCTCGCTCGTCACGGTGCGGCGTAGGCGCCCAGCGCCGCCCGCAGGTTCTCGCGCATCTGGTCGCGCACCTCCTGAGGGGCAACGACCTCGATGGAGCTACCCCAGCTCAGGAGCCAGGGCAGCAGCTCGAGCGGTCGACCCGCGTCGTCCAGCGTGCCCACCACGTGCACCATGCGCTTGTCGTCCGGCAGCTTCTCGCCGAGCCTGAGGTTGCGGTCGGCCCCCTCGGCCATGCGGCGGGCCACCCGCTCCGGCACCCGCAGGTCTATCTGCACCTCTTCGCCCACCACGATGCCGAAGGAGGCGTGGAGCTGTGAGTTGGGATCGAAGTCAGCAGGGATCTCGTAGGTCTCGTCCAGTAGCCTCACGTCCGACATGCGGGCCAGCTTGAACACGAGCACGCGCTGCCGCTGCGTGCGGTCGAAGGCCAGCACGTACGGCTCGAGGTTGCGGCGGTTGATCTCGTAGAAGTAGACCTCGAGTTCGCGGGTGGCGGCGGTACCCGAGTTGGCGGAAAGGTAGCGGCACTTGAGCACCCGGCGCTGGAACCACGCCTGCGCCACCTGATCGAGCACCCGGTCCTCAGGTGCGGCGGCGAGCTGGTCGACGCTCTTCAGCAGGCCAGCCCGCGCCGGTTCCGGCACCTGCTGCGCCAGCTTCTCGAGCGCGGTGCGGTAATGGCGCTCGCCGACACCCGTGTGCAGCAGCAACCGCGTGGCGCTGTACACCGCCAGCGCCTCCACCTCGTTGAGGCCCGGCGCGCGGTTGGGTATGTACCACCGGTGGTTATCGTCCTTGCGGAGCTGTTCACCCATCTGCTCCGCCAGCGTCACCAGGTCGCGCTCGATGGTCCGGCGGCTGGTGCCATGACTGCGCGCCATGTCCACCACAGTGCGCGGCCTGCGCCTCAGCTCCTCCCTCAGCAAGGTGAGTCGCTGCGCCTTCCCTACCGTTCGGCTCATTGGGCGAGAGTAACCCACCCGGGCACGTTGACGTAGGCAGCGGTTGGCTGTATTTTTCTAACTCAAGAACAGTTCACCGTGCCGGGTGCGGTTCGCGCCCAGGGGCCCGACACGCGGCTCAGCCGAGTGAGCTGTCGTGCGGCATCACGAGCAGCGTGAAGGGATCCCAACAGTGCCAACCCCCCGCCGGAACAACCCTCTGCTCGTCCTCTTACCGCTCCTCCTCGCCTTCACCCTTGGCGCCGTCGGCACCTCCAGGGCTCAGGAGGCGCCACCTCCGGAACGTCTCTTCGAGCTGCTGGCCACCGCCCGCGCCGAGCTGCCGGCAGATCGCTTCGACTTCGAGGCCGCCCTCGCCGGCATCGGCTCCACGGAGCCAGGCGCCATCTTCGAGTGGGTGCGGGACAACACCGGCTACGTGGCCTACCGCGGAGCGTTGAAGGGCGCCGCGGGCGCCCTTATGGACCGCGAGGGCAACAGCTTGGACCGCGCACTGCTGCTGGAACGGCTCCTTGCGGCCGCCGGCCATCAGGTGGTGCTGGCGCGCGCCACCCTGGAGGGAGAGGCGCTCGAAGCTGCCGTGGCAGCCCAACGCCTCGCGCCACCCCAGCCGCCGCGTCAGAACGACCCGGAGCAGAACAGCGCCAGGGCAGCCGCCGAACTCGGCTTGAACGAGGCAGCCGTGCGTGAGTGGTTGGAGGAGGAGCGCCAGAACGGCCTCGCCTTCAGGCAGCGTGTTACCGCGCGCGCGGCGGAGCAGTCGGACGCCCTGGTGGCCGCCATCGGCGCTTACCCCGCCGAAGAGGCGGCGCGCAGCGGGGTGGGGCGGGCAGCGGACCGCAACGCGCTGCTGAGCGATCACTGGTGGGTGCAGGTGGAATCGGCAGGCGCCTGGGTGAACTTGGACCCGACCCTGCCCGGCGCCCAGGCGGGCGACACCCTCACCAGCGCCGAAGCGCGCTTCGCCCTGCCGGAGCTGCGCTTCTTGGCCGCCGTGGACGGCGCCTGCAGCGACCTGGCCTGCGGCGACAGGCTGCACCGCGTGAAGATCGCCGTGGTGGCCGAGTCGTGGGACGGTGAGGAACTCAAAGAGCAGGAACTCTTCGGCACGGAGGTCCTGACAGCGGACGCGGCGCTCGCCACCATCGTGTTCGCCGGCCAACCCGACGCTTGGCCGGAGCTGGACCCGTTCGGGGTGGCGCAGCCGCTCACCGAGTTGCGGACGGAGCTGCTGGCCACCACCGCCTGGCAGCCCACGCTGTACTGGAACGGTTCCAGCGTTGGCAGCACCAAGATCGGCGCCGACGGCAAGGTCGGCTCCTCGGGCGGCGGCGGCAACGCCGGGGCGGTCGGCGGCCTGGGTGGCGGCCTTGGAGGGATGTTCGGCGGTGGTTCACGCAGCGCGGCCGGTGGGGCCGACGAGCAGTCGGGCGCCTTCACGGCGCTCTGGCTCGAGTACACGGTGCACACTCCAGGCGAGCGCTCCCAGACCGAGCGCCGCCAGGTGTTCGACCTCGTGGGCCCAGCGGCTCGAGCGGCCGGGGTGACCGAGCTCGCGCTTACGGAGGCGCAGCGTCTCGAGCGGGCTCTGGCGCTCGGCGGGCAGACCGACATCCTGATCAGCGGCGCGGGCCTGGCGCCGGAGACGCTCGAGTGGCTGGCGGCAACGCGCCTACTCGACAACCAGGCGGCCTGGAGTGAGCTCTACCACGTCGGGCAGGCACTGGACATTGCCGTAGTGAACGCGCGCCTACGCGACACGGCCGCCCTGTACGCCCCACTGGACCTGCTGCAAGCGCTGCGCGACGAGAACCTGGCGGGTTACCGCTCCGGGGCGTTCGTGGCAGCGTTCCACCACAGGTTCGAGGAGGACCTCTCCGTCTCGGGCTCGTTCGACCTGGTCTCAGGGGCGACGTCGAGCCTGCCAGGCACCGATCTCTGGTTGACGCGCATGGCTCAGGGCGTGACGGACACGGTGCTGGAGACGGAACTGGGCGCGGCGCTGGCAGCGCGCCCGAGTGAGGTGGCGCGCCTACCCAACGTTGCCGACGCCTACTCGGCGGCCCTGGCAGAGGGCGCACCCTGGCGGGTGGTGACGAACGCCGAGGAACTGGCGGAGGTGGCCCCCGACCTGCCCGCGGACTTGGCGGCGCGCGTGCGGGCCGACCTGGCGAGGGGCCGCCTGGCAGTGGTGCCGCCGGGCGGGCGGGGCGCCGTGGGTTGGTACAGCCTGGACCTGCGCACGGGTGGCCTGCTGGGCCGCGGCGAGCGCGGCTGGGGTCAAGCGGTTACCGAGTACTCGGAGAAGACCAACATAGTGCTGCAGCTCCGCACCACCATCAACCAGTACGCCTCCATGGGCAGATGCCTTGGGCTGGCAGTGACCGGGCCGCTACGCGGCCTGGGACCGGAGGACTCTGATTCGGAGCTGCAGCAGTGCGTCTTCTCCACCATCTGCTCAGGCGCGCACACCGCGCTGACGATGGGCCTCAACCTGCCGCCCAACTGGACCAACGTCATCATCCAGGCCGCCGTGGACGACCTCTGGGGCGGCATTCCGGAGACCGGGTTCGGTGGCCTCTGCGGCAACCTGTGGCAGCGCCTACAGGGCTAGCCCCCTGCGCTCACTCGGCGAGTTCCGAGCGCACCACCAGGTAAGGCACCGTGGAGCGCCTCAGGGCGCCTTCGGCCACGGAGCCGAACATCCAGCGGTTGAAGCCGCGCCGGCCGTGCGTGCCCATCACCACCAGGTCGTGCTCCTTCTCGGCGTCATGGATGGCCTGCACCGGGTCGATGTCCTCCACCAGCACACCCTTGGAGGTGACCCCCTTGGCGCGGGCGAGGTCCACCACGTGCTCCAGGAGCGCGGTGGCGCCCTCCCTGAGGTCCTGGTACAGCTCGGCCGAGTAAGCCATGTTGGCAGCGGCCACGTAGCCCGCCGCCAGCGGGTTCTCGAGGATATGCAGGAAGGTCACTTCCGCGCCCGTCAGCTTCGCGAGTTCCAGACCCTTATCGATGGCCAGCTCGGCGCTGGGGCTACCGTCGGTAGGCATCAGTATCTTCTTGTACATTAGCTACCTCCTCGTGGGGCAAGAGCCCTCCACTCAAGGATAATGCCTCACGCTCAGACAAAAGACCCAGCCGGGCACCCCCGACATGCCGCATGCTGGTGGCGGCGCCTATTATGATGAGCGCACCCAAACCGGAGGTTAGGCATGCGCATCCTGCATCCCACCGACTTCTCCCAGCCGGCGCAGAAGGCTCTGACGCTGGCGCGAGACATCCGAGAGCGCAGCAACGGCACGTTGCACGTGGTTCACGTGCAGCGGCGCGGCGACCTCGACCGCCCCTCAGCCCGGCCACAGCTCGACACGTTCAACCCCGAGATGCTCAACCAGCTCGCAGAGCAACGGAGCGCAGAGGTGAACCGGCTGCTGGGCATGCTTTCGCACATGGCGAGCCCCGACGGCACACATGAACTGCTGTGGGGCAACCCGGTGGAGGAGCTGCTCGCCATCCAGGACCGCTACGACCTGGTGGTCATGGGCGCCCACGGCGCCAACCGGTTCGACAGGCACTTCCTGGGCGGCGTAGCGGGCCGCTTCGTGCGGCGCGCGGACGTGCCCACGATCTCGGTGCGCGAGGAGTCCGCGGTCACGCAACTGAAGCGCGTGATGGTGGCCACCGATTTCGGGGCCGCCTCACTGGGAGCCTGGGAGTTCGCCCGCAAGCTGGCGGAGCAGGGCGCGGAGCTCGTGCTGGCGCACGTGATGGAGGACGGCCGGGGTGCCAAGGCCCTGGATGCCAACGAGGTGAGCGACAAGCTCTCGGCCATCTCGGACGGGGCCGCCACGCGGATAGTGGTGCGCGAGGGAGAACCCGTGCTCGTACTGCCGCAGCTGGCCCAGGAGCTGGGCGCCGACCTGGTGGCCATCGGGCTCAGGCATCACCGCGCCGCCATCGGGCTGCTGCTGGGCAACCGCGCAGACGCGCTGCTGCGCTCCTCCGCCGTGCCCATCCTCACGGTGCCGCTCATAGTGGACTGAAGACCTCCGGAGGCGCCGCTGTGGGGGCCCGGCCAGGGCCACCGCCTGCCACCAGGGGCCGCCAGCCGGCCGCCTAAGCGCCGGCGCGCTTGAACGCGGCGGCTACCACGTCCTGCGCCTCCTGCTGCAGGCGGGCCAGGTGCTCCTCGCCCCTGAAGCTCTCCGCGTAGATTTTGTAGAGGTCCTCGGTGCCGGAGGGACGCGCGGCGAACCAGCCGTTGGCCGTCGCCACCTTCACGCCTCCCAGCGGTTCGCCGTTGGCGGGCGCCTCCGTGAGCACCGCCTCAACGGCCTCGCCGGCCAGCTCGCTACTCTGGATGTCGCTCGCCCTCAGGCTCTTCAGGGCAGCCTTCTGCGCGGCGTTGGCCGGCACGTCTATGCGCGCGTACACGGGCGCCCCGAAGCGCTCCTCGAGCTTGCCGTAGAGCTGGGCCGGGTCCTGTTCGGTTACGGCCAGGATCTCGGCTGCCAGCAGGCCCATGATCAGCCCGTCCTTGTCCGTAGTCCAGGCGCCGCCATCCTTGCGCAGGAACGAAGCGCCCGCGCTCTCCTCGCCCCCGAAGCCGTACGCGCCGGTCAGCAGCCCGCTCACGAACCACTTGAAGCCCACGGGCACCTCTGCCACCTTACGCCCGAGCGACCTGGCCACCCGGTCCACCATCGAGCTCGTTACCAGCGTCTTCCCCACCAGCGCGCCAGCGGGCCAATCGGAACGGCGCGAGAAGAGGTACTCCACCGCCACCGCCAGGTAATGGTTCGGGTTCATGAGCCCCCCGTGGGGCGTGACCACGCCGTGCCGGTCCGCGTCGGGATCGGTGCCGAAGGCCACGTCGTACCGCTCCCGCAGCCCGATGAGGCCCGCCATGGCGTAGGGCGAGGAGCAGTCCATGCGGATCTTGCCGTCGTGGTCCAGCGTCATGAAGCCGAAGGTGGCGTCCACCTGGCGGTTGGTGACGCTGATGTCGAGGCCCCAGTGCTCCGCGATGGGTTCCCAGTAGTGCAGCGAGGAGCCGCCCAGCGGGTCCACGCCGATACGAACGCCGGCTGCCTTGACGCTCGCCAGGTCCAGCACGGCACCAAGGTCCGCCACGTACGGACCCATGAGGTCGCGCTCAATCAGGTGGCCCGAAGCGCGCACGGCGCGCATGCCGTGGCGCCTCACCCCCTTCAGGCCGGCCTCCAGGTAACCGTTGGCCAGCGCCTGGATCCTGTCCGTCTCGGTCGAGTCCGCCGGCCCGCCGTGCGGCGGGTTGTACTTGAAGCCGCCCGCATCCGGAGGGTTGTGGGAGGGCGTGATGACGATGCCGTCCGCCTTGGCGCCGTCCGGGGCCGCGTGGGTGAGGATGGCGTGGGAGATGACCGGCGTGGGCACTGCCGCCAGGTCTTTGGCCACCACCACCGTCACGCCGTTGGCCGTGAGTACCTCGAGCGCCGTGGCCAGCGCGGGAGTAGAGAGTGCGTGTGTGTCCGCTCCCAGGTAAAGGGGGCCCTTAACGCCCTGAGCGTGACGGTGGTCCGCCACCGCCTGGCTGATGGCGGCCACGTGGGCCTCGTTGAAGCTGGCGTCGCCGCTGGTGCCGCGGTGGCCGGAGGTACCGAACGCCACGCGCTGCTCGGCCACGTGCACGTCGGGCTCCAGCACGAAGTAGTCGGTCACCAGCCTTGCCACGTCTATCAGTGAACCGTGCGGGGCGGGCTTGCCTGCCCGTGGGTCGAGGTTCATGCTCTCCTCCTCGTGGGTACCACTCCAGACCGTTCATGAGCGATACATGAATGATAAGCTTGCCGCTGCTATCCAGGCCCGCCAGCGTCGCTTCCAGCGGCCGTCGGTGGGCGCCTGGACCACAGTCGTGGCGTAAGGTGCTTGCTTCGCGACCACCCGCGCCCTGGAGGAAGTTAATGGATCTACTGATTTCCCTAGTGCCTCTCGCCGCCATCGTGGCGCTGATCGCGGCCGCGCTGCTAGCGCGCGGCGTGCTCTCGGCCCCGACGGGCAACGAGCGCATGGTCGCCATCTCCGACGCCGTGCGTCAGGGCGCTGCCGCGTACATGAACCGGCAGTACCGCACCATCACCATCGTGGCCGTCATCATCACCGCCATCTTCGCGGTGGTGGCCTTCGCCACCAACGACGCCGTGGCGAGCCAGATGTGGTGGTGGAGCACCGCCGGCTTCGTGGTGGGCGCGCTGTTCTCCGCCATCAGCGGCTACATCGGCATGAACGTGGCCGTGCGCGCCAACGTGCGCGTGGCCCAGGCGGCGCGTTCAGGCCTGGCCGGCGCACTGCGCATCGCCTTCAACGGCGGCGCCGTGGCGGGCCTGGCCGTGGCCGGGCTGGCGCTGCTCGGCGTGGCCGGCTTCTTCTGGCTCTTCACCGTGGCCCTCGCCCTGCCCAACCCGGTTGAGCCCCTGGTGGGCTTCGCCTTCGGCGCCTCGCTCATCTCGCTCTTCGCGCGCGTTGGCGGCGGCATCTACACCAAGGCCGCCGACGTGGGCGCGGACCTGGTGGGCAAGGTGGAAGCGGGCATCCCCGAGGACGACCCCCGGAACCCCGCCGTGATCGCCGACAACGTGGGCGACAACGTAGGCGACTGCGCCGGCATGGGCGCCGACCTGTTCGAGACCTACGCGGTCACCGCCA
>CAZVTS010000033.1:0-27132 GCA_964630175.1 uncultured bacterium
CCCACAGGCCGAACAGTATGCCGGCCAGCATGAGCGAGCCGATGACCAGGTTGGCAGAGCAAGTCAGGCGGCCCACAGGCCGAACAGTATGCCGGCCAGCATGAGCGAGCCGATGACCAGGTTGGCGTTGAACGCGGCCAGCACGTCGGCGGCCTGATGCTTGCGAAGCGCAGCATGCTGCCATCCGAGTACGGCAGCGGTCACGGCCAGGGAGACCCAGTAGGGCCAACCGAGCGCCGTGTAGGCCGGCACCAGCGCGAAGGCGAGTAGCGCCAGCAGGTGCAAGCCGAACGCCCAGGCCAGAGCGCCTGGCGTGCCGAAGCGGACGGGGATGCTCCACACTCCGTTGGCCGTATCGAAGTCCAGGTCCAGCAGGGCGTAAACAACGTCGAAACCGGCCACCCAGGCCCCCACGCCCAGCCAGAGGAGCCACGCTTCCGGAGCGAAGACGCCACTCACGGCGATGTAGCCCCCGGCAGCGGCGGCGCCGATGGTGACACCGAGCCACAGGTGGCACGCCCAGGTGAAGCGCTTCGTGTAGGGGTAGAGGATCAGGAAGAGAACGGCGACCGGCAGGAGGAGGAGGGTGAGGCGGTTGAGGAGCGCGCCGGCCACCACCAGCAGTGCGAGGCCCGCAGCCGTCGTCCACCAGCCGACCGCGCCGCTCAGCTTGCCGCTGGGGATCTCCCTCCCACTGGTGCGCGGGTTGAGGGCGTCGAGGCGGGCATCGATGACCCGGTTGGCCGCCATAGCGGCCGTGCGCGCCCCCACCATGGCAAGGGTGACGAGCAGGAAAGTCCGCCAGCCGGGCCAGCCGCCTGCCGCGATGAGCATGCCGCCGTACGCGAACGGCAACGCGAACAGGGTGTGTTCGAACTTGACGAATGAGAGGAAAGTGCTAACCGGACCGCGTTCGCTCACGGCGCCAATGCTACCCCTGCGGAGCCACCCGCGGGGTCCCGCCCTACCAGGTTCACGGGGACGTGATCTACCGCCACCTAGAGCGAGTCTTCGTGGTGCTCTTCTCGTCCGCGCACGGCGCCGCGGCGCTCCTCCACCAGCACGAAACCGTGAGCGGGCGGGCGGTTACTGAAGCGCACCAGTTCCCCGGGCCTAAGCGCCTCCGAAGGTTGGTTGAGTACTGCGACGACCAGGGGAACGCCGGCGTCCATGACTACCAGGGGGCCTTCCACCGAGACCACGCGCCCGAGCACGTCGAACTGGCTCACGCCGGTGACCTCTATGCCTGGTTCGGCGCTCTCATCGTCGACCCTTTGCACGCTCTCCGTGACGGGGTGGATGATGACCTGAGCCCGCCCTGGTCGGGCCAGGTACGGCCCCGTGCGCTCGAAGAGCTGTACGAGCGCCTGGCCTGCCCGCGCTTCGAGGAGGGGGCTCCCTTCGGTGTGCGGGAAGAGCTCCACGGTGGCAGCGTGCTTGCGCCAGCGCGCGATGAAGGATTCGGGTGAGTCTTCGAGCATCCTGCGGCATTCTACTATCCCCAGCAGTGGCGCTGGCGCGTGCTAAACTGGCGCCCGTGATCGAGAACTCTCTCGTTGGAGCATTCCGGACCCTCGCCCAGCATCTTCGGGGCGGGGGTTCTTCGATAATGGAGGAACGATGCTGAACCGACTGGCCGAAGTGCAGACCTTGGATCTGGAACTGGACAGCTTGCTGCAGGAGCGCGGTCAGGTTCCCACCGAGCTGCTGGAGGCCATTGAACACCGCCGCGGCCTTGAGCGCACCATCGAGGTGAGGACGCAGGAGCTGGGCGAGCTGAGGCGCGCCGTGAACGCGAACGAACTGGAACTCAAATCGATGGAGGAACGGCGCCGCACCGCCGCCGCTAACGCAGTGCGCGCCTCCTCGCCGAAAGAAGTGTCGCAGTTCCAGAACCAGGAGTTGCAGTTCGGCACGCGCGTACAGGAGCTGGAAGAGGACACGCTGCCGCTGATGGAGAGCCACGATCAGCTGGCCGAAGTGGTGGCGGCTCTGGACGCGGAGCTGGCGGAGTTGCTGCCGCAGCTGGCCGCGCTCGACCAGGCGGAACAGGAGAGGGTGGCGGCGGTGGATGGCAAGATGCAGGAGATCCGCTCGCAGCGCGACACCCTGGCCGCCAGCATAGACGCACCCCTTCTGAAGCAGTACGACCAGGTGCGCAAGTCGCGCCGCGGCATCGGCCTGGCTGAAGTGGTGGACAACGCCACCTGCTCGGGCTGCAGCGTGAGACTGCCCATTCATGTGGTGCAGAAGGCCCGCAAGGGGGCGGGCGTGACCCGCTGCCCCAGTTGCGGGCGCATACTCATGTACAAGGCTTGAACCGGGAACAACCGCCCGAGGCCTAGCTCACACCGGCGCGTGACCGAGCTTCCGTACTGAGCGCACGCCAGGGCTTAGGCGCACGCCTACGTTCTAGCGCAGGATGCTCAACGGGTCTATCGGTGTGCCGCGTTCGTGAAGCTCGAAGTGCAGGTGCGGCCCGGTCGAGATGCCGGTGGAACCCACTCGGCCTACGATGGCGCCCTGGGAGACGTACTGCCCAACCGAGACGGCGATGGAGCTGAAGTGGCCGTACCAGGTCTCCGAGCCGTCCGCGTGACGCACCCGAACGAGGTTGCCGTAACCCTGCGTGGACCAGCCGGCGAACGTGACCGTGCCCGACCGGGCCGCGCCGACCGGAGTGCCCGACGGCGCCGCGATATCGATGCCGCGGTGGAAGCTCGAGGTGCCCATGCCCAGGTTGCGGGAACCGAAGTAGGAGGTGAGTCGGCCGTGGATGGGCCAGACGTAGCGGTTCTCTTCCTCGCGGACCTTCTGGAGCCTGGCCAGCGCCTCGGCCGGCTGCACGCCGGGCAGGAACAGGAGCATGTCGGGCATCAGATCGAACGGCGAGCGCAGACCGTTGGCGCGGGCGAACTCGGCCGGCGTGATGTTGTGCTCTGCGAGAAGCGGCAGGATCTCATCGGCGCTGTTGAGGCGCACCACCAGCCCGGCGCTAGGCGGGATGAGCAGCTCGAAGCCGGTTGGTAGGCGGTCCATGGAGGAGATGTCCGGGTTGGCGCCCACCACGGCGGTGACGCTCAGACCGAAGCTGCTGGCCACCGCGCTGAGGGTCTCCCCCTCCTTGAGCGTGTACCAGGTGAAGCCCGGCGGTGTACTGCTGAACAGTTCGGCAGGACCACCGACCGCCTCGATGTAGGGGACCTTGAGCACGTCGCCCGGGTGGATGAGGCTGGTGGTCATGTCGTTGGCGCTGAGGATGGTGTCTACGCTCACGCCGTAACGTTCGGCGATGAGGCCCACCGAATCGCCCGGTTGCACCGTGCGGAGAGCGTAAGCCTCGGCGGCAGCGGTGGGCACGAGGGAGAGCGCTGCCATGACAAGTACACGGGCAGCGAAGTTCAGGCTTTGCAAGGCGACTGTCCCCCTCGAACGGAAGAATGGGGTCAATCTAACAAGTGAATCTTGAGAAAGTCATGAGGACGCCCGCCCTACCGCTTCTCATGAAGCCTTGGAACGGCGCGCCGTTATCTCGGTCCTCACGTAGTCAACGACGTCGTTGGTGTTCGAGCCGGGCGTGAAGACTCGGCCAACCCCGAGCTCCTCGAGCTCGGCCAGATCCTGGTCCGGTACTATGCCGCCACCGAACAGCAGTATGTCCGTGGCGTTGCGCTCGACCAACGCGGCGCTTATCTCGCGGAAGTAATGCATGTGGGCGCCCGAGAGCACGGACAGGCCCACCGCGTCCACGTCTTCCTGGATAGCGGCGTTCACGATCATCTCGGACGTCTGCCGCAGGCCCGTGTAGATGACCTCCATGCCTGCGTCTCGCAGGGCACGGGCGATGACCTTGGCGCCACGGTCGTGGCCGTCCAGTCCAGGCTTGGCGATGAGCACACGGATGGGTCTGCTCATATGAGCACGGGCTCCTCGTACACGCCGTAGACCTCGCGCAGCACGTCCATCTGCTCGCCCAGCGTGCAGAAGGCGCGAGCGCACTCCATGAAGGCGGGCATGGTGTTGGTACCACGCCTGGCAGCCTCGCCGAGGGCAGTGAGGGCGTTCTCCACCGCCACCGGGTCGCGTTCACGTCGCACCCTCGCCAGGCGCTCCTTCTGCACGCGCACCACTTCGGCATCTACCAGTTGGATGGGTACTTCAGGGTAATCCTGCTCGAACGCGTTCACTCCGACGACGAGCCGCTTGCGGTCGTCGATGTCGCGCTGCTGGCGCCAGCTGGCGTCCCCGATTTCGCGGGCGAAGAAGCCCTCCTCTATGGCGGCCTCCACGCCGCCGAGGGCGTCGATCTGGCGGAAGTACTCCAGCGTGCGGCGCTCCATCTCATCCGTGAGGTTCTCGAGGTAGTAGGAGCCCGCCAGCGGGTCGATGGTGTTGGTGACGCCGCTCTCGTACGCCACCACCTGCTGGGTGCGGAGCGCCAGCGTGGCCGCCTCCTCCGTGGGCACGGAGAGCGCCTCGTCGTACGCGTCGGTGTGGAGGCTGTTGGTGCCGCCCAGCACACCGGCCAGCGCCTGGATCGCCACCCTGGACATGTTGACGAGCGGCTGCTGCGCCGTGAGACTCACACCCGCCGTCTGGGCGTGCGTGCGCAGCATCCAGGACCGCGGGTTCTTGGCGCCGAACACGTCGCGCATCTGGTGCGCCCAGATACGCCTGGCGGCGCGGAACTTGGCGATCTCCTCGAAGAAGTCGTTGTGCACGTTGAAGAAGAAGGAGATGCGGGGCGCGAAATCGTCGATGTCCAGGCCGCGCTCGAGGGCCTTACGAACGTAATGGATGCCGTCCGCCAGCGTGAACGCGAGTTCCTGCACGCTCGTGGAGCCGGCCTCGCGGATGTGGTAGCCGGAGACGGAGATGAAGTTGAAGCGCGGCGCCACCTGCGGGCCCCACTCGAAGGTATCGATGACCAGTTTCACGCTCGGAGCCGGTGGGTAGATGTACTCCTTCTGGGCGATGAACTCCTTGAGGATGTCGTTCTGCAGCGTGCCGCCCACCTTCTTGAGGTCGGCGCCCTTGCGTTCGGCCATGGCAAGGTACATGGCCCAGATGGCGTTGGCGGGGCTGTTGATGGTCATGGAGGTGGTGATCTGCTCGGGATCGATACCCTCGAAGAGGATCTCCATGTCGGCCAGGCTGGCCACCGCCACGCCGCACTTCCCCACCTCACCCTGCGACATCTGGTGGTCGGAGTCGTAACCCATCAGCGTGGGCAGGTCGAAGGCAGTAGATAGACCAGTCTGACCAGCAGCCAGGAGCTTATGGAAGCGCTCGTTCGTCTGCTCCGCTGTGCCGAACCCGGCGAACATCCGCATGGTCCAGAGACGGCCCCTGTACATGGTGCTCTGAACCCCACGGGTGTAGGGAAACTCGCCGGGGTAGCCCAGCTTCTCTGCCGGGTCGAAACCCGTCAGGTCATCGGCGGTGTAGAGCGGCTCGACGGGGATGCCGGAGAGCGTCTCGAAGACCGCGTCGCGCTCCGGGAACTGGGCGGTTGCTTCCGCATAATCCTCTGCCAGCCACTGTTTCTTGGGCTTCATACCGTAAGTATAGGGCCCACGGTGCGCGTGCCCAGGTCAGCCGGCGTTGCCGTAGCGACAAACGGCCACGCCGTCCGCCTCAAGCTGCGCGTCCTCCGGCAGGTCGCTGCGGAGCACGGCCAGCGCCTCGACCACCGGCGCTGGCCCGGGCGGCCCCTCTATGCTCACCACGCTGCCGACGCGGCCCACGCTGCGACCCCCGTGAAGCACCGCGCTCCCGCTCGGAACGGGTGCCGCCAACCGCAGCCTCACCAGCGAGCGGCGCACGTTGCCGCGCGCCTCGATGCGCGCCATGATCTCCTGGCCAAGGTAGCAACCCTTGCGGTACGAGAGAGAGCCTTCGAGACCCGCCTCCTGCGGCAGCACGCCGTCACCGCCTTCGCCGGCAGCGGTAGGCACCAGCGCCCGGACCCTCAGCGCGTCGATGACCGCGGCGTCCACCACCAGCGCGCCCCGGTGCTCCAGTTCGGCGAGCACGACCGGCACGTCATCCGCGTCCACGAGGAGATCGAACCCACCCGGCGCCGAACGGCGCCGCGCGAAGGCCAACACGCCCGCCCCGCCGAGTGTGCCGCTGGCGAACTCACCCTTGCCCGGCACGAGCGGGAGGAGCTTCGCGGCAGAAGCGCCCTGAAGCGTCACCCGCGCCGTACGCGGCTCCAGCTCGAGCGTCACCTGGTCGAAGATGATGTGTTCCCTCAGGCCCGCGAGCACGCGGTCAGCCGCTTCGCCCTCGAGAGCCAGGCGGACCTCGTTCTTCCCCGTTCGCAACACGCTGCCTTCGGCCACGGCGTGGCCCTTGTGGTTGAGGCTGAGGCTCTGGTTGACGCCGCCGACGGGCAGGCCCGTGACGTCGTTGGCGAGCTGCCCATGCAGGAACGCGGCCGCGTCCGGTCCTTGCGCCAGGACGGCGGTGCAGGGCAGCAGCGCAACCACCGCGCCCGTGGCCGCCGCTGCGAGCTCCGCCTGCGTCACGACCCTGCCGGCAGCCAAGGTTCCTGAACCGGTCGTCGTCATGCCGCGATCATCGCCCTTGCTTCGGCGTGGAGAGGCGAACCACGCGACTCAGGCGGCTACCGTGTTCCTGGCGTACCACTCCAGCCCCGCCCAGATCAGGTCCTCGATGTCTCCGTCCAGCACGTTGTCGGGGTCATGACGCATGGCGGCCGTGCGGTGGTCCTTGATGTACTGCTTGTCGAGAACGTAGCTACGGATCTGGGAGCCCCACTCGATGGCCTTCTGCTCGCCCCTAGCCTTCATCTGCTCAGCTAGACGCCTCTGTTCCTCGCGCTCGAACAGCCGAGACCGCAGTACCGTCATGGCACGCTCGCGGTTCTTGATCTGCGACTTGCCGTCCTGACAGGTAACCACGATCTCCTCGGGCGTGCCGCCCTTGTAGACCACCCTCACGGCGGAGTCGGTGGTGTTCACCGATTGACCACCCGGGCCACTGGAACGGTAAACGTCCACCCTCACATCGTTGGGGTCGATGTTCAGCTCGAAGCTGTCGTCGATCTCCGGCATCACCTCGACGCCAGCGAACGACGTGTGCCTGCGCCCCTGCGAATCGAACGGGCTCACGCGCACCAGGCGGTGCACGCCACCCTCCGTCCGGAGCATGCCGAAAGCGCGCTCCCCCCTCACGATCATCTGCGCGAACTCGATGCCGTTCGGAGCGTCCTCGTTATGCACGATGTCCAGTAGCTCCACCGTGTAGCCGTGCCGCTCAGCGTAGCGCCGGTACATCCTGAACAGCATGCCGGCCCAGTCGGACGATTCGGTGCCGCCGGCACCAGGTTTGATGGTGATTATCGCGGCGCGAGAATCGTGATCGCCGCTGAATAGCGTCTCCCGGTAGAGCATCTCCAGGTCGCGCTCCACGCGCTGGTACTCGCCGGCCAGTTCCTCTTCCTCATCCTCGTCGGCCAACTCATACAGCTCCGTAAGGCCCTCGACGTCGTTGGCGACGGTATCGAACGCCTCGATTATGCGCGTCAGCTGAGTAGCTTCCTGGCTGATGCGCCGCGCGTTATCGGGATCGTCCCATAGGCCGGGAGCGTTCAGTTGTGGCTGTAGGAGTTCGAGCTTGGCCCGCTTGCCGGCCAAGTCAAAGATACCCCCGAAGGGACTGGACTCGTTCTTTCATCTCGGACATGTTGCCTCGTGCCATGGTGGCCTCCAGACGCACACTCTACCGCGTGCACGCGTTACGCCAGGCGCGCCACGAAACCACGTGCAAGCGTGATATTCTCGGCGCGAAGGAGCTTCCCCCGACCGTTCCTGCGGCGCTTCCACGGCCCGCCTTAGCACCCACCGTCCGCCGGAGGCGCACGCTTGATTCTCTTCGACAGCTTCCGTCTGCAGGATGCCATAGACATCCTGATCATCGGTGGCCTCATCTACCAGGCGTACGTCCTGCTCGTGGGCACCCGCGCCTGGAACGTGCTGCGCGGACTCCTCGCGCTATCGGCGCTCTGGTTCCTGGCCGGCTTCTTCGAGTTGCAGGCCACCAAGTGGCTCTTCGACGCCATCGCGCCCGCCGGTTTCCTGGCCATCGTGGTGGTGTTCCAGCCTGAGCTGCGAGCCGTGCTGGAGCGAGTGGGCCGTGGCCGCAAAGCGCGCAGCGTTATGGCGGACCCCGTGCAGGAGATCATGACCGCGACGCGCGAACTGGCCACCCAGCGCCGTGGGGCACTCATCGCCATCGAGGGCCGCACACCCCTGAAGGAGTACGCGGACAAGGGCACGCCCATCGGGGCGCCGGTCACGTCGGCCCTGCTGCAGACCATCTTCGCCTCGAAAGGGCCCCTGCACGATGGGGCCGTGATAGTCCGTGAGGACATCATCACCACTGCCGGCGTCATCTTCCCGCTCTCCGACAAGCACGAGGGGTGGTCCGTGAAGCACGGCACCAGGCACCGCGCCGCGGTCGGCCTCTCGGAGGTGAGCGACGCTCTGGTGCTCGCCGTCAGCGAGGAGCGCGGCACCGTCAGCATCGCGCAGGACGGCGTGCTCACCCCGGACATCGCTCCCGCCGATCTGCTCCGCGCGCTACGCGAGGCGTACGCGTGAGCGGGGTCTTCGGGCTTATCAGGGAACTGCTGCAGCGCCTGGTGCGCAACTGGCCGCGCAAGCTGGTGGCCCTGCTGGCTGCGGTGGGGTTCTGGTGGCTCGTTTCCACCACCACCACGACCATCACCCAGCGCACCATCTCCGTGCCCCTCGAGGTGGATGGCGTCGAGGCGGAGGAGCTCGCGGTGGGCGTGCCGGATTTCGTGGACGTCGGCGTGTCCGGGCCCGGACCCCGCATCGACCGGTTGCGTCCGGAACAGCTCAGGGCCACGCTCGACCTGACTGGAGCCAGCGGCGACTTCGACCGGCAGGTGGTGGTTCAGACCCCGCAGGAGGTGCGGCTCCAGTCCGTCTCCCCCGGCAACGTCATCGGCTTCCTGGAGACGATGGCGCAGCGCAGCGTACCCGTCGAGGTGGCCGTGGTCGGCTCTGCGCCCGAGGGGGTGCTCATCAAGACGGCAGTCACGCCCGCGCAGGTCACGCTCACCGGCAGGCAACAACAGCTTGCTTCCGTGGTGCGGGCCGTAGCGGTGGCGGCACCAGCCGGAGGTGAGGCGGCAGTGATCGCCCTGGACGCCGACGACCAGCCTGTTGCCGGCGTCACCGCAGTGCCCGCCACCGTCGACGTTTCCGCCGTCACGCGGGACGTGCTCTACACCACCGAGCTGCTCATCCAGTTCGAGGCCCCGGCGGTCACTTCCCTTCAGAGCGCGGCGCTCACGAGGCCCACCGTCACCGTGGCGGGCCCGCCCTCTGCTCTCATGCAGCTAGTGGAGGTGGTGGGCACGGTAGAGCCCATGACCGGAGAAGTGGCGCCCGGGCGGTATACTCTTCCAGTTCGGCTCGCGCTGCCCGAAGGCGTGGTGGCGCTCGAGACCCCGACGGCAGTCCTGCAGTACGTGAGCGAACCGCTGCAGCCCTGAAGCCAAGCCTGGAGGAACCTTGATCTACCCCATCCGCTACTACGGTGACCCCGTGCTCCGCCGGCGCGCCTCCGAGATCACGGAGTTCGACACCGAGTTGAGCGACCTGGCCGCCGACATGCTGGAGACCATGTACGCAGCCGACGGCGTCGGCTTGGCAGCGCCGCAGATCGGGCTGCCCATCCGGCTGTTCGTGGCGCTCGAGATGGAGCCTGGGGGCGACGATGAGGACTGGGACGATGAGGAGCCGGCGGCGGCGGAGCGCCAGCACCGCTGGGACGGCCGCCGCGAGCACGTGATAGTTAACCCCGTGATGACGCTGCGAGAGGGCCTGCAGCACGGCCGCGACGGCTGCCTCAGCCTGCCCGGCCTATCTGTCGAGGACGTACCGCGGGACCTGGTGGTGGAGCTCTCGTATCAGGACCTGCTGGGAGAGAGGCGCAGCCTGCGCGCCACCGGTTACTTCGCCCACGTGCTGCAGCACGAGTTCGACCACCTGGAAGGCGTGCTCTTCTTCGACCACCTGCCCGAACCACGCAAGCGCGCATTCCTCGAGGAGCACCGTGCCGAGCTCGCCAACATGCAGCGGGAGGCCAAGGCCCTTATAAAGCAGGAGCGCGACCGGGGCAGACGCTCGCCCGTGCCACTGCACGGCGGGTAGGGGCCTTCAGCACCGTGTCGCTCCAGCCCCTGCGGGTAGCCTTCTTCGGCTCGCCGGCGTTCGCGTTGCCGGTCCTTGACGCGCTACTGAACCATCACGACGTGCAGCTGGTCGTTACCCAGCCGGACAAACCTGCCGGCCGCGGCCTCGCGCTGCAAGCGCCTGCAGCCGCCCGGCGGGCGCGCGAGCTGGGGCTACGGCTGGAGCAGCCCACCCGGCTGAAGAAGAACGTGGGGTTCCACGACACTCTTAGGGAGCTGGCGATCGACGTGGCGATCACCGCCGCCTACGGCCGCATCCTGCCGGAATCCCTGCTCGCGCTCCCGCGGCACGGCTTCCTGAACGTGCACGCGAGCCTGCTCCCGAAGCACCGGGGGGCAGCGCCTGTTCAGTGGGCCCTCATAGAAGGCGACGCCGAGACGGGTGTGACCATCATGCAGACGGACGTGGGGCTCGACACCGGACCCGTGCGGCTGCAGCGGCGCACGCCGGTGGCGCCCGACGACGACGCCGTGACGCTGCTGAAGAAGCTCGCCGAGCTCGGCGCCGAGACGCTGCTCGAGGCCCTGGAGCTTCTGAGCGAGGGCACGCTGCCACTCACACCGCAGGACGACGCAGCCGCCACTCACGCCCCGCCGCTCCGGGCGGAGGACGGTTGGATCCGCTGGCGGGACACGGCCGAACAGGTCGTGAACCGGCACCGTGGGGTGGCTGCCTGGCCCGGCAGTTCGTTCGCTTTCCAGGCCGAGCGCGTGAAGGTGGAGGGCCTGGGTGTCGGCGAACCGCACACGCAGGCCGAGGACCAGCCCACCGAGCCGGGCACGGTCCTTGCGAGCACGGCGGCTGGCGTGCTCGTCGCCACCGGCTCCGGCACCGTCCTGCTGAGCAGCGTGAAGCCGCCGGGCAAGCGCGCCATGAGCGCCCGCGACTGGGCGAACGGGCGCGGCGTGAAGAGAGGAGCCCGCCTTGGGTAGCGTGGCCATCGTGGGACGCCCGAACGTAGGCAAGTCGAGCCTGTTCAACCGGCTCGTCGGTCGTCGTGAAGCCATCGTGGCGGACGTGCCCGGCGTCACTCGCGACGTGAAGGAAGCGCAGGTCGTCACGGACGACGGTGTCTCCTTCCGCCTGCTCGACACCGGTGGCCTCTGGTCGGGCGACGAGTGGGACCGCCCCATCAGGCGCAGCGTGGAGGCGGCGCTGGTGGGCGTAGACCTCATCCTCTTCGCGGTCGACGGGCGCGTGGGCCTCACCCCCTCGGATCACGAGGTAGGCGAGTGGCTGCGCTCCCTGGGGCCCGAGGTCATGATGGTGGCCACCAAGATAGACGACCCGCAACATACCGAGGCCCCCGAATACTTCGAGCTGTACGCCCTTGGTTTCGGCGAGCCTCACCCCACCGCGGCCGAGCACGCCGTCGGCACCTACGAGCTTCTGGCCGAGATCGGTGAGCGCCTGGGGCAAGCGGAGGACGAGGTCGAGGAGCAGACGGTGAACCTGGCCATCATCGGCCGCCCGAACGTGGGCAAGTCAAGCCTGGTGAACGCCATCGTGGGAGACGAACGCGTGATCGTGGCGCCGGTGGCCGGCACCACGCGCGACAGCGTGGACGTGCGCTTCGACTTCGCCGGCCGGCCGTTCGTGTTGATCGACACGGCAGGCATGGCCCGCAAGGACGTTGGCGACCTGGAGTACTACGCGCGCATGCGCTCCGAGATGGCGCTCAGGCGGGCGGACGTGGCGATACTCGTGGTGGACCCATTCGAGTTCGGCGATCACGAGTTGCGGTTGGCCAACATGGCGCTCGACTGGGGCAAGCCGGTGGTGGTGGCGGTCAACAAGTGGGACCTGGTGAAGGACGAGCAGCTCGCACCGTTCCAGCGCAAGCTCGACGAGGAGCTCTCTCATCTGCACTTCGCCCCCCGCGTGTACACGAGCGCGGAGACGGACTTCGGACTGCATGAGCTGCTGGCCAGTGCCATCCGCCTCTACGACACGGCCCATAAGCGCGTGGCCACCGGCGAACTGAACGGGTGGCTGGAGGTGTGGACCGCCAGGCAGGCACCTCCCAACTTCCAGGGCAAGCCTCTCAAGCTGCTGTACGCGAGCCAGGTGGACGTGGCTCCGCCGACCTTCGTGTTCTCCATCAACAACGAGTCGTTCCTCACCAGGCCCTACGAGCATTACTTGAGGAACCGTATCCGCGAGGACCTCGGCTTCTCGGAGGTGCCGTTCAGGATGGTGTTCAAGGAGCGACAAGGCGGCCGCAAGCGCGTCCGTACCTGAACTCCAGCGGACGCTTCGGGTCAGCCGCGCTCCACCACCAGCGTGACCTTGAGGTTGCCCCTGCGCGTCTCCCCCATCACGCCCTTCACGTGGAAGCGTCCAAGCCCCTCCGCGTAGACCTGGTCGCCCTCGGCTGCGCTCGCAGCCTTGCCGGCGGCGTTGCCGTTCACGCTCACGCGGCCCGCCGCCACCCCCTTCGCGAAGTACGCACGTGAGACGCCGAAGGCGCGCGCGCCGAGCACGTCCACCCTGAGGGAGGGCACCACCGCGCTCACGGTGCGGGCTTCCGCGCCACCGAGCCGCCCTACCGGCACCTCCACACCTGAGATGGGTCTGCCTTCCACCTGCGTCAGCGCCGCTAGCTCGGGCGCCACCGGGGCGAACGTGACGAGGGTGACCCCCTGCTGATGAGCCACAGCGTCGCCCAGGCGGCCGGCGGGAACGCTAGCGGCGACGGCAGCGGCCCGCAACTCGGGTCCGGCCCAGGTACCTTCCACGTACCAGCCCGTCAGGTTGGCGTGCGCCGTTGGCACCTCCGGAGGGTAGGCCGCCACCACGCGGCGGCGCGCACCGGCGTAGCCGCCCCACGCCTCGGCGCTCACCCCAGCAGCCTTCAGGCGCGCCAGCAGCGCGTCCGCCTGAGCAGGGTCCAGGAACGGGCTGAAGGCCACACGCCCGGCACGGGCGCCGCCACTCAGGTGGGCGAACTGCTCGTCCAACTGTTCTGTCATGCCACCACGTTACGGTGTGGCCGCTCTACTCAGCGGTCGTCCACCACCTCGATGCCGGCCGCCTTCAGGCGATCGGCGAACTGATCGGCACCCTCGCCAGTGGCGCGGAGCACCAGACGCCGCTTATGGCCGGCCTGGATGCCCGTGGTCACGGCAGCCACGATGTTGGAAGGGGCGCCCTGGTTGGCCACCCGCGCGAGCACACCGGGCTCGTCCGGCAGGTCCACCGTGACCCGGCGGCCGCCCTCACGCAGCGCCAGGAAGGAGACGAGCGCACGCATCAGGTCGGTGATGGTAAGGATGCCCACCAAGTTGCCGTCATCCAGGACCGGTAGGCCGGACACGCGGTGCTCCTCCATGAGCAGCGCGGCGTGCTCTATGGGGTCGTCCACCCGCACGGTGATGACCGGCGAGCGCATGACGTCCTTGACCACCAGCTTGCTGAGCAGGTAGTTGAGCTCGTAGATGGAGAGCGTGGTGGCCTTGGAAGGGGTCGCCTCCTTCAGGTCCCGGTCCGTGACGATACCGATGAGCTTGCCGTTCTGCGCCACGGGCAGGCGCCTGAAGCCGCCCTCGCGCAGGCGCTGCATGGCCTCCATGACCGGCGTTCCGGCGTTGACCGTCTGGGGGTCTGGCGTCATCCACTCACGAACAAGCATCGAGGATCCTCCTATGGGGGTATATCCAGATGCTACCACCGGCGGGGCGCCGTGAACTCATGCCGGCCTCGTGTCCGACACTCGAAGCGGCGCCTCGCCACTACCTGGACGGCGCGCCACGAGTGCGCGTGCCATGATGCTGCCATGAAGCGCATCGCCGTCCTCGGGTCGACGGGCTCGATCGGCACACAGACGCTGGACGTGGCGCGCTGGCGGGGCTACCGCGTGAGCGCGCTGGCGGCGGGCACCAACACCGCACTACTGCTTGAACAGGTCGCCGAGTTCAGGCCCGACCTCGTGGCGTGCGCCGCCTCGGCCGCGGCGGAGCTGCGCCCTCACCTGCCGCTTGGCACCAGGCTTGTGACAGGACCCGAGGGCGCCTTGGCAGTAGCGACGTCGAGGGTGGACGTGGTGGTGGCAGCCATCCCCGGCATGGCTGGCCTGGCGCCCACCGCCGCCGCACTGCGCGCCGGCACTCACGTGGCGCTGGCCAACAAGGAGGCGATGGTAGTGGCGGGCCCGCTCATGCGGCGCCTGGCCGACGAGCATGGCGCCCGGATCACACCCGTGGATTCCGAACACGCAGCGCTCTACCAGTGCCTCGCCAACGAACCGTCCGCCAGGGTAGCGGGTCTCGTGCTGACGGCGTCGGGTGGGCCGTTCCGGTTGGGTCCCGCCGACCTCAGCACCGTGGGCGTGGAGCAGGCCCTGGCGCACCCGAACTGGGTGATGGGTAGCAAGGTCACCATCGACTCGGCGACGCTCTTCAACAAGGGGCTCGAGGTGCTCGAGGCGCACTTCCTCTTCGGGGTGCCCCTGGGCGCCATCGAGGTCGTGGTGCATCCCCAGTCCCTGGTGCATGGCCTCGTGCGCTTCGTGGACGGCAACCTGCTGGCGCAGGTCGGCCCGCACGACATGCGGGTGCCCATCCAGTACGCCATCGAGACGCCGGACAGGCCGCCGGTTCCCTTGGAGCCCCTACCGCTGCGCGGCACCTGGGAGTTCGAAGAGCCCGACCATGCGCGCTTCCCCAGCCTGCAGCTGGCCTACCGGGCCGGAGAGCTCGGTGGCCTGGCCCCAACGTTCCTCAACGCTGCCGACGAGATAGCCGTGGCAGCGTTCTTGGCGGGCAGGCTCGGGTTCCACAAGATCCCAGAGGTGCTGGCAGGCACCCTGCTGGAGGCGCCCACCGACGTCCTCTCGTGGGACGGTCTGAACGCGGCCGACGAGGCGGCCCGCCGGATCAGCGCGGAACTGGTGGAGAGGCTCGGGCGCGGCGCGGTGGGCACCTCGTGAACAGCCGCGGCGTCCGCCTGCCCTTCAAGCTGCTCGGCGTGCCCGTGCTGCTCGACTACAGCTTCCTGCTCATCCTGCCACTCTTCGCCTACATGATCGGCTCGCAGTTGGCGAGTTACGCCCAGCTCCTCGCCACCATAGGCGTGAACATCGACCCTGCTGGGCTCGATCAGGGCGTGACGCGGTGGCTTCTTGGCACGGCTGCGGCCACCGGCCTCTTCGCCAGCGTCGTGGTGCATGAGTTGGGGCACGCGGTCACTGCCCGCCTCTACGGGGTCAGAACGCTCGAGATCCGGCTGTGGTTCCTGGGCGGCGTGGCCAAGTTGGACGAGATGCCGCGGGCCCGCGGCGCCGAAGCGGTGGTGGCCGTCGCAGGGCCCATAACCAGCGTCATCGTCGGCGTTCTGCTCTGGCTGGCGCTGCCGCACACGCTCGAGTTGCCGGGCCTCGCTCTCGTGCTCAGTTACCTCGCCATCACCAACATCGCGTTGGCGCTCTTCAACCTGCTACCCGCCCTCCCGCTCGACGGTGGCCGCATACTACGGGGGCTGCTGGCGCTCTTCTTGCCGCACCTGCGCGCCACCAACGTCGCCGCGTTCGTGAGCGCCGTGGTCGCCATACTGCTCGGGCTGTACGGCTTCTTCTCCATGAACTTCCTGCTGGTCATCCTGGCCTTCTTCGTCTACAACGCGGGCCGCGCCGAAGCGCAAGCCGCCGTGATAACGGAGGCGCTCGAGGGCAAGACCGTGGGAGACGTGATGACGGGCGAGCCCATGACCGTGGAACTGACGATGCCGCTCGAGCAGTTCGTCCGCATGGCCAACTTCCAGCCACATGCCGGCTACCCCGTAGTGGACTCAGTTGGCGCGCTCCGCGGCTACGCTCGCATCGCCGACGCTCAGGAGCGCTTGGCAACACCCGACAACGGTGGCGCCGACGCGACTCCGCCTGCTGACGGTACTGGCGGCACGGTGGCAGACGTCCTGCGGAGTGCGGAAACGGTCGGCCTGAACGAGACGGCCCTGGCGGCACTAGCCAGGATCGCTGAGAGCCAACTGGGGAGGCTCATGGTCACGGACCCAACGGGGCGTCTGGTGGGTATCATCGGCAAGAGCGACCTGATCAAGCTGCTACGGGGCGGTGCGGGGGCGAACCACAGCACGGAGGGCGGGCCTGCCTGACCTCGCCCAGGCGCCGTGGCGGGAGGCGCCCGCCGGGCACCGTTACGCTCACCCCTCTCGCGCTTTGGCATACTATCCATTGCGGCCGGAACCGCACTGATCATGCTCACAGCACTGACCTTCGCACTCATACTCACTAGCGCCGTAACGGTGCACGAGCTGGCCCACTACCTGAACGCCCGCAGCGTCGGGGTCCTAGTACGCGCCTTCTCGGTCGGCATCGGCCCCGTCATAGCCAAACGCCGCTGGCGCGGCACGGAGTGGAGGCTGAGCCTGCTACCGCTGGGCGGTTACGTGGACCTGCCCGGTATGGCTCCAACGGTGGGCGATGACGGCGAACTGCGCCACCCCGACGAGGGGATGGCCAAGCTGCCTTGGCTGCACAAGATCTGGGTGCTCATCGGCGGGGTCATCGCCAACTACCTTCTCGGCAGCGTCCTGCTCGCGGGCGCCATCAGCCTGCAGCCCGGCTACATGGGCATGCTTACGGGCGACGAATCGCATATCCAGGGCGCGTCGGTGGCGGGCGTCGTGCCAGGGTCCAGGGCGGAAGCGCTGGGGCTACTGCCCGCCGACAGGATCCTGCGACTGAACGACATAGAGAGCCCCAGCCCACAACAGGTCATCGACGAGGTGCGGAGCGCTCACAGGCTGGAACTCGTTGTGGAAGGCACGGCTGGCACGCGGACGGTGGCCACAGCGTGGCCACCAGAAGGCGCCGAAGCCATCCTGGGCATCGAGATCGGCACGCTGGTTGAGCCGGTGAGCTTCGCCGAAGCCCTCCCGCTGGCGGCCATGTTCGGCATCAAGATCGTTCCCGAGATGGTCTCCGGGTTCGTAAGCGGCATCGGCTCCGCCGTCACCGGCGCCGCGAACCAGGAAGTGGCGGGGCCCGTCGGCATGGTGACCATGGTGGCGCAGGCCACTCGGATCGGCGTGGCGCCGGTGCTGCTGCTGGCAGCCGTCATCAACTTCTCGCTGGCCGTGTTCAACCTGCTGCCCATCCCGGGGCTGGACGGCGGCCGCATGCTGCTGGCGACCATCGTGGCCGTGCGGGGTAAGCCGTTCAAGCCAGGCCAGGAGGAGCAGATCCACTTCATCGGGGTGATGCTCGTCATGGCACTGATCGTGCTCATCACTTTCAGGGAGGTCGGGGCGCTCTTCACCGGTTGAGACCAGGCCATGGCGACTAACGAGAACGGTTCAGGCACCACTACCTTCCCGCTCCCCTCCGGCAGCGTTGCTGGCAGCGACCCGCTACCGGACCTCGGGGCGAGCCGCAAGGCGGCTGAGCTCCGTCCGAAGGGCCTAGCCGTAGGCTTCCTCATCCCGGCCTTCGAAGAGGCTTCGAACGTTGGCCGGGTGGTGCGGGTGGCGCTCAACACGCGTTTGGGCCCCGTACTCGTGGTCGACGACGGCTCGGAGGACGGCACTGCGGACGCAGCGGAGGCGGCCGGCGCCAAGGTACTGAGGCTGCCCGAGAACCTGGGGAAGGGCGGCGCGCTGGCAGCTGGCGCGGCCGAACTGACGGAGGACGTGCTGGTGCTGCTTGACGCGGACTTGGTTGGGCTGATTCCCGACCAGCTCCACGACCTGGTGCGGCCCGTCGTCAGTGGCGACGCGGACATGACGCGAGGCAGCTTCACTCGCGGCAGGTGGCGCACCACCGCCGCTCAGAAGATAGCCCCGCAGCTAAGCGGCCAGCGCGCAGTACTACGCTCCAAGCTCCTGAGCGTTCCCGGCTTGGCCGAGAGCCGCTACGGGGTCGAGGTCGCCATCACGCGGGCTGCGAAGGAGCGGTCCTGGCGCCTCGTCGAGGTGGAGCTACCCGGCGTCTCGCAAGTGATGAAGGAAGAGAAACTGGGCAAGTGGTCCGGTTTCATGGCCCGCCTGAAGATGTACCGGGACGTGCTCCTGACCCTCGTTTCCGGCAAGGGCCGGAAGCAGTGAGAGACCGCGAACAGCGCACGGTTGAGCGCCGCGCTCCGCAAGGCGAGACGGGCGCCGCCCCGGCAGAAGCCGGTTCTCCCCTGCAGATCCTCCAGCTCAGCGTCGGCCCACTCGACGTCAACTGCTACGTGCTGCTCGTGAACGGCGCGGCAGTGGTGGTGGACCCGGGCGAGGAGGGCGACCGCATCGCGAGCGAGCTGAGGGCAAGGGGTGCAGCGCTGCACGCCGTGTGGCTTACCCACGCCCACTTCGATCATGTGGGCGGCATAACAGCACTTCTCGCCAACCGGCCACCAGGCGGCCCCAGCACGGTGCCCGTCCTCCTCCACCCGGCAGACCAGGTGCTGCTCGAGAACGCGGTGGCCGCCGCCGCACGCTGGTCCATCCACATAGAGGCGCCGCCCCTGGATACGCTCCCCCTCGAGCACGGTCAGGTGCTCGAACTGGGTGGCGTGAAGGTGACGGCGCTGCACACGCCTGGGCACGCGCCCGGCCACTGTGCGTTCCATATCCCCGCCTACGGCGCGGTGCTCTCCGGCGACGCTCTCTTCAAGGGCTCCGTGGGCCGCACGGACCTGCCCCTGGCGGACGAAAGGCAGTTGCTCGACTCCATCCACCGCGAACTGCTGAGTCTTCCGGACGATACGGCGGTGCTGCCTGGGCATGGGCCCAGCACCACCATAGGAGCCGAGCGCTACGGCAACCCCTTCCTCTGAGCTGAGCTTAGGCGACGCCGCACGCACGGCTAGGGGTAACATCGGGCCATGGCGCTGAAGGTCACCTGGCTCCCCGGCAAGTCCACACCGTACGCGCAGCAACTGCCTCTACCGGCGGAGCTGGAAGTACGGTTCCTGTCACTGGCCGAAGCTGCCGCGCAGCCCGACTGGCCGGAGGCACTGGTGGCCGGCAACCCGGACCCCGCCCTGCTGGACGGCGCCAACCTAAGACACGTGATCGTGCCGTGGGCCGGCATCGCCGCCCGTCTGCGCGAAGGCGCCTCCACCAGGCCGCACCTCAGGGTGCACAACTCCCACTACAACGGCGCCATGGTGGCCCAGCACGCGCTGGCACTGCTGCTCGCCTGCTCCAACCGCGTCGTCTCCGCCGACCGTGCCATGCGCGAAGGCGACTGGGGCAGCGACGTAGACAGCCGCAACCTGGGCGTGCAGCTGAGCGGCAAGATTGCGCTGCTGCTTGGCTACGGCGCCATCGGCACGGCGCTGAGGCCTCTTCTGGAAGCGCTGGGCATGGAGGTCCGGGCGTACCGCCGGCGCCCAGACCCGCAGGCAGACTTGCGGCAGTACGGCGAGGGTGAACTGCACACGGCGCTGCAGGAGGCCGACGCAGTGCTCGTCTCGCTACCCAACACTCCCGCCACCACGGGCCTACTCGGGGCACCGGAACTGGCGCTCCTGAAACCTACCGCCGTGATCGTGAACGTGGGACGCGGACCGGTGATCGACGAACGCGCCCTGTATGAGGCGCTGGCCGAGGACCGCCTCCTGGGCGCGGGCATCGACGTCTGGTATCAGTACCCGAAGGACGAGGTGCGCACAGGCGTGTTCCCGAGCGCGTACCCGTTCCAGGACCTTGGCAACGTGGTGATGAGTCCGCACCGCGGCAACGACGTGCAGGAGTGGCCGCTGGCCGCAGCCAAGGACGTGCTGCTTACCCTGAGCGCGCTGGCACGAGGCGAAGAGCGCAACGTGGTGGACGTGCAGAGCGGCTACTAGCCGGGCGTGAGCAGCCCCTCGAGTGTGAGGTCGAGAGCCAGTCGCAGTTCCGCCTGGATGCCCCTGTCGGTGCGGTAGGCGGCCCACTGCAACGCGGTGATGAAGAACGTGTTGGCCAGGGTGCGAACCAGGCGCTCGACCGAGTGGTCGCTGCGCACGCTGCCCGAGGCCCTGCCGCGTTCCAGCGCGCCCCTCAGCAGGTCGGCGAGGGGCAGCGCCAGGTAGGCTGCTCTCGACCGTTCCGGCTCCGGGTTCAGGAGTTCGTACGAGAGCGGCAGGATCAGCGCTCGCTGCTGGAGAGCGAAGCCACCCAGCTCATCGAACACGTAACGGATCTCGTCTGCTGCGCTCCACACGGGCGTCGCCTCCCGGCGCAGCGCCACCCGGTCGGCCACCTCGCCGAGCGCCGCCGCCGCGAAATCCAGCAGGATGGATTCCTTGTAAGGGAAGTAGTTGAAGACGGTACCCCGGCTAACGCCGGCGCGTTCGGCTATGAGGTCGTAGGTGGCGGCCGTGAAACCGCGTTCCCGCATTAGCTCGAGGGCTGCCTGCATGATGCGCTCACGACGGTCGGCCTTCTGCCGTTGGCGGGTGCCCGACACCTGCGTCACTTGGGCATCATAACCGCACGCCCAAAACGCGGGCGCCGCCAGCGCGAAGCTTGGCGGCGCCCGGTTGATAGCGGTGGGTGCAGCGACCTTGACCGGCACTCAGCGGCCGAACGGTACGGCAACTCAGGCGGCGCTGCGGGCCGTTTCTACGAGCGACCGGAAGGTGTCGGGCTCCCTCACCGCGAGGTCGGCCAGGACCTTGCGGTCGAGTTCAACACCCGCGCGGCGCAAGCCTGCGATGAAGTTCGAGTACGACAGACCCTCTTGCCGAGCCGCAGCGTTGATGCGCGCGCTACAGAGCCGGCTGAAATCGCCTTTCTTGTCGCGGCGATCGCGGTACGCGTAATCCTCGGCGTTGAGCAGTGTCTGCTGCGCGATGCGGAAGCTCTTGGAGCGTAAGCCCCAGTAGCCCTTGGCGCGCTTGAGGATCTTCTGGTGACGGCGGCGGCGGACTATACCTGTCTTGGCACGTGGCATGGTTCAGGACCTCAATCGTAGGGGAGCAGCGTCTTGATGCGCTCCGCCTCTGGCTTGGCGATGATGAGATCGGTCCTGCCCTGCCGGATGGTGCCACCTGACTTCTTGTAGTTCAGGTGCCGCTTCCCGGAGCGCATGGCCTTGACCTTACCTCGCCCAGTGACTTTCACACGGGCTTTGGTGCCCTTATGGGTCTTCAGCTTAGGCATGTGCTTTCTCTCCTAGTTACTCGCCGTCCGCGTGCGTGCACACGGGCGGCCGTGTTGGTTCCCGTGGGGCGCAGGCCACACGAAAGAACGCAGGTTCAGAGCGATTTGCTCAACTGAGCTCCAGAGCTCAGCTCTCCAACGGTACTCCGGAAGGGCGCAGGATCATGTTCATGTCCATACCGGCTATGGACGGAGCGGCGTCTACCACGGCCAGCTCGTTCACGTCGGCAGCCACGCGGTTGAGGATGCCCTGACCCAGTTCTGGGTGAGTGCGCTCGCGCCCGCGGAACATGATGGTCACCTTGACCTTGTGACCTCCCTTGAGGAACCGGCGGATGTGGTTGACCTTGGTCACGTAATCGTGCTCGTCGATCTTGACTCGGAACTTGATCGACTTCATCTCTTGCTGGCGGGAACGCTTGCGCGCCTCTTTGGACTGCTGCTGAAGTTCGAAACGGTACTTGCCGTAATCCATCAGCCGCGCCACGGGGGGCTGCGCCTGCTCGCCGACCAGGACGAGATCCAGGTCTTCCTCGCGCGCCATGCGGATAGCGTCTCTGGTTTCGATGATGCCGACCTGGGCGCCATCGGAACCGATGAGACGTACCTGCCGCGAGCGAATCTGCTCGTTCACCTTCAACTCTTTCGAAATGGACTCCACCTCCAGTGGGGACTTGCGTGTGGCCGGGAAGCGCGCGAGGCACGCCGTGCCAGCGTCACACACAGCGCTCGATTGTAGCAGACCGGATGCACCTTGGGCAACGAGCCTTCTGGGGCCCGAGCCGCTACAGTCTAGGTATGAACCACGAACCACGGAACGACGACAAGCAGACGGGCGCGCTGCCCGCCTCACCGGACGCCCCGTCGGACGCCGAGCTCACGCAGCTTCTCAAGGGCGTACGCACCATCGCCGTCATCGGCGCCAACCCGCGCGAGGGTCGCCCCGCCAACTACGTGCCCGCCTACCTGGCCGGCCAGGGCTACGCGGTGTACGGGGTGAACCCCGTGGCGGCAGGTCAGGAGTTGTTCGGCCACGAGGTGGTAAGCACCGTCACTGAGGTCCCTGAGCCAGTTCACCTGGTGAACGTGTTCCGCCGCAACGAGGACATCCCGGGCCACTTGGACGAGATCCTTGGCCTAGATCCCAAGCCGCGCGCCGTGTGGATCCAGTTGGGTCTGCGGCACGACGCTACGGCCGAAGCACTCCGCGCCGCGGGCATCACCGTCGTACAGGACCGCTGCATGATGGTGGAACACCGCAGGCTCATGGACCAAGCCCCCACGCAGTGAGGCTGCGGCTCGGCTTCTCCCCTTGCCCGAACGACACGTTCATCTTCCACGCGCTCGTTCACGGGCTCGTGGAGCGCGGCCCCGGGCCCGAACTCACGTTCGATGTGGAGCTGGCAGACGTGGAGGCGCTCAACCTGATGACGGCCGAGGGCAGCCTGGACGTCGCCAAGATCAGCTACCACGCCTACGGTTACCTGGCGGACGACTACGTTCTGCTGCGGGCCGGCGGCGCGCTGGGCCAGGGAGTGGGGCCCCTGGTGGTGGCGCGTGACAGCGGGCTAGACCTGCGGGGCAAGCGCGTGGCCATCCCCGGCGGTCGCACCACCGCCAACCTGCTCCTCAAGCTGTGGCAGCCAGAGGGAGTGGAGCTCGTGGAGCTCAGGTACGACAAGATCATGCCCGCCGTAGTGGCAGGCGAGGTGGACGCCGGCCTCATCATCCATGAGAGCCGCTTCACCTACCAGGGCTTCGGTCTGCATCAACTGGTCGACCTGGGCACCTGGTGGGAGCAGGAGGTGGGCGAACTGGTGCCGCTGGGCGCCATCGCCGCGCGGCGCTCCCTGGGCGAGGAGACGCTGGCGCGTCTCACCCGCAGCCTCCGGGCCAGCCTGCAGTACGCCTGGGATCACCCGGAGGCGTCCGCTGCTTACGTGGCAGCCCACGCGCAGGAGATGGAACCCGAGGTGCGCCAGCGCCACATCGACCTGTACGTCAACCGCTACTCGCTCGACGTGGGCGGCGAGGGCGCCACCGCCGCTAGGGCGCTGCTCGAGCGCGGGCACCTCAAGGGGTTATTCGCCCCGGTCCCAGAGCCGTTCTTCGCAGTAGGCTAGGGGCATGAGCTACATGATCGGCGATGAGGTTCTCTACCACGGCGACCGTTACTCCATCACCCTCGCCAGACCGGCGGAGCCGTACCAGTACAGGCTGGTGCGCACCACGAAGGACGGCGCTCAGGTGGTGTGGGCTCAGTCCGACGAACTGGAGCGGATCAAGAGCTACACGCGGCCGCATGACGACACGCAGCAGATCTTCGGGAGCAGGCCGAAGCGCAAGTAAGGCTAAGGTCCCACCGGAGACATCAAGCTCACGCCTTGAGCCGGCGCGCCAGGTCCATGCCGTGGCGGGCCGCCGCCTCGTACGTGAGGGTTGCGTCGACGCACACGCCGGCGGCATTGAGCCCCGCCAGCCTACGCAGCGCGAAGCTGTGCGGCTCCCACTCGCTGCTGGCGAAGGTCTGGTACTCCACGGAGTACGGCAGCGAGCCGTGTACGGGGGGCACTTCCCTTACGGCCGGCGTGAACTCCATCCCTCGCGCCGCCAGGTCCTGGTGCAGTTCCGGGTAGGCCATCTCGCTCAGGCGCCCCGCCTCCTCCAGGCTGTCGCCTATGCGGAGCCGTGCTCCCAAGAAGCTCCCTACGCAGAGCGCGACGCTATCAGCCATGCGGTCTACACCCTCCCAGGTGGTCACGCCGACCGTGCGGCCCTCTCTGACGATGAGGCCAGAGACAGAGGACTGCAGCAGGTGCAGGCTGGGCTCCGCTTCGAGGAGAGCCTTGACCTGCCTGTGAAGCGCCCAGGCTCCCACCGTTACGGCTTCGCCAGGTGCACCAGACCCCTGCTCACCGTCCCCGGCAGCGCCCTCACTCTCAGAGCCTCCTAACGCCTGCATGGCCGCCTCCATGAGCGAACCGGCGGGCGGCGCGAGCCGGGCGCGGTCCCCATACAGGGCGTAGACGGTGTCCAGGCTCGTGGTGACCACCAGACAGCGCACGCCGGCCCGAGCCAGCGCCCAGGCCGCCTCGCAGCCGGCTATCCCGCCACCCACTATCAAGACCTCGAAATCAGCCATGAACGGAGCCGATCGTGCACCTTGCGGCAGGATGGTCCCTACCGCCGGCCGTGGCGCCCCTCAACCCAGGTGCGCTACGCCCAGGAGCGGCTGCCGCCGCCCTACCGCGCGCACCACCACATGCTTGCCGGCCCGCGTGCGTTGATAGATGAGTACGCCGCTGGTGGCGCCGATGAGCGGCACCTCCACGTCGGAATCGAAGAGGACGCGCAGGTGAAGGGGCACGCTCGTGCGCAGGAAGCCGATCTCGTAGCGGCGCCAATCGCTCACGCGGTAGCCGAAGAAGAAGTCCGGCGGCTCATCGTCCGAGTAGACGGCAGTGAGGGAGCGCGCCTCTTCCGAGCGGTAGTGGGCCACGGCCTCCCACACTATGGCGGCGGCCTCGTTCTCGGTCACGAAGCTGACCGTGGCGCGGCCGGTGTCACCGAAGAAGGCTGCCGGGAAGTTCTGTGATTGCGTGTAGTACCCGCCGGCACCGACCCGCAGCTTCATGGCGTCGTTATCGTAGGCGCGACCCCTCACGCGCGCCTTCAGGTGCTCTATGGCCAGGCCGAACCGGCGCTGATGCTGAGCCTCGAAATCGAGCCAACGCTGGTCGATGAGCGCCGCGTCGGTGTTCAGCTCGAACTCGAACTCGCCACCGTACGCGCCGGCACCACCCTTGGGCGGGGTCGCGCCGACGAGAGGCTGCGCCAGCGCCTGGTCGTCGAGGCGCAGTGGGGAGCTGTCGTTCATGGTTCCCTCCTGGTCGGGGGCACATCGGCCACGTGCAGTGCCGAGACCCCGAAGGTCTGTAACTCGTGCGTGACCGTCGAGAAGCCCGCCGCCAGGATGCGCTCCTCGAGCTCGGTCGGTTCGAAGAACGCCAGTACGGACTCCGGCAGGTAGGCGTACGCGCTCCGCTTACCGCTTATGAGACCACCCAACTGCGGCAGCAAGCGTCGGAAGTAGAAACGGAAGCCTGAGCCCAGCAGGCCCTTGGGCGGCGGTGGGAACTCCAGCACTGCCAGGCGGCCGCCGGGCTTCAGCACGCGGCGGAACTCGCGTAGGCCGGCGTCCGGATCGGCGAAGTTGCGTAGACCGTAGGCGATGGTGACGGCGTCGAACTGAGCGTCCTCGAAGGGGAGGTCCGTTCCGTCCGCGGTCATGAACGTCACGTCGAGCCCGCGCTTGGCGGCCTTGCGGCGCGCCAGCTCAAGCATCGGTTCGGCGAAGTCCGCCCCAGTTACCTCTGCGTCCGGCCGCGCACGCTTCAGAGCGAAAGCCAGGTCTCCGGTGCCGCTGGCCACGTCCAGCACGCGCACGTGGCCGGCGCCTGCGAAAGGGCCGACGGCGCTGCGGGCTGCCTGCGAGCGCCATCTCTGGTCGATGCCCAGGCTCAGGATCCGGTTGAGCAGGTCGTAGGTGGGCGCGATCTCCGAGAACATCTCACGGACACGCTCGCCCTTGGTCTCAAGGCCGTCGCCGCTGGAGGCTGAGGTGGCTCCGGCCGGAATCATGACCGCGAGGCTACCACGGCCCAAGGCGAGCGCCGGCCTCCAGCCGGAGAGCGCCAGAGGCTCCCGTGGACGATCTGGTCCGGTGGGCTTACGGTCGCGCCAGGCCCGCCGCGGTGAGGAAATCCCGGGCCTTCTGAACGGAGAACCCGGACAGGCTGGCCGCCGTGCTGCCGCTCACGAGCGTCGGCACGCTGCGCTTGCCGCCGTTCAGTTCCATCACCAGTTCGGCCGCACGCTCGTCCTGTTCGATGTCCACTTCAGCGTACGCGATGCCCTTGGCGCCCAGGTAGCGTTTGGCGGCTACACAGTCGCCGCACCAGGACGTGGTGTACATGGTGATAAGCGGCGCCGCTGCGGCCTGGCCCTCCGGGACGTGAGCGCCGACTACGTCGTCCACACCTGCGGTCGTGGGTACCTGCTGTTCCTGATCCATTCACCAACCATACGTGGTGCTAGGCCTCAGCCTATGTGGTCTAGGCACCTACCGAGCGACCAGGGCCGGCAGCGAACGCCCGAGAACGCGCCTGAGGCCGATGCCCTGCCCAGCCCTAGGCAGTACAGACGACGCGAAAAGACCGCGCATCGACTATAATCTCCCGTTCCGTACGCGGCGCACTCCGCCGCGGCGGCCCCCGAGGAGCTCATGAACTTCAGGAACGTGGCAATAATCGCACACGTCGATCACGGCAAGACGACCCTGGTCGACGGACTGCTCCGCCAGTCGAACGTGTTCCGCGCGAACCAGCAGGTGAACGAACGCGTGATGGACTCAGGCGACATCGAGCGCGAGCGCGGCATCACCATCCTCGCCAAGAACACCGCCGTGCAGTGGCACGGCGACAAGATCAACATAGTGGACACCCCGGGCCACGCCGACTTCGGCGGCGAGGTGGAGCGCGCGCTGACGATGGTGGACGGCGTGCTGCTACTGGTGGACGCGGCCGAAGGGCCCATGCCGCAGACGCGCTTCGTGCTGCGCAAGGCCCTGGCGCGCGGCCTCAAACCGATCGTGGTCATCAACAAGGTTGACCGCAAGGACGCGCGGCCGGACGAGGTGGCCTCCCTCACGTTCGACCTGATGGTGGAACTGGGCGCCGACGACGATCAGCTCGAGTTCCCCATCCTGCACGCCATCGCCCGCGAGGGC
>CAZVTS010000034.1:0-26910 GCA_964630175.1 uncultured bacterium
CGCGAGCAGCCGAGCGCACGTCGCCGGCCGCGCGAGCAAGGGCCACGGCTTCCTCCAGTTGGGCTTCAGCCGTTTCGTACTCGCCCAGGTGCCAGAGCACGTTGCCGCCCAGTGCCAGCAGCACGCGCGTGAGTTCCGCGTCGTCGCCGACCTGCCTGCTCGTCCGAGCGGCGTCCTCCAGCAGTTGGCGGGCGGCGCCGTGATCGCCCTGCCGTTCCCTGAGTTCGCCGAGCAGCCTGAGGGCCACGCCCGCCTGCGCCCTGAAACCCTCACCCTGTTCGGTCACGCTGCGCGCCTCGAGCAGGTACGCCTCCGCAGCCGCGTACGAGCCGACGAAGGTGCCCACCTCGCCGAGCTCCAGCAGCGTTGGCAGCCTCTCCGACCCTTCCTGCAGCTCGAGCAGCTGCCCGAAGTAGGTGAGGGCGGCCTCGTTGGCGTAAGCCGCCTTGGCTGCGGCGCCAGCCGCGCCCAGGTAGGTACGAGCCTTCTCCTGGTCGTCTCCCAACGAGTAGTGATAGGCAAGCAGGTCCAGGTGCGACTCTGCCGGGGTAGCCACCTCCCGCTCCAGGTACCGCGCCAGCTGTGTGTGGAGCCTGGTGCGCCCGGCGTGGGTCTGGCTCTCGTACGTCGCCTCGTGGGTTATGGCGTGGTTGAACTCGTGCACGGCTGGTTGCCAGCTCAGCTGGTGGGTAAGACCCTGCGACCCGGTGGCCTGGAAGTCAGCTTCCGTCGCCTCCTCGGTGGCGCCCGGCTGGCAGGCGCTCACCCAGCCGGTACGGAACTCACGACCCACCACGCTGGCCACTTTCAGGCTGGTCTGCTCGTGGTCCGTGAGCCGGTCCAGCCGGCCGAGTACGAGGCTGTGGAGGCTAGTGGGCAGTTCGACGCCGAGGGCAGACGGCGCGGCGCCGCGAGTGAGCTCCTGCACCAGGTGCGTGACCAACTCCTGGAGGTAGAAGGGGTTGCCGCCCGAGCGCTCGACCACGGTTGGCACGAGCGTACCGGCCTGATCGGCGAAGCCGGCGGCTCCAAACTGCCTCGCTGCCACCTCGGCTGCGGCCTCAGCGTTCAGGGGGGAAAGCGTCATGAGCGTGGCGCCCTGCAAGGAGCCCGGCGCCGGCTTCCCCACGCCTGCTGCCGGTCTGGCGGTGGTGAGCACCAGCGCCGGCACGGCGGTGGCCGCCTGGCCGATCTGCGCCCAGAGCTCCTCGGAGGCCGCGTCCAGCCAGTGCAGGTCCTCGAGCACCAGGGTGAGCGTGCGGCCCGTCCGGGCCGTCTGCCTGACCGCCTTCCTGAACAGGTTCACCAGCAGGGTGCGCCTGGCGACGCTGCGCTCCTCGGCGCCTTGCGCCATGCCCTCGACTTCTGAGTCAAGCGGCAGGTCTAGAACGGGTGCCAGCAGCGCAGCCTGTGGAACGAGGGCTTCGTCCAGAGCCGCTATCCCTGCCGGCACGTGCTGCACGCGCTCATCGGCGGGCGAGTTCTCGTCCAAGCCCAGCAATCGGTGGAACACGCCCCTCCACAGCTGGTAGGGCGCCGTGCGGCCGTACGCCTGGCAGGCGCCGCGCACCACTCGCAACTCGCCTGCTTGCGCGAGCACGTGCCTCAAGAGCTCGGACTTGCCCATGCCCGCGTCAGCCACGAGCTGCACCACGCGCCCTTCGCCAGCGGCGGCCCGGGCGAGGTTGCTCCGCAGGATGCCGAGCTCCTCTGCTCTCCCGACGAGTCGGTCTCGGTCTAAGCCTGAGGTGCTTGGGTCTCGGCCTACCGTGCCAAGAAGCGAGTAAGCCTCCACCGGTTCGCTTCTGCCCTTCACCCGTACGTCGCGCAGCTCCTCCAGCTGGAACGCGCCCTTCGTCGCCGCGGCGAGTGCGCCGCTCACGTAGATCTGCCACGCGGGGGCAGCGCTCATCATGCGCGCGGCCATGTTGGTGCCCTCACCGAGTGCGCCGTAGGTGCGGCGCACGGCGGAGCCGTACGCACCGGTCCGAGCCGTGCCGTAACCGACGCCGATGCTCACGTGCTTCAGGTAGTCGTAGCGCCTAAGAGCTTCGCGCAGCTCCAGGGCGGCGGACGCGCACCTCTTTCCGTCGTCCTCGTGTGAAACTGGCGCTCCGAACGCCAGGTAGAGGTAGTTGCCCTTGTCGCCGCTCGTTACCTGCAGAACGTTGCCGCCGTAATCGGTGGCCACCCGCTGGGCGGCGCGCACCACGGCGTCGAACTTGCCAGGCGCGTTCTCGTCGTCGTTCATGTCCAGGGCGTCGAAGCCAAGGAACAGCGCGGCCACGGGCCTCAGTTCCGTGAGGAAATCGCCCTGGCCCGACTCGAGGCGGCGCTTCACGGTGGGCAGCAGCCAGGGTGCCAGATCGGAAGGTTCCGAACTGCTACTAGGCGAGGTCGGCCTGGTGCGGTTCGGAACCTCGCCGAAAAGGTGCGTGACCGCCCGGGCGCCCGCAGCCGGACCCGCGCCGGCCACCGACCCGGCAGCCACGCCCGCCACCCTCACGGAAGGACCGAGCGCCGCTGCCACCTCTCCACTCACCACCACCTGCCCCGGGCGCACCAGGCCCTCGAGCACCGCTATCTGTGCTACGGGCCCGCCGGCGATGACGTCCACGAGCTGCACCTCAGGGTCGCCCACCACGAAGCGCCGCACGCTCCCGGCGGTCACCGCCACCTTCAGCGTCAGCGCTATGCTCTCGCCCTTGCCCGCACCGCCCAGGCTCAGCTCGGCGAAGGGCGTCATGCCTTCCTGCATGGCGAGTCCGCAGGCAACGGCCACGCGTCCGTCGTCGCCGCTGAACCAGCAGGTGATGGCGTCTCCCGCGAAGCCCACCACCGAGCCGCCGTGCCGCTGCACCGCGCCTACCAGCGCCTCGTAAAGCGCGTTGAGATGCACGGGCACCTCCTCCGCGCCGCGGCGCGGGCCGTACAGCGCGGCCAAGCGCGACGTAAGGCCCGTGAACCCCACCACGTCCGCGAACAGCACGGCGCCCACGCCGCGTTCGTCCACGACCTCCCCGCCTTGAAACGCCCGCAGGCGGTCCTCAGGCAGGTAGGCGCCGAACGCTTCGTTTACGCCCCTCGGCATGCTGCTCACCGTCTCCTCGCAGAGTTGGGGAATGCTAGCACCGGCCGGGAAGTGGGACCCGGACGCCTAAGCCTCCGCCAGCGCGAGCCCGGCCAGCCAGCCCGTGGTCCACGCGCTCTGGAAGTTGAAGCCCCCCGTGATGCCGTCGATATCGAGTACCTCGCCCGCGAAGAAGAGCCCGGGCTGCACGCGGCTCTGCATGGTGGAGAAGTCGACCTCCTTCAGCCGCACACCCCCGCACGTAACGAACTCCTCCTTGAACACGCCCTTGCCGCTCACCTGGTAGCGGCCTGCGTGCACCTCACCGGCGAGCGCGGCGAGAAGCGCCTTGCTCGCGTCCGCCCAGCGCAGCGCCTCGGGGGCTCCGGCCGCAGCCGCGAGCGCACGCCACAGCCGCTGCGGCAAGTCGAACGGACCGGAGGCCAGCACGGTCTTGCGGGCGTCCTCCTCCTTGGCGCGGGCGAGCGCCTGGCGCACCTGCTCCTCGCTCAGATCCGGGCGCCAATCCACCGTGACGACCACCTCGTAACCCCTGTCGTGCAGCAGCCGCGCGTCCCAGGCGGACGCCCGCAGCACGGCGGGGCCGGAGAGCCCCCAGTGCGTAACGAGCAGGGGCCCCTCGTGCGCCGCCTTCGCGCCCTCCACGCGCACCCGGGCGTGGGGCACGCTCACGCCCGGCAAGCCCTCCAGGCGCGGGTCCCTGACGTTGAACGTGAACAGCGAGGGCACGGGCGGCTCCACGGCGTGCCCCAGCGCCTCCGCCCACCGGAAACCGGCCGGCGCGCCGCCGGTGGCTATGAGAACGCGGTCGGCAGACAGCGCGGTGCCGTCCCTCAGCTTCACCAGGAACCCGGCCGCGCCGTCATCAGCAGCCTCCACTCCCACTACCGGAGCCCGCAACCTCAGCTCCACCCCGGCTGAGCGCGCCGCGCCCACCAGGCAGTCGATCACGGTGGCGGAGTCGTCGGTCACCGGGAACATGCGCCCGTCGGCCTCGGTCTTGAGGGTCACGCCGCGACTCTCGAACCACTCCACCGTGTGCCGCGGCCCGAACTTGGTGAACGGCCCACGCAGCGCACGCGCGCCACGCGGGTAGTGGCGCACCAGCAGGGCTGGGTCGGGCTGATCGTGGGTGACGTTGCAGCGGCCGCCACCCGAGATGCGCACCTTCGCCAGGGGCGCAGGCGCACTTTCCAGGATGGTCACCTGAGCGCCCGGGTTCGCCTCCTTGCAGGTTATGGCTGCGAAGAACCCGGCCGCGCCGCCGCCAACAACGATCACGCGCCGCATGCATGCACCTCCCGGATACTCAACCACATGGGCGGCACGCGCCGCGCGCACCCCGCTCCGATCAGAACCGCTTGCCCTCGAACCTAATCCCGAGTAAAATACTAAGGATTGGACTTTTCGCCGCCGCTACGGTTTCCGAACGACCCAGCGGGCGGCTGCAGCGGCTCGCCGCCGGATGCAAGCGAGGTAGGTGACCAGATGTTCAGCGAAGGCGCAAGCGCCTCGTGCGGTTCCGTGACCGTGATAGCCCGTTCCAACACCGACCGGTTCCTGGCCCGCTGCACCTGCGGCTGCCTGCACCTGGTGTGGGACAGCGCGTCGCTCAGCCTGCTGGCGGACGACCTGGAGCAGCTGCTCGACCACCCACCGCAGGCCGACCAGGCCGTTGCGGCCTTGTTCGAGATGCGCGAGGACCCGTACGGCGGGTACCAGGTCTGGGTCGGGGCCGGCGGAGTGCGCGTGACCGAGCACGAGATGCGCGACATGGTCGTCCTTTTGCACCAGGGCGCAGCGCAACTCAAGGCGGCCACGGTGAGCCAGTCCGTGCTGAGAACCGGCACGAGCCAACCCGGTGGCGGCGAACTCCCCAACTAGCGGCGGCGGCGAACCGCAGCCAGCCGGTCGGAGCCCAACCAAATTCATCTCTCGCCTACCCAGGCGACGTCAGGAGAAGGAACCATGGCCAGTAGCGAACGCCTACTAGAGGTCAACAACCTTCAAGTTCACTTCCATACCGAGAAGGGCGTCGTGAAGGCCGTCAACGACGTCTCGTTCCACATAGACAAGGGCGAGACCCTCGCCGTGGTCGGGGAATCCGGCTCCGGCAAGTCCGTGACCTCGCTCGCCATCATGCGTCTGCTGCCCACCCCGCCGGCCAAGATCGAGGGCGGCGAGATCAAGTTCGCGGGCCGCGACCTGCTGAAGCTCAGCGAGAGCGCCATGCGCAAGATCCGCGGTAACGACATCTCGATGATCTTCCAGGAGCCGATGACCTCGCTCAACCCCGTCTACACGGTGGGCGACCAGATAGCCGAAGCCATCGTGCTGCACCAGGGCAAGTCGCACGAGCAGGCCATGAAGCAGGCCGTGGAGATGCTCGACCTCGTGGAGGTGCCGGAGCCCGCCAAGCGCGTGCATTACTACCCGCACCAGATGTCCGGCGGGCAGCGGCAGCGCGTGATGATCGCCATGGCCCTGTCGTGCAACCCCAGCCTGCTGATAGCGGACGAGCCCACCACGGCTCTGGACGTCATCATCCAGGCTCAGATCCTCGACCTCATCAAGAAGCTGCAGCGCGAGATAGGCGCCAGCGTGCTCTTCATCACCCACGACCTGGGCGTGGTGGCCGAGATAGCCGACCGCGTTGTGGTCATGCAGGAGGGCAAGGTGGTGGAGCAGGGGAACGCGCTGGACGTGTTCACGAGGCCGCAGCACGCCTACACCAAGCGCCTCCTGAGCGCCGTGCCGCGCATAGACGCGCTCAAGCCGGCCCCGCCGGTGAAGGCCGAGCCCAAGGTGCTGCTGGACGTGCAGCACATGCGGAAGTGGTTCCCCATCAAGGGCGGCCTCTTCAGCCGCACCGTGGGGCACGTGAAGGCCGTGAACGACTTCGACATCAAGCTCTACGAGGGCGAGGTGCTCGGGCTGGTGGGCGAATCCGGCTCCGGCAAGACCACCGCGGGCCGCGCCATCCTGCGGCTCATCGAACCCACCGCCGGCGCGGTCGTTTTCGACGGGGTGGACGTCACCAAGCTCAGCAGCCACGACATGCGGGCGTACCGCCGCCGCATGCAGATCATCTTCCAGGACCCGTTCGCGAGCCTGAACCCCCGCATGTCCATCGGCTCCATCCTGGCCGAGCCCCTCGTCATCCACGGCCTCGTGAAGACCAGGGCCGAGCGGGAGCGCCGCGTGGCCGAACTGCTGGAACTCGTGCAGCTCGATCACACCATGGTCAACCGCTACCCGCACGAGTTCTCAGGCGGGCAGCGGCAGCGGGTGGGCATCGCCCGCGCGCTGGCGGTCGAGCCAGACTTCATCGTGGCCGACGAGTGCGTTTCGGCACTCGACGTCTCCATCCGCAAGGACGTGCTGGAGCTCCTCAAGGACCTCCGTACGAGACTCGGGCTCACGCTCCTCTTCATCTCGCACGACCTGGCTGTGGTGGAGGACATCTCGGACCGCGTGGCGGTGATGTTCAAGGGCGACATCGTGGAGGTGAGCAGCGCTCACAGCATCTACCGCGACCCGCAGGACGATTACACCAAGGCGCTCCTGGCGGCCGTTCCCATCCCCGACCCCACCCTCAAGCGCGAGCGTGCGCCGTGGGATTCCCGGGCCTACATGCTCGAAAGGGAACAGCGCCTGGCAACCAGCGCCTAGCCCGATTCAGTTCGTGCCTACAGCGAACCCGGCGGGGCTACTCGAGGCCCCGCCGGCTGCTATTGCCACAACGTCAGTTGCACTACAATCTAGCCAGCTATCCGCTCACAAGACATGTTAGGCGCGGTCAGCGGCAGCTGGGAGGGTGTTACTGATGAAGCAGTACCTGGCTGAGTTCCTCGGCACGTTCTGGCTGGTTTTCGGTGGTGTGGGCAGCGCCCTGCTGGCTGCCGGGGTGCCCAACGTTGGCATAGGTTACCTGGGGGTTGCGCTGGCGTTCGGCCTCACGGTCGTCACCGGCGCGTACGCCATGGCGCACATCTCGGGCGCGCACTTCAACCCGGCCGTGTCCGTCGGCGTGTGGTTCGCGGGCCGCCTGCCCACCCCTCAGCTGTTGCCCTACATCGTCTCCCAGGTGCTCGGCGCCATCGTGGCGTCGGCGCTCCTATACGTGGTTGCGAGCGGCGCCGCCGGCTTCGACGCTGCCAACGGGTTCGCCGCCAACGGCTTCGGCCACCTTTCCCCGCACGGTTACTCGCTAACCGCTGCGCTGGTCATAGAGGTGGTGCTCACGGCCGTGTTCGTGCTGGTCATCCTGGGCGTAACGGGTAAGGACGCCCCGGTCGGCTTCGCGCCTTTGGCCATCGGGCTCGCGCTCACGCTCATCCACCTGATCAGCATCCCGGTAACCAACACCTCCGTGAACCCGGCCCGCAGCACCGGCGCGGCGCTGTTCGCCGGCGGGGCCTACCTGGGGCAGTTGTGGTTCTTCTGGCTAGCGCCCATAGTCGGTGGGGCGCTAGGCGCGCTGGTACACCGCCTGGTGAGCACGGAGAAGGTGCCGGCCAACTGACGTAACAACCGCGGTACGCCGGGCACGCCACGCGGAAATGTGGTCACCTGGTAAGCATGCTGAGGCGTAGCTGGACAATCTTCGCCATCTGGCTCTTCGCCTACCTGCACTCGTACTTCTACCGCTCGGCCAACGCCGTCATAGCGGCGGACCTGCAGGCGGACATCGGTCTCAACGCCGAGCAGCTCGGGTTCATGAGCAGCGTGTTCTACCTGGCGTTCGCGCTGGTGCAGCTGCCGCTCGGCGCCGCGCTCGACCGCTGGGGCCCCCGGCTGGTGACGCCCGTGCTCATGCTCGCGGGCGCCGTCGGTTCGCTGCTCTTCTCCGTGGGCGAGTCGTACCTCGTGCTCACCATCGCTCGCGCGCTGCTCGGCGCGGGCTTCGCTGGCGTGCTCATGGGCGCCATGAAGGCGTTCGCCGCCTGGTTCCCTGCCAACCGCTTCGCAACCGTGTCCAGTCTCTTCGTGGGCGCCGGTGCCAGCGGCGCCCTGCTGGCCGGCACACCGCTCGCCTGGTTGGCGAACGAGGTCGGTTGGCGCGCCATCTTCTTGGGCGGTGCGGGGCTCGTCACCGTGGCCGCCCTGGCCATCGTGGTCGGCACGCGGAACGCCCCAGCGGGCACGCAAGCTGGCGTACGCCGCCTGGCGGAGGGTTCGAACACCGAGCCGGACGCCACCGTGCAGAAGGACGGCTTCGCCACCATCGCCCGCGATCACCGCTTCTGGCGCATCTCGTTCCTCACCTTCGCCTCGCTGGGCGCCATCCTCGCCGTGCAGGGGCTGTGGGGCGCCCCGTACCTGACCACCCTCTACGGGCTGGGCGACATACAGGTGGGTAACGCCCTGGTTGCGCTCGGTGTCGGGGTCATGATCGGCAACCTCGTGTGCGGTTGGCTCGCCGATCAGTTCGGGCGCGGCGTGGTGGTTCTCACCGGTGCTGGCGTGTTCCTCGCCTGTCAGGTGCTGCTCGCGGTGGCGCCGCCCAGCCTGCCCATCGCCCTCGTGTACTTCACGTTCGGGCTCTTCAGCTCCTACTTCGTGGCGCTGGTGGACGAGGGGCGCAGCGTGTTCCCGCCACACCTCACCGGCCGGGCCATCACGGGCGTCAACTTCTTCGCCATGGCGGGCGCCATGGTGGTGCAGTGGCTGATGGGCGTGATCATCCAGGCGTGGAGCGGCGGCGCCGACGCGAGCATGGGCTACCGCCTGGCGTTCGTGATGACCGCCGCCATGCTGGCCGTGGCCATGGTGCTGTACGTGCCAGTGGTGAGGCGGCGTTAGGCGTCAGTTGCATAGATCGGAGATCCGATCGCCGATCCATGCGAACAAGGTGGTGGCTCCACCCACACCGCCGTAGCCGCGGGTCACTTATCCCGAAGCGCGCCTGCTAACCTTAAAGGAAGACACAGCAGCAGCGCCGCCGCCCCCAGCCCTAAGCACCACTAGTTGGAAAGTTGGAGGTACCGCATGACCCTCGCCACGGAACGTCCCACCAGCACCCGCGCGCAGCCCGGCACCGCCAAGGGCAAACGCGTCGTGATGGTGCAGAGCTTCACGGACGGGCAACTGGACCCGGCCGCCACCATGCTCGGCCCGGTGGCCGACGGTGGCACCATCATCGCCAGCACCGCGCCCGGCTGCTGGGGCCCCATGATCACGCCCGAACTCAAAGGCGGCCACGAAGTAACGGTGCCCGTTCACGTGGAGGGCGCCGAGGTGGGCGACGCGGTGGCCGTGCGCATCCGCGACATCACCATCACCTCGCTCGCCACCGCCTCCGGGCACGACACGTCGCCCGAAGGTCACTACCTTGGCGACCCGTACGTGGCCGCACGCTGCCCGGTCTGCGACGTGGTCAACCCCAACACGAGAGTAGAGGGCATAGGCCCGAACTCGGTGGTGTGCGCCACCTGCGGCAACCCCGTGACCCCCTTCCAGTTCGTGCACGGCTACACGGCGGTGTTCGACGAGGAGCGGCAGATCGGCATCACCGTGCCGGACGCCGTGGCCCGCAAGCTGGCTGCCAGCCCCGAGGAGTACGTGGCTCTGCCGGACGGCTCCATCCAGCACCCCATCCTCGTGTACGCCCCGTCCGACATGCCGGGCGTCATGCTGCGCGCCCGTCCCTTCCTCGGTCAGCTCGGCAGCACGCCTTCCAAGCGCATGCCCGATTCGCACAACGCGGGCGACTTCGGCTCGGCCCTCATCGGCGCGCCGCACCACTCGGCCCTCACGGCGGACGAGCTCGAGGAGCACCGCACGGACGGCCATATGGACGTCAACTCGGTGCGCGCGGGCGCCATCGTGGTGGTGCCCTCCAAGGTGCCGGGCGCCGGCATCTACATGGGCGACATGCACTTCAACCAGGGCAACGGCGAGATCGCGGGCCACACGCTCGACGTTGCCGGCGTCGTCACGCTCCAGGTGGAGGTGCTCAAGAACCGCGTGCTGGAAGGCCCCGTCATCTTCCCGCTGGTGGACGACCTGCCCAACGCCGCCATCCCCTTCACCGCGGAGGAGCGGGCGCGCGCGCAGCGCCTGGCCGACGAGTACGGCGCCGGTCCGCTGGAAGAGTCCGCGCCCATCTCCGTCATCGGCACGGGCCCGAACCTCAACGTGGCCACCGACAACGGCATCGCGCGGGCCGCCCGCCTGCTGGGCGTGACGGAAGCGGAGATCCGCAACCGCGCCACCGTTACGGGCGCCATAGAGATCGGCCGCAACCCGGGCGTGGCGCGCGTTACCTTCCTGGCACCGCTCGATAAACTCGACGCCGCCGGGCTCGGCGCCCTGGCGCGCGAGCAGTACGGTCTGTAGGCCGCACGGCCGAACCTGAGCGCGGTTCACGCGCTCCGCTGAACCGCCAAGTGCTTGGGCGCCCCACACCAGGGGCGCCCAAGCGCATCTTGGCCGGTGGCTCTATGACGCTGGTCAACGCGAAGTCATACCGAAAAGGCGTTATATCTAGCAGTAGCCCAGGGTAGGCGTGTTCGCCCACCCGAGTTAGGAAGCAGGCCGTTCCGCGGCGCCCGCGCGGTGCCCCGGTGGCGGCTTGGGGTTCGGTTGTGCATTGGAGGCCCAACGTGACATCTGATAGTGAACGCAGTCGCCCAGCCCAGGCATGGGAGACGGAAGAATCGACGCATGGCTGATAATCCGACGCTCATAGCGACGAAACGCCCCCTCGTGGTGAGCAAGGCCAGCGTGGAACCCGTGGCAGACACGGACACGGCGTGGACGCGGCTCATCTACTCGTACGCTTCCGCCGCCACCGTGTGGCTCATCTGGGGCACGCTCATAGGCCTCTACCTCAGCATCAAGTTCGCGGCGCCGGACATCGAGCACCTGTCGTGGCTCTCGTACGGCCGCCTCCGGCCCGTTCACACCAACACCGTGTTCTGGGGTTGGTCCACCCTCGCCATGATCGCGGCCGCTCTCTACGTGGTGCCGCGCACCAGTCAGCGGCGCCTCTGGTCGTATTCCCTCGCGTGGGTGAGCTTCTGGCTCATAAACGTGTCGGTGCTGGCGGGCGACATCCTGCTGATGCTCGGCATCAACAACTCCGGTCAGGAGTACCGCGAGTTCATCTGGCCCGTTCAGGCCGTGTTCGCCGTGGGCGCCATCCTCGTGGCGTACAACTTCATCCGCACAATCGCGGACCGGGGCATCGAGGAGATCTACATCTCCAACTGGTACATCATGGGCGCGTTCCTGTGGACCATCCCGCTCATAATCATCGCCTACATCCCCACGTACCAGCAGAACGCCATCAGCGAAACGGTCATCCAGGGCTACTACATGCACATGGGCGTGGGCATGTGGTTCACGCCACTGGTGCTGGGGCTCACGTACTACGTGCTGCCGAAGCTGCTCAACAAGCCCATCTACTCCTACTCGCTGGGCGTGCTGGCGTTCTGGACGCAGATGGTGTTCTACACCATGATCGGGGCGCACCACTTCGTGTTCGCTCCCACCCCGTGGTGGCTGCAGACGGTGGCCATCATCTTCAGCGTGGGCATGATCATCACGCTGGCGGCGGGCACCGGTAACTTCCTGCTGACCATGCGCGGCGAGGGGCGCGCCATCGCGCGCTCGTACAGCCTGCCCTTCATCCTGGCCGGCGTCATCTCCTACTTCCTCTTCTCGGCGCAGGGTTCGCTCGAGGCGCTCCGCAGCGTGCAGGAGGTGTGGCACTTCACCAACTACACGGTGGCGCACTCGCACCTCACCATGTACGGCTTCGTGGTGCTGCTCATCTGGGGCGCCCTCTACGGCATCCTACCCAGGCTCACCGGGCATGAGCCGCCTCACTTCTGGGTGGGCGTGCACTTCTGGTTCGCCGTGGTGGGCCTCGTGCTTTACTCCACCGCACTCATGGTGGGCGGCACCGTACAGGGTCTCAGCTGGATGAGCGGCTCGCCCTTCATCGAGTCCGTGCAGGCCATGGCGTCCTACTGGCTGTGGCGCGCCATCGGCGGCACCCTCATGTTCCTGAGCCACATCATCTTCGCTTACAACATGTGGACCATGCGCCCGGGTCGGAAAGCACCGGCCCGGACCGACTCCGGCAAGGAGGTGTCGGCATGAACTTCCACAAGAACCATTGGCTCCTGTTCGCGGTCACCTGCTTCGGCTTCATAGGCCTGTCGCTCTCGATCAGCATCCTGCCAGCCATCTGGGTGCAGAACAACGCGGAGCCTCTCCCAGGCAGTCAGCCCCTCACGGCGCTCGAGCACGAGGGTCTGCGCGTGTACATAAGCGAGGGCTGCGTTGCCTGCCACACTCAGCAAGTGCGCCCGCTCCCGGTTGACGAACCGTGGGGGCGCCCCGCCACCGCGGGCGACTTCGCGCACGTCACGGCGCTCGGACCCTGGGCACCTTACGGCCCCGCCGTCCTCGGCAGCGAACGCACCGGCCCCGACCTCACCAACGTCGGTGCGCGGCAGGCGAGCGACATCTGGCAGTACATCCACCTCTACAACCCCCGTTCCGTGGTGCCGGACTCGGTCATGCCCGCCTACCCCTGGCTGTTCACCGAGGTGAAGACGCCGGCCGAGGGCCAGACGGTAGTGCCCGTGCCCGCCGCCTACGCGCCCAAGAGCGGCCTGCAGGTGGTGCCCAACCAGCGCGGCGAGGCCCTGGTGGCCTACCTGCTGTCGCTCAAGCAGCTCCCGCTGGACGGCCCCGCAGAGCCCGCCGCTGCCGCGGTGGAAGAGGCCCCCGCCCCGGCCGTGGAAGAGCCCGCCGCCGGTGAAGAGGAGCCTGTAGTCGAACAGGCGCCTGCGGCTGAAGAGGCGCCGGCAGCGAGCCAAGAGGCGGCCGCCGAAGAAGCGCCCGAAGCGAGCGCGGCGCCCGCCCCGGAAGCCCCCGAAGCCCCAGCGGCCACCGTGGCCGCGGTCATCGAGTGGGACGAAGCACTGGGCAACACCACTTACGCCAGCACCTGCGCGGCCTGCCATCAGGCTTCGGGTGAGGGCGTTCCCGGCGCCTTCCCGCCCCTCAAGGGCGACCCGGTGGTGACGGCGGACGACCCGACCGAGCACATCGGTGTGGTGCTGCACGGCCGGCAGGGCTCCGTCATCAACGGCGTGAGCTACGCCTCACCCATGCCGGCGTTCGAGTTCCAGCTGAACGACGAGCAGGTCGCCGCCGTCATCAACCACGAGCGCACGAGCTGGGGTAACGACGCGCCCCTCGTGACGCCGGCGGACGTGGCGGCCGTTCGTGGAGGCACGCAGTGAACGGGCTCCTGAAGCTGTTCATCACCCTGCAGCAGGGCGTGGTTGCCGGTCACGAGCACGCGGAGAGCTTCTCCTCCGTGCCCGCCGGTCACCACGTGTCTGCTCCCGCGGGCGCCTACGAAACGGTGATCGTGGTGCTGGGAGTGGCCATCACGGCGCTGGTGGCGTTCCTCACCGTGAAGTACTTCGTGCGCCCCGGCGAGAAGGGGGCTGAGCACATCAAGCGCCGCGTGCTCGAGGCGGAGGGGGGCGAACCCGTATGACGGACGCGCCGAGGGGCGAGGAAGCGGTCGACACCCAGAACCTCAGCCGCATAGACGTTTACCTGGACGGCTCCGCCGAGCCCATCGTCAGCTACCGGCCGCCCGTTAGCTTCGAGCTCGACTCCACCCAGCTCGAGGACGGCGACCATGAGCTGCGGATCGAGGCGTACGACTCGAACGGGGTGAAGGGCGTGCGCACGGTGCCCTTCAGCGTGCGCAACGGGCCGGGCATCGCCGTGCACGGCCTCACGCCGGGCGACGTGCTGGACGGCAAGGTGCCCATCCTCGTGAACGCCTACGGTGGCGCCACCGAGAAGCGCTGGGAGCCCTCGAGCGCGGAGACGCCCGCCCCTATCCCTACCTGGACGTGGGTGCTGGTGCTCTTCATCGTGGCGTTCGGGGTGTTCTACGCCGTGCGTCACTGGAACCCTTCGGAGGACTTCGCGAACACGCCCACCTTCGGGGGCGGCGCCGTGGCGGCAAGCGCGGCGGGCACCGCTGGCACGGCGGGTTCAGCCGGTGCCGCCACCGCGGTGTCCGACGCGAAGGGCGCCACGCTCTACTCCAACCTCTGCTCCGCCTGCCACCAGAGCTCCGGTCAGGGCCTGCCGGGTGTGTTCCCACCGCTCGCCGGCGACCCCGTGGTGCTCGATCCGGACCCGAGCGAGCACATCAACGTCGTGCTGCACGGCAAGCAGGGTTCGGTCATAAACGGGGTGGCGTACGCTTCCGCCATGCCCGCCTTCGCCGCTCAGCTCTCTGACGAGGACGTGGCCGCCGTCATCAACCACGAGCGCACGAGCTGGGGCAACTCGGCGCCCACGGTCAGCGCTGCGGACGTAGCGGCGCTGCGTTAGCGGTACTGCGCCTGGGCCCAACCGCACCAGGCTGAAGCCCGAAGGGCTGCGTCCGGAACCTGATCGGAACGAACCGCCGCGCGAGACGATCGCGCGGCGGTTCGCTATCAGATTCTGTTAGTGCGCTGGTGGTCAGGCGACGTTTTGCTCGACCGTACCTCCGGAACCCCCTTCGTATTCTATGTCATGTCTTACTGCACCATCGTTTGAGGCGGACATATGGAGCCAGAAGCACTAACCTAACGCCATGGACGCGAGTTCTCGCGCCCGGGAGCCCAAGCGGCTCGCGGAAAGGAGTCTCATGACACGCACCATCTTCCCCCACAAGGGTTCGTATAAGGTCGACTCGAAGGGCAGCACGCAGCAGGTGAACCAGGTGCGCCCGGCACGCCTCCTACGGCGCGGCGCGCGCCGCTCGCTCACGAGCCTGCTGGTGGCCATGGTGGCCGCGTTCGGGTTCCTGTTCGTGGCCCCGGCGTTCGCGCAGGGTAGCGACCTGCTGCAGGCACCGCCGCCCGCCCCGTACGTGAACGTCTCCACCCTGCTTCCGCTGCCGGACTTCATCCCCACCGTGGGTGCGCTCTACGTGGACCCCGCCAACGCGCCAGTGGGCCCCTACCTTGCCTACGGCTCGGACGGGAGCCTGGTAGAAGTGCTCTTCATGACGCCGCTTAGCGAGATGGAGCACGCCACGGAATACGCGGACCTGGCTTCGGGCCTGCTCGCGCAGCTCGGCATGAACGTGGATCACGTGGACATCACCTATAACGCCGGGCACCCCGGCATGGCGGAGCCGCACTACCACTTCCGCATCGTGTTCGTAGATCACGCCACCCAGGGGCAGCTGCTCGCCCAGTAGTCGCCCCGTCACCCTGAAGCGCTTCGGCGCGGTTGGGTCAAATGCATAGCTCAGGCGCCCGGCGATACGGCCGGGCGCCCGTTACGTTGGGTCGCGTCCGCGCAGTTACACGCGTGCGGTCACTTAGGTCCCGGCTCCCGCCGCGGCGATGATCTGCCGCGCTATGTAGAGGTCCTGGATGGACACGCCTGAACTGTCGAAGACGGTTATCTCGTCCTGGTCGCGCCTGCCGGGGGCGCGGCCAGCGAGCACGTCGCCGAGCGCCGTCAGCTCCACGCCCTCATCCGCATGCTGGAACTCCCCGATGCGGCGCGACTGCTCCGGCAGGTCGCAGAAGAGCCGCGCCCGCCGGAAGAGCGCCGGGGGCAGCTCCTGCTTGCCGGTGGCATCGGAACCCATGGTGGAGACGTGCGTGCCGGGTTGCACCCACTCGGAAGCGAACAGGGGTTCCCTGGCAGTGGTGGCGGTGACGATGATGTGAGCCGCGCGGCACGCGGCCTCCGCGCCGCTGACCTCGCAGCCGCTTATCCCCGCGTTACGCAGGCGCTGCGCGAACGCCTCGGCCCGCTCCTCCGAGCGCCCGACCACCAGCACCCGTTCAAGGCTCCGCACGCGCGCCACGGCCGCCACCTCATACTCGGCCTGGTGGCCGGTGCCGAAGATGGCGAGGGTGCTCGCGTCCTCGCGCGCCAGCGCGTGGGTGGCCACCGCATCGGCAGCCGCCGTGCGGTAGGCGTTCAGCTTGCTGCCCTCCACGATGGCGCCGATCTGGCCCCTGGTCTGGTCGAAGAGGAAGATCATCGAGCTGTGGCGCGGCAGCCCTGCCGCGTCGTTGCTGGGGAAGTAGGAGCCCACCTTCAGGCCGGCCAGTTCGGCGTCGGCGCCCGACTTCACGGTGAAGCGGTTGCTTGGGTCGCTGCCGTGCCCGAGCACGACCGGGAATGTGGCGGCCCCCGGCGACGCGGCCGCCACGAGCGCCTCGTGCGCTGCCGCGTAGGCCAACTCGTGAGTTACGAGCGCGGCGGATTCTGCCTCGGTGATGTAGATCATGCCGCTCAACCTACCAGTGGTTGAAACGAGACCAGCGCTTCGGTGGCGCGTGCTCGTCCTCCGGAACCACCCAGTAACCGTCGTACTGCGCAGCGGTGGCGCAGGCGTGGTTCGGGAGGATGCGCAGCTTCGTGCCGATGGGCAGGCTCGGCAGTACTGCGCTGCTGCCGGGCCGTAGGCTCAGGATGGAGTGTTCCTGGTTGGCGCCGGTAGCTATCAGATCCGGGATGACGGCGCCGGCTACGTCGCACACCACGCCGTAACCCTGGTCCACCGCCTGGCTGGCAGTGCCCCTGTCGCGCGACATGGCCATCCAACCTGCGTCCGTGATGATCCAGCCGCGCTCCTTCTGGTGCCCGATCACGGTGGCCAGAACGGAAGCGGCTATGTCGTCGAGCGTGCACACGCCGATGCCGGCCATCACCAGGTCGAAGAACACGTGCACGCCGGCGCGCACCTCGGTGACCCCGGTGAGGTCCCGGGCGAAGTGCGCGGTGGGCGTGGAGCCCACGCTCACCACCGGGCAGGGCAGCCCGGCTGCGCGCAGTGCTTCGGCCGCCTGCACGGCGCCGGCCCGCTCAAGTTCGGCGAAAGCCGTGAGCGCCTCGGCCCCAACGGCGTTGTAGCTCTCGCCTGCGTGCGTGAGCACGCCCCGTAGGTCGGCGCCGCCCTCGTGTAGGCGGCGGCCCACCGCCACTATGTCGGGTGAGCCCGGCGCCAGGCCGGAGCGGTGCCTGTCGGTGTCTATCTCTATCAGCACCCCGATGCGGTCGTCGGTCTGCCGTGAGGCCGCCACCACCGCGTCCGCCTGCTCCAGGGAATCCAGTATGACCGCGAGGTCGCACCCGGCTCTGCGCAGTGCGCTCACCCGCGCGAGCTTGTGAGGCGCTATGCCCACGGCATACAGGATGTCCGTGATGCCGGCCTCGAAGAACACTTCCGCCTCCTTGAGGGTGGAGACGGTGGCGGGGCCGTTGCCGCCCTCCAGCGTGCGGCGCGCCACTTCCACGGACTTCGAGGTCTTCAGGTGCGGGCGCAAGGTCACGCCCAGCTTCCGGGCGTGCAGGCGCAGGCGCTGGATGTTGCGCTCCATGCGCGCCTCGTCGAGGATCAGGCAGGGGGTGGGCAGGTCGCTCAGCGCTCGCGGTTGCATGGGGCGCTCCTTCCGGGGTGGGAGCCGGGTGCGGTGCCGGCCGCGAACCAGTGGCGCGGCCGGGCCTTCCCCGCACGTCCGGACTGCCCTACCCGGGCAGTGTAAGGCAGCGCCCCAACAGGCTGACCCCTTGGTGCCCAGCTATTACCGGACGAAGCTCCAGTCTGCCGCGGCGAGAGGCACCTTGGTGAGCACGTAACCACCGACGCCGTCGGGCACCAGGTCGAACCTGTTCCAACCCACCGTCATCGGCGCGCCCTCTGCTACCGTCCTGATGGGCGCGCTGGCAGCGTCGACCACGTCCACGGTGATGGTGGCGCTCCGGTCGCTGTACATGAACCACACGTCCTGGCCATCGCCGTTCGTGAAGACTGCTCCACCGAGGGCCGAGTACAGGTCCGCCGCCCAGCCGGCGTCGCCCACATTGGCTTGGTCGAAAACGTACACGGCTGCCACCATGCCGCGCGCCTCTGGCGGGTCCACGGTCACGCCGGTGGTCGTGAACAGCCCCGGATACGCGTCGCTGAACGGCACGAGCCGGTTGGCGGTAACGTGGAAACCCGCCCACGCCCGCGTGTAGAGGCTGGCGACGGGGCCCGACGAGTAGAAGGCGAACACGTAAGGCGTTGGATCCTCACTCAGGGTGTGCTCCGCGACCACGGAGTATCCGTACACTTCCGGGTCCTGCCCGTAGGCGAACGTCATGGTACGCGCCTGCAACCGGAACTCCGTGTTGGTGAGAAGGGGCTGAGCAACGAGCTTCCAGTCTGCAGTAGTGTCGTGGCTCCAGTAGACCACGTTCCAGCCCGCCCGGAACTCTGCGTCCACCTCGTACGAAACGCCGTCCACCGTGTACTCCGCGGCGGTGATGCTTAGGGCCTTATCACTGAAGACCGCGTACCCGTTCCTGTCCCAGGTGGTTCCTTCTATCTCGTAGCTAGCCGGGAACGACAGGCTGTGTGAGGCGATCATACCGACGTTTCCGGCGCCGTCGGCCTGATACACGTAGCCTACGACCAGCAAGTTGAAGCTCGCAGTGGCGTCACTGACCCGCACTTCGGTGTCCCAATGGCCTGTGATCGTGCCGACCACGTCCAGAGGGTCCAGCGACCCGCTCTCCGCGAGCAGGTCGCGCGCGTCGACCTCGAAGACGCCCACGCCAGCGGCGTCCACCCTCTTGCCCCCGACCCAACGGTTCTGCCGCTGCCGGTCCTCGATGCTGCCAACAGCGCTCACCCAGACGGTAGAAAGCTCGTCGAATTCGGCCGCTTGGAGGGTGGTGGTCAGCATCAAGATGTAATCGCTGTCGGTCAACGGACGGGGGCCGTCAGGGCCGGCTGGTCCTCCGCAAGCTGCGAGGAGAGAGGCGGAACCTAGTATCACGAACCAACGCAACTTCCCCAGTATGTTTTTCATGGCAAGCGTAGGCTAGCCATAGGGGCATTAATTTGTGATTAAACCGCGTGCGGTTCCTGCCCAGGTGCTCTCAGCAACCCAGCCCAAGCCGTGCCGGAGCCACGCTCCGTTCGTTAGATCGCCCGTTAGCGCAGCGCGGCAGACTCCGCCTCGGTTATCGCCCCGAACTCGTTGCCCCAGGAGTTGCGGATGTAGGTGGCCACGGCGGCTATCTGAGCGTCCTTCAGGGTGCCGGCGAACTGCGGCATGAAACCGGAACCCTCATGGATGATGGTGAGCACGTGCTGGGTGTCCGCCAGGTTCTGGTTGCCGGCGTGCGCCGGCCCCACGCCGCCCTGGCCGTTGGAGCCGTGGCAGGCGGAGCAGTTCATGATGTACAGCTCGCGACCCTGAGTCATGAGCGCTTCGAACTCCGCCGCCGTAACGGCGGGTGCCGCGGGTTCGGTCGACGCTTCGCCCGCGGGCTCGCCATCGCCGGCCACATGTATGAGCAGAGCGCCGGGGTTGGCGAGGGGGGCGGGCGCCGGGTGGCCCAAGGCGATCAGGCATAGACCTAAGCTGGCTAGGGTTGCAACGAGCAGGTGACGCGGTGTCATGAGTGTGACCCCTTCCGACCAGGCCGGGAACGGACCACATGCCATGCGGAGGGCGGTTCGGCCCCGCTTAGCCCTGGCGACGCGTGCTCGGCCCGCGATGGGGCCGCTCGCGCACGATAGTTCAAGCGCCGAGCCCCGGGGTAGTCAGGCCTCACAACCGCCGCCACCTTCCGGGTCAAGATGACCGCATGAGAATGGTCATCCTCACCGGGGCGGGCGTCTCCGCGGAGTCCGGCCTCAAGACGTTCAGGGATTCCGGGGGCCTGTGGGAGGGCCACGACGTGCAGGAAGTGGCCACCCCCGAAGCCTTCCAGCGCAACCCGGCGCTGGTGCACCGCTTCTACGACCAGCGGCGCGCTCAGGTGCAGGGCGTGGAGCCGAACGCGGCGCACAGGGCGTTGGCGCAGTTGGAACGGGAGCTTGCCGGGGAACTCCTCCTGGTAACCCAGAACGTGGACGACCTGCACGAACGCGCGGGCTCGCAGAACGTGCTGCACATGCACGGGGAGTTGCTCAAGGCGAAGTGCCTGGCTTGCGGCGGCTCGTTCGAGTGGCGCGAGGACTTGGCCCACGGCCCCGCCTGCCCGGGCTGCGGCCAGAGCAGGCTGCGGCCGGACATCGTGTGGTTCGGCGAGATGCCTTACCACATGCACCAGATCGAGAGCGCCCTGCAGGGCTGCGACGTGTTCGCCGCCATCGGCACGTCCGGCGTCGTTTACCCCGCCGCCGGTTTCGTGGCGGTTGCTGCAGGGTCCGGCGCCCGTACGGTGGAGCTGAACCTGGAGACCAGCGGGGTCTCGTGGTTGTTCCACGAAGCGTACGAGGGGCCGGCCACGCAGGTGGTGCCGGAGTGGGTCAGGGACGTGCTCGAGCTACCCGGGTGACGGGTGCCCTCTACGGACCACTCGGCGAGCGCCAGCGGTAACGGTTAGGGTCGAGGCTTACTACCAGAGGGTCTCGACTGCGTACTGCGTTACTACACGGTCGTCGGTTACCAGGGTCATGCCCTCCAGCTTCGCTTGAGCTACTAGGAGCCTGTCGAACGGGTCGTTATGGATGGCTGGAAGATCGGCGTCCAGGAGGGTGTGAGCCAGGTTCACCGGTAGCACCGCCAAAGCGTGACGCTCGATCATGCGGCGCACGAACTTTCCTGCTTGCTCCGGTAGAGGTAGCCTTCCTAACCTGCTCTTGATGGCTATCTCCCAACCGCTCACAACGCTCAGGTACACCTCGTTCTCCTGGCTGCCTACGGCATCTATGACCGGGAGCGTCAGACGCGGATCGTCTGCACACCACCACAAGAAGGTGTGCGTGTCGAGCAGCAGCCTCACTCGAAGTGCTTCCTGATCTCTTCGGGAAGCTGCTCGAAGAAGGTGCTGGGTACCACTAGGCCTTCGGCGCCACCCGGACTACGTGAGCGTTTCGGCGCCAGTGGGCTCAAGCGAGCCACCGGCTCGCCGGCCTTGGCGATGATTATCTCTTCACCGAGAGCCACACGCTCGAGCAGCTTCGAGAAGTGCGTCTTGGCCTCGTGAACGTTCACTGGTTGGCCCATGAAGCCATACTAGACTAATCACTGGACTAATGCATGAGTTGCGCGGTGGAGAGCGCCTCCGCGAGCTCCTCGATCCGGGCCCGCATGGCCAGCTTCTCCACCCAGGAGGTCGGGATGCCGGAGAGGCCGTAGTGCGCGCCCGCTATCTGGCCGTACACGGCGCCCGTGGTGTCCGCGTCGTCGCCCAAGTTCACGGCCATGAGCGCGCCCTCCCGGAAGGAGCTGCTGTTGGCGAACGCCCATAGCGCCGCCTCCAGCGAGTGCACCACGTAGCCCGTGCCGCGGATGGCGGGCGGTTCCTTCACCAGGTACGAACCGGCGGCAACCTCGGCCACCTCGCTACACAGGGGCTTCTCCTCCCAGGCGCCCGCAACCGGTGCGTAACCCTGCGTAGTGAGCTCAGCGTTGCTGGCACCGCTGATGGCGCCCACGATGACCCCGGCCATGAAACGGCAGGCGTCCACACAGGCGCGGGCCGCGTGCGTGGTGCGTGAGCTCTCGCCCGCCAGGCGGATGGCCTCCATGGGAGCGTGCGCGAACGCCATGGGCACCGGAGCTAAGCGCATGATGCTGCCGTTGCCGGCGGTGTTTGGATCGGTGGAGCCCGAGAACGGGTCGCCGCTCTGCTCGAAGCGGTTCAGTGCCCGGCGGGTGGCGTTGCCGATGTCGAAGCAGTGGCCCTTCACGCTGTAGTAACCCGTGCGCTTCCAGCGCACGTAGCGTTCCATCTGATCGAGGGGGTCGAAGGCGCGCTTCTCGACCAAGCTCTCGGCCAGGCAGAGCGCCATGCTGGTGTCGTCCGTCCACTCGCCCGGCTGGAGGCGGAAGGGTCCGCCGCCGACCATGTCGGTGAGCGGTTCGAAGGTGCCGGGCCGCTCGAACTCGAGGGTGGTGCCCAGGGCGTCGCCCACCGCCAGGCCGAAGAGGGAGCCCATGGAGCGGTCCTTGCGGGCGGCTTCGTCAGGCGCCACGGCGTTCGGCTTCATTCCACTGCGGCCCCGGTGGCAGGTTCGGTCTGGGCCAGGCGCCTGGCCGCGGCACGCACGTAGTCCGCCTGCTCCTGCGTTTCCACGGCTCCTGGCTGGGCCTGGCGCACCACGGCTATGGCTTCGTGAGCCGACCACCCGAAGGTGGTGAGCACCAGCGAGACGATGGTGCCGGTGCGGCCACGGCCGCCGCGGCAATGCACCACCACCGTTCTGTCGGCCAGCAGCTCGGAGCGCACGTGGCGCACGAGGCTCTCCACGGCCCCCGCCTGCTCCACGGTCGGCACGTTCACGTCCACGATGGGCAGGTGGCGCACGCGGATGCCGCGCCGTTCGGCGGCCTCGAACAGGCCACCGATGCCCAGCATCTGGTACTCGAACGGCTCCATGAGCGACACCAGCAGGTGAACCCCGTAATGCTCGCTGAGCCTGTCCAGGTCCGCTTCCATGCTGCGCGCCCAGCGCGAGCCCGTAACCAGGCCGCCGCCGCGCTTACCTGGGGCGAAGGTCAGGCCTAGCCGGCCAACGCCCCCATGGGCGGCGGCGTCCACCCAGAACACCTGCAGTGGATGAGTCTCAGACGTCTTCACCGCAGCAGCCATAGGCCCCCTTCCCTGAACCGTTACCCCATTATCGGGGTTTCCTGCGGCAAGTAGCGCCGGTGCACGGCGGGCGGACGGCCGGCTCGCTAGGGGTTGCCGGCGCCGATCCGCTGGAGCAGCAGTTCGTCGCCCGTTTCCAGGTCCACCGCCAGGATGGAGTCGGGGCCCTGGAACGAGAGTTGAGCTACCCAACTGGTGTCCTCCGTGGCGTTAGGTTGGCAGTTCCCCTGGAAGCATAGCTGCGGCGAGCGGCCCGTTTCCTGGCTGGTGAGCACGCCCGCGGGCGAGAGGGTGTAGTTGCCGCCGTACTCGGCGACGCCCTCGCCACCGATCACGATGACCATGCGCCATGAACCGTTCGGGGCGTACAGGAAGTCGATGAAGTACTGCGTGCCGTCATCGAACTGCTCCACGAGGCGCCAGCTGCCGACGATATCGGCCTGCTGCGGCTGCGCCGCGGGGAAACCGGGCTGCGTGGCGGGGGCGCCGGGTTGAGTGGCCGGGAACCCCGGCTGGGCCGGGGCGCCGCTTGGCGGCGTGGCCGGGAGCGTGCCGGTGGGGGCCGATGGCGCCGGCGGGAAGCCGGGAGGCGTAGTTGGGCTGGCGGGCGCGGGCGGCGTGGCCACGGGCGGCTGGGCCGGGAAGCCGCCTGGCGCCGAGGGCATGGACTGCCGGAAGGCGACGTACTGCTCGTACGTGCCGGGCACGGCCTGCCCCGCGAAGTCCACCTCGAACAGCCAGATCATGAGCGTGGCGCCGTCCGGTTGCAGCTCGGCCGCGAACCCGAGCGGCGTGCCGTCGATCTGGAACGTGCCCTGCACGTTGTTCGGGCCCGTCATGAGGTTGAGGGGCATGGGACCCGCCTGGCCAGTGAGAGTGCCGGCGAGCTGACCGCCCGGCCCCTCCTCGAAGGTGACCACGAACCCGATCTGGGTCTCGAGCCAACTGCCGGCCAGCGGGTGCTGCGCCGCGGCGGTGACGACGGTGGCGAGAAGGAGGACGAACAGGCTTGTCCGGATGGCGGCGAACCGAGCGTTTCTCATGTGGGGAGTCTAGGCAACGCCCGGTTTAGAACTACTTAAACGTGGGGCGGAGGCTGGGTTCGCCGCGCCTCAAAGGCCGCTCCTACCTGCCGAGTAGAATCCTCGTAGCCCCGGAGGGCAGAGTCGCCTTGAGCCTTCCCTACCCATGACAGTAGCCCTAACCGTAACCATCGTTGTGCTAGCCACGTTCGCGGCGTCGGCGTTCGGCTTCGGGGAGGCGCTGCTCGCCGTTCCCCTGCTGCTCCTGTTCCTCCCCGCCGAGGTCGTGGCTCCCCTGACGATCCTGGTTTCCATCCTGCTGGGCGGCATGATCGTGGTTCAGGACAGGCGAGACGTGCAGATCCGCCAGGTCGCCGGCTTGCTGTTCTACTCCCTGCTAGGCACGCCACTGGGGATCCTCCTCCTCATGTTCGCTCCCGAGGGCGTCATCAAGAGGCTCTTAGGCGCCGTCATCCTCCTCTTCGCCATCTACTCGCTCTTCGGCACGCGGCGGGCCGTTCAGATAAGCGCCAGATGGCAATGGGCGTTCGGGGTGGCGGCCGGCGTCCTCGGGGGCGCCTACGGAATGAACGGCCCTCCCGTCGTGCTGTACGGCACGCTCCGTAGGTGGACCCCAACGGTGTTCCGCGCTTCCCTGCAGGGGTTCTTCCTGCCGGCCTCCCTCGTCATCGCAGCGGGGTACTGGTTCGCCGGACTATGGTCGCCCGAAGCGCTCTGGTACACCCTCTACTCGCTCCCCGGCTGCGTGGTGGCGATACTGCTCGGCAGGCGCCTCAACCAGCGCCTCGAGCCGGAGGCGTTCCACAGGTACGTTTACGCGGGGCTGGTGCTCATCGCTGCGCTGCTGATCGTCGCGCCCGGCTGAACTCAGCCGGCTACTGCCCATGGCGCCGTTCTTCAACGTGTCTGCAGGTGCGGTGGGGCGGCTGCGACCCCGCATGCTAGGCTCCATTACAAGCAAGCAACAAGCGCGGGAACTATCGGTCGTTGGAGCTAGCTTCGCTCTCCAACCCCTCACCGTTTCGCGCACCGCCTTGGGGGAGCGGATCGACCGTGCAGCATCAGGCACCACGCTTCAACAACATGAGAGTGTCAGTCACCCTTGGCGTCCTGCTCACGCTCGTGGCGCTAACAAGCTGCTCGTCCCAGTCCTTGAGGGTGCTGGACGTTGGTGACCTGCTGAGCGCGGAAGGTCTGCTGGTCAACGGCGTGATCGACGATTGGGCCGATGCCGAGCGCACTTGGTGGACGGGGTTCAAGATGCCCCTCGTAGTGCCCTTCTCACCCTCGAGCATCCGGTCGCTCCGGGTGTCGGTGGGCACTCAGGGTACGTGGCTCGTCTCGCAAGAGACGGGAGCAGACCTGGGGTCGCCACTGGAACTGCCAGAGGTGCTCGTCGTCGAGCATGCCGTCTGGCGCGTGCGGGTCTACAACAACGACGGGGCCGTTGAGTTCTCCAAGCTCGTTCCGGTGAACCAGCGCCTGGTGCGCGGTCCATGCTCCCAGCCCACATGCGCTTTCACGCTGGAAGGCGACGCGAAGTCGAACAACCTCTTCAGCTTCGCGCTCGCGGCCGCCGATCTGCCGGCCATACCGCCCCACTGGCTGCGCCCTCTGGCACAGGTCACCGTGGAAACCACCCTCACTCTGCGCGTTCGCCCACAAGAGGTCGTCTTCGGCCACCAACCCGGTCCGCCCTTGAGGCTGCGAACGCTTCTGACCGCAGGCAACTCCGTTCTCTACCTAGCACCCAAGTGAAGCATGGCCTGAAAGGGGGCCCAAGATGAAAGCACGTTCGGTACTCCTCTTCGCGATACTGACGCTGGCGGCGTTACTGATCAGCTGCAGCAACGACACCGGGAACGGAGGCGGTGATGACGACCCACCCCCGGGAGCGACCCTGGCCACGGTGAACGAAACGGTCACGGCTGCGAACACGCTGATGTCGGACGTGGTGTCCATCATCGCGGGCTTCGGCAGTAACGCGCTCATTCAGGATCCGGGCGTGCCCACTTGCAGCACGTTCGACTGCGGGCTCGAAAGCCCGCTGATGGTCCAGACCTTCCCTGCCGTCAACCTGCAGTTCTACGAATACGACGAGAGCTACTACCCGACCAACCTGCGGCTCGCCACGGGAACGTTCACCTGGGACGTTGACGCCGGGTCCTTCGAGTACGAGGAGGCCGCCACCTCCCTGTCGTTCAGCTGGCCCCACACCGGAACGGGCGAGACCGTGGAGCTCAGGGTGGATTGGCAGGACGTTACGCGGGCCAGGACGTACGACCACGAGGTCCACTCCCTTCCGCTGATCACCCCGTATGGCCTCGTAGACATAGAGATGGACGTGCCCGGCAAGGCGCTTGTGAGCTTCAGGCAGGGCGCAACCGAACTGCTGAACCTCGACTTCACGCAGACCCTGGCCAACACGACCTGCGGCCCGTTGGTGGAGTACCGCACCGTAAGCGCCTCCGGGTTCTTCAGGCACGGCGGCCAAGAGGTGCAGCTCGACAGCTTCGAGTTCGACCACTCGTCGGACGCTGCGCTAGCCCTGAGCGTAGCGGGCAGTGTCTCCAGCGGCTCGCTCACCGTGCCGTTCTCCGCGTCCGCGAACCTCACGGCCGGCGCGGTGATGCGCGACGCGGACTCCTGCCAGCTGAACGACCTCGAGGGTCCGTTGGACGGTTCGGTGGAACTCTGGGTCGGCTCCCCGTCGACCGGCCTCGGCCTTGGCTTCGAGTGGGCCGTAACGTTCGAAGGCAACGACTTCATGCAGCCCGCCGAGTTCACGTTCGAAGGTGCCCGGCTGGGCGTGGGCGAGAAGTACGTCCTGATCACCGGCGCCGTAGATGTGGACGAGCTCACCGGGACCCTCGTGGCCGAGAACCTGCTGCTCACTTTCCTCGACCGCGAGGAGATGCCGGTACTGGAGTTCGGCGATCTGCTCACGTTCCCAGACTTGCCCTGAGCGCGTAATTCCCCTTGGTGAGGGAGGGCGCCACCGTGCGCCCTTCTTCCCCAGGGGGAACCCGCTGCTATGCCGAGTTGAACCTACTCGCCCGCCGCTTCCGCCAGCGAGTGGATGTACGCGAGCACCTGCAGCATCTCGTCCTGGCTCAGCCGGTTCGCGAACGACTGCATGGCGCCGGCGCCGCCGGCCCAGAGCATCTCGAACTT
>CAZVTS010000035.1:0-24879 GCA_964630175.1 uncultured bacterium
CCGGCATGCACGGCACGGTGACGGCCAACAAGGCCATCAGCCACTGCGACCTGATACTGGCGGCCGGCATGCGCTTCGACGACCGCGTGACAGGCAAGCTCAGCCGCTTCGCGCCCAACGCCACCATCGTGCACATCGACATCGACCCGGCTGAGATAAGCAAGCTGGTCAAGGCGCACGTGCCCGTTCACGGCGACGTGAGAGACGTGTTGCCCCGCCTGGCGGCCAAGCTCGACCACCTGGACATCCAGCCATGGCGGGACACGCTCGCGGGCTGGAAAGAGCAGTACCCGGAGAAGTACAAGATGGACAAGCCGCTCGTTTCGCAGGACATCCTGGGGATGTTGCGCGAGGCGACCGCGGGCGCCGGCATCGTCGCGACGGAGGTCGGGCAGCACCAGATGTTCGCTGCGCGGCTGTTCCCCACCACGAAGCCCCGCTCGTTCATCACTTCGGGCGGCCTGGGCACCATGGGGTTCGGTCTCCCCGCAGCCATCGGCGCCGCCGTGGCGCGTCCCGGCGAGACGGTGGTGTGCGTGGCCGGCGACGGCTCCCTCCAGATGAACATCCAGGAGCTCGCCACGCTGTACAAGCTCCAGGTGCCGGTGGTCATCGCCATCCTCAACAACGGCGTGCTCGGCATGGTGCGGCAGTGGCAGGAGCTGTTCCACGCGCAGCGTTACAGCGAGATCTACCTGGCCGACTCCAACCCCGACTTCGCGAAGGTGGCCGAGGCGTACGGCATCGAGGGCCACAACGTGTTCGACCGCGAGGACGCCAAGAAGCGCATCGACGAGGCGCTGGCCAGCAAGAAGCCCGTGCTCCTCAACTTCTTCGTGTACGAAGCCGAGAAGGTGTTCCCCATGGTGCCTGCTGGCGCCGGCATAGACCAGGCGCTGCTCGGCGACCAGGGGCCCGAGGAGCAGGCGGATAAGCCCGCCGACCGTGAAGTGGTGGAGGCGTGAACCGTCACGTCATCAGCGTCACGGTGCGCGACCGTCCGGGCGTTCTCGTGCGCGTTGCCAGCCTCATAGCGCGGCGCGGCTTCAACATCGAATCGCTCTCCGTGGCGCAGTCGGAGAAGCCGGGGCTCAGCCGCACCACGTTCGTGGTCGTGGGCGACGACCCCACGGTGGAACAAGTGCAGAAGCAGCTCAAGAAGCTGCTCGACGTCATCGAGGTCATCGATCACTCCGTGGCCAAGTACGTGGACCGGGAGCTCATGCTCATCAAGGTGAGGGTGGGCAACCCGGAGGAGCGCGTGGAGATCCGCCAGGTGGCGCAGGACTTCCGGGCTCGCATCGTGGACGTGGCGCGCACGGCCCTGATCTTCGAGGTCACCGGCGACGAGGGCAAGATCGACGCCTTCATCGAGCAGATGCGCCCCTTCGGCATCGTCGAACTCATCCGCACCGGGCGCGTTGCGCTCGGCCGCACCGCCCTGGACGCGCCGGAGCCCGGCGTGAACCCTCAGACCGAAACCGACCTCAACTCAGCGGCCAGCAGCCGCGCCAACTAGGAGACCCGAACACCAAATGGCAAACATCTATTACGACGACGACGCCAACTTAGGCCACCTCAGCGGCAAGACCGTAGCCGTCATCGGTTACGGCAGCCAGGGCCACGCCCACGCTCTCAACGCCCACGAGTCGGGTGTGAACGTGGTGGTGGGTCTGCGCCGCGGCTCCGCCTCGTGGGCGGAGGCTGAGGCCGCCGGCCTGAAGGTGATGGAGGTAGCCGAAGCCGCCAAGGCGGGCGACCTAGTGATGATCCTTCTGCCCGACGAGGTGCAGAAGAGCGTGTTCGAGGCGGACATCAGGCCCAACCTTGAGGCCGGCAACGCCCTCCTGTTCGCTCACGGCTTCAACATCCACTTCGGTCAGGTCGTGCCGCCCGTGGACGTGGACGTGTTCATGGTGGCGCCCAAGGGCCCTGGCCACCTCGTGCGCCGCGTTTACACGCAGGGCGCCGGCGTGCCGTGCCTGTTGGCCATCCATCAGGACGCCACCGGCAACGCGCGCAACTTAGGGCTGGCGTACGCCAAGGCCATCGGTGGCGCGCGCGCCGGCGTGCTGGAGACGACCTTCCAGGAGGAGACGGAAACGGACCTGTTCGGTGAGCAGGCCGTGCTCTGCGGCGGCGTCACCGCCCTCATGCAGGCCGGCTTCGAGACCCTGGTGGAAGCGGGCTACGACCCGGAGATCGCCTACTTCGAGTGCCTGCACGAGATGAAGCTCATCGTGGATCTCATCTACGAGGGCGGCATGGAGCGCATGCGCTACTCCGTTTCGAACACGGCCGAGTACGGCGACTACCGCACGGGCCCCCGCATCGTCACCGACGCCACCAAGGCGGAGATGAGGAAGGTGCTGGCCGAGATCCAGAGCGGTGAGTTCGCCAAGGACTTCCTGGCCGAGAACCTCACCGGGCAGCCGCGCCTGAAGGCCGGCCGCAAGAACACCGAGGCGCATCTGCTGGCGCAGACCGGCGCGCGCCTGCGCAAGATGATGCCGTTCATCTCGGGGCCCAAGTCCTAGTTCCTGGTCCGCTGAGCGACCACCCACAGGAGAAGTCACGTGGCCTACATCAAGTTCTTCGATACCACCCTGCGCGACGGAGAGCAGAGCCCTGGTGTGGCTCTCAACACGCAGCAGAAGCTCGAGATCGCGCATACGCTGGCGCGCCTGAACGTCGACATCATCGAGGCCGGGTTCCCCATCACCTCCCAGGGCGACTTCGAGTGCGTGTTCGAGATCGCCAGGCAGGTGAAGGGCCCCGTCATCGCGGCGCTGGCCCGCACCCATAGAGCAGACATCGAGCGCGCGGCCGAAGCCATAGCGCCGGCGGGCAAGAAGGGGCGCATCCACATCTTCACAAGCGCCTCCGACATCCAGCTCGAGTACATGCTCCGCAAGACGCGCGAGGAAGTGCTGGCCATCTCGGACGAGATGGTGAGGCTGGCCAAGACCTTCACGGACGACGTGGAGTTCTCGGCGCAGGACTGCATGCGTGCCGATCCCGAATACGTCTACGAGCTGGTGCGCACCGCCATCAAGGCCGGCGCCACCACGGTCAACATCCCGGACACCACCGGCTACGGCACGCCCCAGGATTACGGCGCCCTCATCCGCAACATCTTCGAGCAGGTGCCCGAAGCGCACGGCGTGACCATAAGCACGCACTGCCATAACGACCTGGGCATGGCCACGGCCAACACCCTGGCGGCGGTGGAGAACGGCGCCACGCAGGGGGAGGTCACCATCAACGGCATCGGTGAGCGCGCCGGCAACACCTCGCTGGAAGAGGTGGCCATGGCGCTCTACACCCGCCGCGACCATTACGGCCACGACATCGGCATCAACACGCGCGAGCTCTACCGCGCGTCGCGCCTCGTGTCGCGCTACACGGGCATGATGGTGCAGGCCAACAAGGCCATCGTGGGCGAGAACGCCTTCGCGCACGAGGCCGGCATCCACCAGGACGGCGTGATCAAGCACAAGGGCACGTACGAGATCATGAACGCCGAGCTCGTGGGTCGCGAGGCCGGCGTGCTCGTGATGGGCAAGCACTCGGGCCGCAACGCCTTCCGGCAGCGCCTGGAGGAGCTCGGTTACGAGACCACCAAGGAGCAGCTCGACGTGCTCTTCAAGCAGTTCAAGGAGCTGGCGGACGTGAAGCAGAGCGTCACCACCGAGGACCTGCGCGCGCTGGTGGAGAACCAACTGGTAAAGGTGGAGGAGACGTTCAAGCTGGAGCACATCCAGTTCCAGTCCGGCAGCGGCGGCATCACCCCGCAGGCCCTCGTGCGCCTTAGGACCCCGGACGAGGTGCTTGAGGCCAGCGCCACGGGCTCGGGCCCGGTGGACGCCGCCTACTCCGCGCTGCGGACCCTCACGCCCGTTCCCTTCACGCTGGAGAGCTACGACCTGAAGGCCATCGGCAGCGGCACGGACGCGCTGGGTGAGGTCACCATCCGCGTGAGCGCCGGCGACCAGACGCTGTACGGCCGCGCCATCTCTACGGACGTCGTGCAGTCCTCCGTGCTGGCTTACGTGGACGTCATGAACAAGCTGGCGGCTGGCCTGGGACGCTCCAAGGCCGAATCGCGCAGCATGACCATGGCTGTCTGACCTGCCTACTTCACGTGACGGGAGGGCCGCGGCCGGGGTAACCGGGTCGCGGCCCTACGCGTAGGCCACGATGGTGCCGTCCAGGGCAGCTACCACCACTCCGTCGCCCAGCGGCAGGGGGCTCGCCTGAACGGCGGCGTTGGCCACCTTGTCCGTGTGCAGCACGCGGCCGTTGCGGGCGTCCAGCACTATGAGGTCGCCCCCTTCGGTGGCCACGTAGAGGTTGCCCGCCGCTATCACCGGTGTTGCGGTGACGGGGGCCGGTAGCGGCCGCGTCCACACGTCGTCGCCACTCTTGAGCGCGAGCGCGTGCAGGCGCTGGCCCCACGAGGCAACGTACACGTACTCGCGCCACACCACGGGCGTGCTCCACTGTTCGCCCTCGAGGTCGTAGCTCCACATGACCTCGCGCTTCTCTATGTCGAACGCGTGCACCTCGCCGCTGCGTGCCGGGATGAGCAGCACGCCCTGCGCGGCCGACGGGGCAGCAGCCAGTTGCCCCACCTCCACCTTGAAGGCGTGCCCCCCGCCCTGGAGCCGCACAGCGTGCAGCCAGCCATCTTGCGTGGGTACGAAGGCGTAGCCGCCGTGCACGGTGGGCGCGGTGGCGGCAGCGGCGGACAGGGGAGTGAGCCACTGCTCCTCGCCGTCCGCGCCGCTCAGGCGCGCGAGCGCCGCGCCCTTGGCCACCACGAGGTCGTCTCCCACGGGTGCGATGCCCACCACGTCGGCCTCCAGGCGCTGCCAGGCCAGCTCGCCCTGGGGCCACATGAGCGCCCGCAGGCTACCGTCGCGGCTCGTGAGGAAGAGGCGTTCACCCACCGCCACGGGCGGCTGGCTCGATTCGTCATGCAGGTCGAACACGGCCTGCACGCCGCCGTCGGCTGGCCGCATGACGGCCAGCGCGTCCGAGCGCAGGCCGCACAGCAGGAAGCCGTTGGAGCCTGCCAGGCCCGACGGGAACTGCGGCCCCTCGTCCAGGGCCACCGACCAGCGCCGGACGAGCGCTGTGGCGTTGGGGGGTCCGGCGGGATAGCTTCCCGTGCGGCCTGGACCCGCCAGTGGCACCTGGGTGGCGCGCTCCAGCGCCCCCTGGCGCACCGCCCTCAGGGCATCTGCAACGGCCCACCCGGAGGTAGGCCTGTGGCTCGGGTCCTTCTGCAGGAGCCTGAGGATGAGGCGTTCGAGGGCCACCGGTATCTGCGGGTTTATGTCGCGCGGCGGCGTGACCTGTCCGTAAACGTGCTGGTACAGCACCGCCTGGTCGTTGTCTGCGTCGAAGGCGGCCACCCCAGTCGTGGTGCGGTAGAGCACGGCACCGAACGCGTAGAGGTCCGTGGCGGCGCCCGTGGGTTCGCCCGTGGCCTGCTCGGGGGCCATGTACTGCGGGGTGCCCAGCGTGAAGCCCGTGCGCGTCAGCGCCTTGGACGTCTCCGTGAGCTGCACGAGGCCGAAGTCCATCACCTTCGGGGTGCCCTGGCCGGTGACGAGGATGTTGCGGGGCGTCAGGTCGCGGTGCACCATGCCGAGGCGGTGCACGTAGCCGAGTGCCTCGGCTACCGTGATGGCCGCGCCGAGCAGGCGATCCACGCTGTCCGGATCGGGTTCGTAGGGCCCCAGGTCGGTGATGGGGCCGCCCTCGATGAGTTCCATGGCGAAGTAGACGCTCTCACCCAAGCCGAGGTCGTAGATGGCCACGATGCCGCGGTGGTTGAGGCGCGCAAGGGCACGGATCTCGCGCCTGAAACGCTCGCTGTCGGCCTCCGTGAGGTGGGGCCTGAGCACCTTGAGGGCAACGGTGCGCTCCAGGTGCGTGTCGCGCGCCCGGAACACGTGCGCCATGCCACCCACTCCGAGCGGGCCCAGCACCTCGTAGCGGTCGTCGACCAGCTCCCCGATCTCGAACATAGGAGCCGGCGGCTAGCCGTCGTACAGGGTCTTGAGGATATCGGGGTCTATCTCCCCGTCTTCCACGGCGCGGTTGAGCATCTCGATGCCCAGGCGCACGACCTCCGACTTCGAGACCAACCTCTCGGTGTTGGAGAGTTGGTAAGCCGTCTTGGTAAGTAGCGAGTCCTGCTCCTCGGTGATGACTACCTGCAGGCGCTTACTCTTCTCGCGCTTTGGCACCGTGGCTCCTTCCGTCGTCAGGCGCGGCGTTCCGGTTGACCGCCATGGCGGCCGGGTTGGCGTGATAGCCGTATGTTACCACTCATGTGCATGCGCTTGACACTTGTCATGAGCCCCCATACACTAGCACAGAGGACGATGTGTAAGTTACTCATCATGCACCTGTAGCGGAATGCAACATCTTCCTCACCGTGCGGCCAGCCGCCGCCGGTATCCTTCACGCAACGAACCGGACCGTGCCCGGTACTCTCCAGAGGGAGCCCAGATGAACGACAACCACGACGTGCTGCTCATCAACGGAGGCGTACCTCTGAACGGTGAGCTGCCCGTGAACCGCGCCAAGAACTCTGCTCTTTACCTCATGCTGGCGGCGCTGCTCACCGACGAACCCGTGGTGCTTGAAGACGTTCCGCGCCTCTCCGACGTGCTCGTGAGCGAAGAGATCCTGCGGCACGTGGGTGTGAAGACGAGTTGGCAGGGCACGGACCTCCACCTCCACGCCGATAACCTGAGCGGCCATCACGCCCCTTACTCCCTGGTGAGCAAGATGCGCGCCAGCTTCGTCATCATGGGAGCGCTGCTCGCCCGCACCGGCGAGGCGCGCGTGTCCATGCCCGGTGGCTGCGCCTTCGGTCCCCGCCCGGTGGACCGGCACCTGGCCGCCTTCGAAGCGCTCGGCGCCACCATCGACGAAGACGAGGGCGATTTCTACGCACACCGCTCCAGCCAGCTCCATGGCACCGTCCGCTTCGAGGCGCCAACCGTGGGCGGCACGCAGAACGTGCTGCTCGCCACCGCGCTGGGAGCCGGCGAGGTCGTCATAGAGAACGCTGCCCTGGAACCGGAGGTGCCCGATCTGGCCAACATGCTGAACGCCATGGGGGCCGACGTGCAGGGTGCGGGCACGCCCACCATCGTCGTGCGCGGAGTGAATCGGCTTCGTGGCGTCACCTACCGGCCCATCGCAGACCGCATCGAGGCAGGCACCTACCTGCTGGCGGTGGCCGCCACTCGCGGCACACTCAAGCTGACGGACTTGGAACCGCGCAACCTGCGCGCAGTACTCGAGGCCCTCGAAGCCACCGGCGTGAAGGTTCAGCTCGGGAGCGATTGGCTCAGCATAGACGCCAGCGGACCGCTGCACCCCACTGACATCGACGCCGAAGTGTTCCCCGGCGTGCCCACCGACCTGCAGGCTCCCTTCACTGCCTACCTGGCCACCATCCCGGGCCTCAGCCGGGTCCGCGATCACGTTTACACCGACCGCTTCACCCACGTGGACGAACTGGTGCACACGGGCGCCCGCATGGTGCTGGACGATAACGAGTTGGAGATCAGAGGCGGCCGGCTCAGGGGCGCCGCCATGCACGCAGCGGACATCCGCGCCGGGGGAGCCCTCATCGTGGGCGCCCTGGCAGCCGAGGGACCCTCCGAGGTGGGTGGCATGGTCTACGTGGACCGCGGTTACGCAGACCTGACCGAACGCCTCAGGCTGCTCGGTGCGGTCGTCGAGCGCATGGGCACGCCCGCCCTCACGCCCAGCTACGGGCTCGGCGACTGACCTCACGCTTCACGGCTTCAAGCCGTTCCAGCCTCATCCTCGGTCCCGCCCTCGGCCTCCTCCGGCGCTTCCGTTCCAAGGTCAGGTACTAGCTCCACGAGCGTCTTGCGAGCGCGCGAGGCCGGGTGCCAGAAGCTCTCCAGGTCCTCTGGGAGCTCCTCCACGTAGAGTTGGTCGTCAGCCTCACTCCCGACTTGCAGGTAGCTCTCGTCCACGGCGGTGCTGAACGTGGCGTCGCTTCTCCGCTCTGCGGGCGGTGTCTGGTCCAGGACCGGGGTGCCGCGGTCCAGCAGCGCCTCGCCTCCAGCCTCGGCAACAGGCTCGGGTTCCGGCTCCTCCTCCGTCGTCAGTAACTGGGCGCCCTCCTCGTCTTCCGGAGAGGCTTCGAGTTGGGTCACCGCTGCCGGCTCGCCAGCGCCGTCCGCTTCTACAACCGCGTCGAGTTGCTCACCATGTTCGTCATCGTCTTCGTCATCATCGAACGGGATCAGTGTGGCGAGCACGTCCACGTCGTCGTCCGACTCCGGAACCACTTCCACGGCGTCAGAGTCGCCCTCGTCCGCGCCTGTCCCGGGAGCCTCGGGTGGAGCCGCAGCGGGCCTGGCAACGCGGCCGCGGAGCACCAACCCCACCAGCGCCACGGCGACGCCAGCCACCATGAGCCACAACCAGGGCGACCGCGGCAGAGCGAGCCCACCGCCACGGTCCGGTCGCGGCAGCACCCCGCTCCTTAGCGCGGCGGACTGTGCAGCTGGGTCACGGGCCAGGAGGTCTATAACCGGCACGATCTGTTCGCCACCGGAGAACGCCCATGGCGAGGGTGTGGGGCTGATCTGTCGCCAGCCGCTGGGAGAGAACGGGTCGTGCACGCCGGTCATGGCGAAAACGTCCACGGTAGCAGTCGGATCGAGCGTCCACGGCAGGCTCAGCGCCAACTCGTTGCCGCTCCGTTCGGTGGGGAGAGGCACGTAGCTCAGGGTCTGCGGCTCGGGTTCCGGCGGGCCGCCCTCCTCGCCATCAGGGCGCGGCTCCTCGGGCTCCGGCAGGGCAGAGGGCGGCGAGACACCGCCGCCCACGTAAGTGACGCCCCAAGCTCCTTCAGCCGATACCCGCACCGCGTAATGCCACCCGGAACCGGCTGGTAGCAGCATGTTGGGACCGTTAAGGGTCTGCTCCGCACCGCCCTCGCCTGTATCCAGGTACACGTCCACGACGGCCAGCATGCCGCTGATGTCGAACTGTCCGGCCTCCTCGAGGCGGAGGCTCTCACTCTCGAAGGCCTCGTCCAGAGGTTCCATGGCGGACCCGGCGGCACCCAGCGAGCCGTCGCCTCCGCCCGTCACGGCTGCGCCCAGAGCACCGAGGGACACGCGCAGCACCGCCGAGCCGTCCTCAGCAACGTCCAGTTCCACACCCTGCAGGTCGAACATCGCCACGTTGGCGTACACGGGCGACGTGGGAGGGTCGAGAGTGCCATCACCGATGGCGTCTCCAGTGGGGTCGGCGAGGGTCAGGCTGAGCAGGGCGAGGAGTGTCGCAAGGTTCACGGCTGGGCTGCCTCCGGCGCGGGTTGCGCCTGCGCTACCTTACCGCTGTTGGGGTCCGCCAGCGCCACCAGCACCCGAGCCAGCACACCCGAATCGTGCTGAGCATATTCGCCACTGCCGAGCATGGGCACCCGCTTCAGCTCGATGCCCGCTTCGTGGAAGCGGTGCTCGGCCACGTCCACCATCTGGGCGCCCTCGGACACGTAGTTCCGCATGCGTTCCGGATCGATGGCGGCGCTGTTCACGAGCACCACGTCCGGCGCCCGCACGCCGTGGCGCTGCAGGGCCTCCACGTGCTGGTAAGCGTCGAACCCGTCCGTCTCGCCCACCTCAGTCATGATGTTGGCAACGTACACCAGCTTGGCAGGGGAGCGGTTCAGGGCGTCGCGGATGGAGGGCACCAGCATGGGTGGCATGGTGCTGGAGAAGAGGCTGCCGGGACCCAGCACCACAAGGTCGGCCGCCAACAGAGCGCTGGACACCTCGGGCAGCCCCTCCGGCGCGCTTGGCTCGATACGCAGCGATTCGACGGCGCCAGGCACCTGCCTCAGTTGCTCCTCACCGGTGACCTCAACGCCGCCGCTCTTCACGACAACCAGGTTCACGGGTTGGGCCGTGGCAGGGTAGACGTTGCCCGAGAGGCTCAGCAGTTGGTTGATGACCCTGAGCGCCTGACCGAAGTCGCCCTCCATCTCGGTGAGGGTCGTTATGAGGAGGTTGCCGAACGTGTGACCGCTCAGCTCCTTGCCACGCGTGAAGCGGTACTGCAGGAGCCGCGTGAGTTCCGATTCGTTGTCGGAGAGCGCCGCCAGGCAATCGGTCAGGTCGCCCGGCGCCGGCATGTCGTACTCGGCCCGCAGGCGGCCCGAGGAGCCGCCGTTGTCGCTGACCGCCACCACGGCCGTGAGGTTGGACGTGTGGTCCCTGAGGCCGCGGAGAAGGTTCGAGAGCCCGCTGCCGCCCCCGAGGGCCACCACACGTGGACCCTTGGAGAGCAACACCTTGCGGTTCAGTAGCCGCGCCGCGTCGCCAGGGTGCGCCAGCCAGTTGGAGAGGAGGGAGCGGTTCAACCGCGCCACCGCCACCGCGGCAAGTGCGATGCCGCCGAAGAGCAGCAGCACCGAGAGGCCGGCCCCGAAGGCGTACCAGTTGGAGCTCGTAAGGAAGCCTTCGATGGGTGCGGAGATGGTGCTCCGCTCGTCGCCGAAGAGCCAGAGCGAGAAGCCGACCACGCCGAGCATGAGCAGGAGCACGCCAAGCACAGCCAGGCCCACGTAGCGCTTCACACCCATGCCGGGCGTGAGCCACAAGCGGAACGTGTCCAGGCCCTTGAACGGATCCACGCCCTTCACTCGGCAGCCTCACGGCTCTGCCGGCGTGAGATCCCGCCCCCGGGCGGAACAGCCGCCGCGCCTTCGCTCACCGTCCACCCATGGGCTCAAGGCTACACGCAACCAGCGAGTCGACCTGTTCGGATATCGCCACGCTCCCAACCGAATTGACGAGCACGCCCGGGCACAGGAGCACGGGGCCACCGGGGGCCTCGAGGCTGATGAGGCGCACGCCGGCCACCGTGGCCTGAGAGAAGCGTGCGGTGGGCAGCGCCCCGTTCACCGGCGGCACCTCCTCACCCTCCTGCAGCACTCGCCAGCGCTCCCCATCGTGCGTAACGTGAGCCGGGATGCCTGCCACCTCCACCCGGAACGCGGGCGCAGTGCCCAGCGCCTCCACCTCGTCCCACGTGACAGGTTTGAGGAAGCCGATCTCCACGCGGACGCAGCCCGCTACGGGTGAACCGGGTGTGGCCTCGACGACCACCGCCGCGTCCGTTATGCGCCCCCGAAAAGCGGTCGCCATCATCTCGGCAGCGTCCCGCGTCAGGTAGCAGCCCACGCGCACTCTTACGAACTGCAGGCCGTTGTCCATGGCGAACTCGGTGAACGCGTCGAAGCCCTGGCGCCTAAGCGCGCTGGCGGCTTCCTGGGCTTCCCTGAAGTCCCTAAGCGCCACGGTCTGCACGGACCAGAGGCCGCCGTCGCCGCTCTGGGCCCAGGCTCCCTGTAGGAGTACCCCGCCCAGCAGCGCAGTCGCCGCCAGCAACCAGGCCCGCACGTGAACTCTTACCGCTCGCCCAGGCGCCGCCGCACGTCCTCGATCAGTGTCTCCGTGGTGGCGGCGATGCCGGGATCCAGCTTGCCCGCTTCTGCGAACTCCGCGATGGCGTCCTCGTAGCGCTGGATAGCGTAGTACGTCACCCCCAGGTTGAGGTGGGCCTGAGCGTTGTTCGGGTTGGCCGCGGTGGCGCGCCTCAGGTAATCAAGCGCCAGATCGAAGCGCCCCAGTTCCATCTGGGCGTAACCCAGGTTGTTCAGCACGATGTCGCTGTCCGGGAACGCTTCGAGCGCCACCAGGTAATCCTGGGCTGCGGCGCGGGTGTCACCGGCCAGTTGGCGGGAGTAACCCTGGTAGAACGCTGCAAGGCCCGTATCCTGCGCTTCGCGGGAGCGGCCGAACGCCTGGGCGGCAGCGGAGAAATCGTGCTGATCCAAGCTCGCTAGACCCTGCTGGAAGGCGAGGCCCGCCTCTTCGTTGAACGCCACGTCGCCGCCGGTGAGCTCACGCTGTTGGGAGAGCAGTTCCAGGCTCCGGGCCGCGAGCGCGTTGTCGGGCTCGAGTTGGAGCGCCCCCTGGAGTACCCGCTCACCCTCCGCCAGTTGCCCCTGACGCATGAGCGCGGTGCCGTAGAGAGCCTGCAGGTGGGCGTCCTCGGGTTGGGCGGCTACCAGCGGCTCGAGGATCTCCAGAGCCCCGGCCGCGCGACCGGAAGCAAGGTAGAGCTCGGCCAGGCCGACCTCGACGTCCACGCCCAGGTCCCTGAGGCCTTCGAAGGTAGCGCGCGCACCGTCCAGGTCGCCGCTTTCCGCCTGCGCCACAGCCAGGAGGTTGGCCACCGCGACGTTGGTGGGTCTCGCCTCGTGAAGCGGCTTCAGGATGGCGATCGCGCCGGTCACGTCGCCTTGCTGGAGGCTCAGGTCCGCTCGCGCCAGCTGGAGTTCGACGCTGTCCGGGTACGCTGCCAGCCCCTCGTCGAGCAACTCGGTGGCGCCGGCGGCCAGTGAGGTAGGCAGCAGGCGCACGAGAGCGTACATGGAGCCGGAGCGCGCCAGGGGCTCCGCCACCGCCTGCCGCAGGTAAGTGAGCGCCCCGGAGGCGTCCCCGGAGTCGATCAGCCGCTGCATGACGGTGCCGCGTAGCAGTACCGATTCAGGTGAGTAGCTGTCGGCGCGGCGCAACGTCTGGATGGCTCGCTGCAGATCGCTCTGACGGTTGGCCAGCCTCACGTAGGCGTCCACGAAGCGCGGGTAGGCGGCGATGGCCGCCTCCAGGTCGGTGCTCGGGTCGTTGCTGGCCTGGGACGCGGTCGCGTTCACGGCGGCGCGGCCGGCCAGCGCCACGGAGTGGGATGGGTTCACGGTGAGCGCACGCTCGAAGGCGGCCAGGGCCCCCTCGTCGCCAGCGGCCTCCAGAACGACGCCGACCATCGCCTGCACCTCGGCGTTGTTGGGTGCCAGGTCCGCTGCGCGCCGCGCCTGAGCGGCGGCCTCCTGGGTGGCTCCCGCCAGGGCTAGAGTGCGGGCGTACTCCGCTATGACCCACGCTGAGTTCGGATCGAGTTGGCTGGCGGTGTTCATCTGATCCACGCGCACGCCAGGCAGCCCGGACGCCGCCAGTCCGGTCGGGCCCAGGCTGGCCACCGAGGGGGTCTGCTCGGCGGCGATCCTCATGTTCGCTAGGGCGTCGGCGCTAACGTCCGGGCGCACCGCCTTCGCGATGGCCTCGGCGGCCGCTGCAGTGGCTTCGGCGGGGCCGGCGCCCTGCACTTGCAGGGGTTGCACTGCGCCGCCGCTGGTGACGTTGATCTCTACGATCACGCCACTACCGCCCGTGCTGACGCGCCCCGTGATCACTGCGTGAGCAGCGAACACGCGAGCCAGCAGCGTCTGCACGTCCTGGCCGGTTTCGGTGGCCTTGTTGGCCATCAGCGCGGCGTCGCCCACGGGCGGCACGTACACGCCGGGGATCTGGTTGAGGGATTGCTGCAGCGCAGAGGGGAGACCCAGCTGGTAGCCGGCCACGGTTCCCTCCGCGTCGAACGGCAGGATGACGATGTGTGTTGGCCCTGCAGCCGTCTGGGCCAACGCAGCACCCTGCATGGCTACGGCACAGACGAGCAGCGCGAGCAGCTTCGTCACTAACGTGCGGGTTCGTGTTGTATGGGAGCGGCGCCTGATCATCATCGCGGAGTATAACCGCGACGCGTGAGAAGCCTAAGCCGACGCCCTAACCGCTCGCCTACTCGTAGCGGGGCGCCAGCCTGAACCCTAGGGGGAGGAGGTCCGCCACCGTGGTCTCTACGACCTTCCCGCTCTCGTTCACGAGTTGCACTCTCGCGTGGGGCGCGAACTCGAAGAGGATCTGCCGGCACGCTCCACAGGGCGATGCAGGCTCCTCGGCGGCCGTGAACACCACCACGTGATCGAACGTGCGCCTGCCACTGGTGACGAGCGCCTGAACGGCCGACTGCTCCGCGCAGCGCGCGAGGCCATAGCTCGAGTTCTCGACGTTGGCGCCGGCGAAGATGGTTCCGTCCGTAGCGCGCAGTGCAGCGCCGACGTGGAAGCCGGAGAACGGCGTGTAGGCGTTGCCGAACGCGGACACGGCGGCCTGCCACAGGTCGGCGGGAACGGCGCCCGGCCGCTGTGGAGCAGAGCTGCTGGTTCCTTCCTGCGGGTGCATGGGCACACTCTACGCCGTCATCAACCGAAAAGGCGCTGCCAGAGGGGTGGCCCGAGCACGGCCAGGCCAACGGCAACCGCGGCCAGGGCCGCCACCAGCACAGCGCCAGCAGCGGCGTCCTTCGCCCTGGCAGCCAGGTCGTGCTGCTGGGGGCTGGCCAGGTCCACCACAGCTTCGAGGGCGCTGTTCAGCAGCTCGAGGGATAGCACCAGGCCGCACATGATCAGGATGGGCGCCAGTGGTGCCCTCAGCCAGAGCGCCAGGGCCACCGCCAAGGCGCCTATGACGAGCTCGCGCCTGAAGTTCGGCTCGCTGGCGTAGGTGCGCCGCACACCGGTCAGGGCCCAGCTCAGTGAGCGGCCGAACGATCTGCCGGCGCGCTGCGGGTCACTCACGGCCGACCGCTGCACCCAGCACGAGCACGCGCGCCTGGGCCTCCGTGAACGGTCGCCACTCCGCCTCCGTCTGGTGATCGAAGCCGCGCAGGTGAGTGAGGCCGTGAGCTGCCAGCACGAGCACCTCGTCCGCTAGGGAGTGACCGTGCTCCTCGGCTTGCCGCGCCGCCGTTTCCACGCTGATGAGCACGTCACCCAGGTGCGGCACTTGCGGGAAGCCGTCATCGTCGGGCTCCGCGGTGGGGTACGACAGCACGTCCGTCGGGCCGGGCTCACCGCGGTCCGCCAGGTTATGGCGCGCGATGCCCGCATCGTCCATGAGCACCACGGTCAGTTCGCGCTCACCGAGCCCAAGCTCGTCCAGTAACGCACCGAGAGTGCGCACCAGGTGCTCGGCATGTAGGTACCGCCCCGTCTCGTCGAGGAGTTCGATCTGCTCCATCGTCACTTGCCGGTGGTGGCCGGTCGCGCCTCCTTCGTGGCTGGCGTCGGCGCCTTCGCATCTCCTGCGGGGCCGCTGTAAGTATCGGATTGAGCGGCCCGGACGCGCTTCAGGCCCCGCACTTCCTCTGCGCTGGGGTACGAGATGCGCCGGTGCAGGATGGCAGTGAGCATGCGCTCGAAGGTGGAAGCGATGACCTCGAGGTCCTGGAACGTCAGGGGCGCCCCGTCCAGTTGTCCGTCCTGCTGCCTCTGCTGGATGAGCCTGTCCACGAGCGAGCGGATGCTGGAGGGGGAGGGGTCGGAAAGCGTGCGGGAGGCCGACTCGACCGCGTCTGCCAACATGAGGATGGCGCTTTCCTTGCTGCTCGGCCGCGGCCCCGGATAGCGGAAGTTGAGTTCCTCCACCTGTCCCTGTTCGAGGGCGCGCTTGAAGAAGTAGCTGAGCACGGTGGTGCCGTGGTGCTCGGCGACGTAAGGTTCCAACTCCTCCGGCATGTGGTTGGAGCGCAACAGCTCCAGTCCGTCGCGCACGTGGCTGGTGATTATGAGGTACGAGAGGTGGGGGCTGATGCGGTCGTGCGGGTTCTCGCCCGTGAACTGGTTCTCCACGAAGAAGTGCGGCCTGCGCATCTTGCCGATGTCGTGGTATAGGGCGCCCACACGGGCCAGGAGCGCGTTGCCGCCCACGTTCTTGACTGCCTGTTCCACCAGGTTCGAGATGATCAGGCTGTGCTGGTAGGTCCCGGGCGCCTCGGCGATCAGGCGCTGCAGCACCGGCTGCGTGGGGCTGGAGAGCTCGATGAGGCGGAAATCCGTGAGGAACCCGAAGCCGGACTCCGCCACGGGCAGCAGGCCGAGCGTGAGCACCCCGGCCAGCAGGCCCCCCGACGCCAGCAGGAACGCGCCGGTAACGGCCGCCGTGAGGGTCATGCCGCCAGCCACCAGCACGAGCGCGAACATGGCTAGCGCTGCGCTCACGCCGCCCACCACGCCGGCGAGGATGAGCCAGAGCCGGTTGCGCGACGCCACGGCCACAAGCGCGGCACTCGTGGAGCCCACCATGGTGGCCACGAGGGCGATGACGGGGGAGGACGGCACGAGCACTCCCATGGCGAGAGCGATCCAGGCGCCCACGAGGATGCCGGCGCGCGGTCCCAGCAGGGCCGCCACCACGAGAGGGGCCATGAGCGCGAAGAGGAAGTGCGGCGAGGCCAGCGACGTCATCCGCTGCAGGAGCAGCACCAGCAGGGTGAGCACGACCAGGAAAGCCAGTTTCCGGAACGTGAGGCGCGCCAGGATGGTGCGGCGCATGAGAACCAGTGGCGCCACCAGCAGGAGCGTGAGGAGAACCACGCCCGCCACTATCCAGGCCGTCTGCGAGATGGCCTCGGCCCTGGCGCTGTAAAGGCCCAGGGAGTCGAGCACGCGCAGCTGGTCTTCGCTCAGCAACTCGCCTTCCTCCACGATGACCTGACCTGCCTCGAGAGACTGCAGCACGGGCGCCACCGCGTTGAAGGCTGCGTCCCGCGCGGCCTGGGTGAGGCGGTCGTTGGGCACGGAGGTGGCCAGCAGGCGCTTCTCGAGCACCAGCCTCGTTTCGCGCTGCCTGTCCGCAGGCGCCAGGGACAGCAAGTCGTCTATCAGTCCGGGGATGGCGGCGGCGCGTATGCCTGCCGGCTCGCGGTAGCGGCTGATGACCTCGTCCACCACGGTTGGCGGCAACCCTGAGGAGGTGATGCTGGCGGTCACGAGCGCCGTCATCTGCGGATCGGACGAGTAGACGGTCTCTATCTGCTCGCGCGCGGCCAGGCGCTCACGCTGCGTGGCGATACGGTCCTCCACCTGCGTGGCCACGGGCGCCACGAACGTCTGAGGGCTGGGTTGCCCGACCCGCAGGGGCGTGCGCTGCCGCGTGCCGTAGACGCTGAACAGGAGGAGCCCGAGGCCGACGGCCGTGAGCAGCACCAGGACCCAGAAACGCCTGGTGGGCGGCCTGGTGGGTTTGTTAGCCGTGTTGCTCATAGGCGAGAACGATCTGGGCCACCAGCGGGTGGCGCACCACGTCGGCCTTACTGAAGGTCTGGAAGGAGATGCCCTCGATGCCCTGCAGGATGCGCTGAGCTACGTGCAGTCCGCTCTGTACGGTGTCCGGGAGGTCCGTCTGGGTAGTGTCGCCGGTGACGACGACGCGGCTGTTGAAGCCCATGCGCGTGAGGAACATCTTCATCTGCTCTGGCGTGGTGTTCTGCGCTTCGTCCAGGATGATGAAGGCGTCGTTGAGAGTGCGGCCCCGCATGAACGCCAGTGGAGCGACCTCTATGGTGCTCTGCTCGATGAGCCTCTCGACCTTGTCGGCGGGCAGCATGTCCTGCAGAGCGTCGTAGAGCGGGCGCAGGTACGGGTCGATCTTGGCCTGCAGGTCGCCGGGCAGGAAACCGAGCCGCTCACCGGCCTCCACCGCCGGTCGGGTGAGCACGATGCGCTTCACACGGTTGGCCGCCAGCGCCTCGACGGCCATGGCCACAGCCAGGTAGGTCTTGCCCGTGCCGGCCGGTCCGAGCCCGAACGTTATGGGGTTGTTGGCTATGGCGTTAACGTAGCGGCGCTGGCCCGCCGTCTTCGGGCGCGTGCGGCCGGGCAGCCGGTAGCTGGCACCGCCGTTGGCCGTTCCTGCGTCCGGTGCGGGGGCGTCGGCCGTCCCGTCGCTGGCCGGCAGGTCCCCGTAGGCTAGCTCCGCCAAGGTCACCTCGCCGCCCTGGCGGATGGTCCTAAGCAGGTTGCTGAACGTCTTCTCGGCCTGCGCCACCTGCGCAGGCTCGCCGCTCAGGTAGACCTCGTCGCCCCTGGCGACCACTTTCGCGCCCAGGCGGCTACGCAGTAGTTTGAGGTTCTCGTCGTTCTGACCGAAGAGAGACAGGGCCTCCGCGGGGCTGCGGAGCTTCAAGGTCATTGATGTCGCGATCGCGTCCTCCTGACCCGCTTCAGAGCGGCAGGTTCGGAAAGTATGACGTGCCAGATCATTCCCTGGACCAGTGAAGTCCGGTCCGTGGCTAGCACGGGCGCGCTCAGTGTAGCGGCTGCCGCGGCGGTCTGGGGTAAGGCACCCTGCGCACGCTTACCAGCGTTGGCGGCGGCCGTTCCTGCCTCGCCGACCTGCTGCACCCTCTGGCGCTGGCGCCGTATCACTTCGAGCGGCGCGGCCACACCCTCGCGGCCCAGTGATCCCACAGCGGTTTGGGCACCTGGGTAGCCGCTTGCGGTCGCGCCGCCCTGCCGGCCAAGGCCCGCTCCGGGCGGGCGCGAACCGGTCTCCGCCATGCGGCGGACCTCACCCGAAACCAGGCTGCCCGCACCCGAGCTGGTTCCCTTGCCGGCACCACCTGGCGTGGTCTGAGCCCGGGCGGGCGCGGCAGCGGGCCGCTTGCGGTTCGTGCGACCAGCGCTCTCCTGCTCCTGCGCCTCGCGCACACGGGCGCGGATCTCCTCTAGCGCGTCCTCTATGGAACCGGCCGTGAGCGGCCCGGCGCCCCGCGAGGGACGCGGTGCGGTTCCTGCAGGCGCCTGGGCGGGTCGGGCGGCGGTACTAGCCCGGGCGGGCTGCGCGCCACCTGCGGCCGGTTGTGAGGCCGGACGCTGCGGCGCGGCGTCGCCGCCAGGCCGCTCGGGCGGAGCCTCACCCTCCGGCGGCTGCTTCTTCTTGGTCAGCGCGGGCAGTATGAAGAAGACGACGAAGAAGCTGATCCCAAGGATCGTTTCTAAGCTCAAGCGGCCGCCTACCCTTCGTCTTGACCGGCGGCCCGGCCGATGTTGCCCCGCATGCTCGTGTCCGACTTGATGTTCTCGAGGGAGTAGAAGTCCATTATTCCTAAGTTGCCCTCGCGGAACGCCTGCGCTATGGCGCGAGGCACTTCGGCTTCAGCTTCCACCACTCGCGCGCGCATCTCTTCCACGCGGGCACTGTTCTCCTGCTCCAGTGCCACGGCCATGGCGCGGCGTTCCTCGGCCTTGGCCTGCGCCACGCGCTTGTCCGCCTCCGCCTGGTCCGTCTGGAGCTGCGCGCCGATGTTGCGGCCCACGTTGACGTCGGCAATGTCGATGGAGAGGATCTCGAACGCCGTCCCGGAATCTAGGCCCTTGGCCAGCACCGTCTTGGAGATGATGTCCGGGTTCTCGAGCACGCCCTTGTGAGACGATGTGCTGCCGATGGAGGACACGACGCCCTCACCGACGCGGGCGATGATGGTCTCCTCACCGGCGCCACCCACGAGGCGCTCGAGGTTGGCCCTCACGGTGATGCGGGACATGGCGATGAGCTCGATGCCGTCCTTGGCCACCGCGCTGATGTTGGGCGTCTGGATGACACGCGGGTTCACGGACACCTTCACGGCGTCCAGTACGTCGCGGCCAGCAAGGTCGATGGCGGCTGCGCGGTCGAACGGTAGGGCTATGCGCGCCTTGTCGGCGGCGATGAGGGCGTCCACCACGCGGTCCACGTTCCCGCCAGCCAAGTAGTGCGCCTCAAGGCCGTTCTGGCTGACCTCGATGCCCGCCTTGTCCGCCTTGATGAGCGGGAGGATGATCTGGTTGGGCGGCACGCGCCGTAGCCGCATGGCGACTAGTGACGAGAGGCTCACCTTGACGCCTGCTGCCACAGCCGATATCCAGAGCCCGATGGGGATGAAGTTGAACAGGATGATGAAGAAGAGGAGTACGGCTCCGGCCAGTATCAGCAGAGTGATGTCCATGTAGTCAGGCCTCCTTGCGGCCGTCGTCGGCCGTCTCTATCTCGGGGTCCGCCGTGCCGGCGGTGTCGCGGTCTCTGGATTCGTTGCCGGCCCCAGGTGTTCCCTGAGCCGGCTCCACTTTGCGCACGGTCACGCGGCTGCCTTCCACCCGCAGCACGATGAGGCCGCTGCCGACGGAGATGAAATCGCCTTCGCTCACCACGTCCACGCGGTCCTGCCCGAAGCGGGCCACGCCCGCTGGGCGCAGGTCCGTGAGGGCCGTGCCGGTGTTGCCCAGTAGCTCCACGCGGTCTATCTGCGGCACCGTGCCCGCCGTGCCGCCGCCCGAACTCAGCCTGTCCGAAAGGCGCAGCGCGGCGGCCAGTTGACTGTTGGGCAGCATCCAGAGGAGCACGCCGAGCAGCACGCCGCCGAACAGGACGCCGTAGCCGAGAACGGCGAGGGAGCCCTCCTCGAAGATGCGCACGAGGGCGATGACGATGGCGGCCAAGCCGAGCACACCAGCCACCCCGAAGCCCGGGATGACGAACACCTCCACCGCCAGGAGCACCACCCCCGCCACGAGGATGCCTATGTCCAAGATGCCGGTGGGATTGGCGAAGTAGGCCGCGGCAGCGAACACCCCCAGTGCCACCACCCCTATGGCGCCGGGGATACCGAAGCCGGGGGAGAAGAGCTCGATGAGCAGGCCGCCCACTCCCACCACGAGCAGTAGCGCGGCGACGAGGGGACGAGATAGGAGCCCCGCCAAACGTTCCGTCAGGCCAGGTTCCAGGCGCGTGACGCGCGCGCCGGCGTAACCGAAAGCGCTCAGGGCGGCCTCCAGGTTGGCGGCCTCCGTGTCCGCGATGTTGTGTTCCACCGCCTGCCGAGCCGTGAGGGTGATGAGTTCGCTGCTGGTGGAAAGCCCAGGGACCTCGATGCGTTCGTCCACCATGCCTTCGGCGACCCTGGGGTCACGCCCGCGCGCCTCGGCCACGCTGCGGAACTCACCACGCAGGGCAGAGCTGAACTTCTCATCTACTTGGGCTAAGCCCGTCGGCGTCTGCATGATGGGCAGCGCCGCCCCGATGGACGAACCCGGCAGCATGGCCAGGTGTTCGGCGCTCATGGCGATTAGGGCGCCGGCGCTGAAGGCGTTCTGGACCACGGCTATGGTGGGCACCCTGGCCTCGTGCAGGATGACGCCAACGATATCCTGCATGGCGCTGACGGCGCCGCCCGGCGTGTCTAAGTAGAGCACTAGTGCCAGCGGCTGCTCCTGGTTCGCCTGCTGCACGCGGCTGCGCACGAACGCCGTGGTGCCGGTGTTTATCTCAGTGTCGATGGATAGCAGCCACACCTCGTTGCCGCCGCCGGCCTGCGCCCGAGCTGGGTTGGCGAGGAGCACGAGTCCGGCCAGCACCAGGCCGCCTAGAAGGGTGAACCACCACTGCAGGAGTCCGCCCCAGGCGGGCGTTGCAAAGCGCGACTTCACGCGGTGAGGATACCACTCCGGCGCGCGGCTTAGGACCGCGCTCTACGCCGGCCGGCACGGGCCGCGATCGCGCCCCCGCCTCTAGTCCCGTTGCGCACGGCTCGGGGCGGTTGCTATACTCTTACTTCGGCCTCGCCCTTGAAGCGGGCGTGGACGTTCACGCATGGGGGTATAGCTCAGTTGGTAGAGCGGCGGTCTCCAAAACCGTAGGTCGCGGGTTCAAGTCCTGCTGCCCCCGCCACGCGCACGGCACTCCGAGCACTTCGGGGTGCCGGCTTCGTTTGCCCCTTCGGGCCGCCTCCCGCTTCAGTCGCTCAGGTAGTCGCGGAACCGGCCGATGGCTAGGTTGCTGCCGATGACTACCAGGCGGTCCCCGCGCTGCAGCACGAAGTCCGCTCCCGGGCTAAGGGTGAGCGCGCCAGCCCGGTTGACGGCGATGACCTGGACCTGGAAGCGGTTGGAGAGGCGCAGGTGAGCGAGGCTGTCTTGGAGCTTGCCGTTGGCCTCCACCTCGATGACGGAGTGCCCCTCCCCGAGGTTGAAGGAGTCGAGCAGTTCCGGAGTGGTGAGATGCTGCGCCAGGCGCAGGCCCATGTCGTGTTCGGGGCGGACGACGAGGTCGGCGCCCACGCGGATGAGCACGTTCGCTGCCACCTCACTAGACGCCTTGCTGATAACGCGTTTAGCGCCGAGGCTCTTGGCCGTCACGGTCGCCAGGACGTTGGCTTCGAAGTTGGCTCCGATGGCGATGACCACCGTGTCGAAGTTGGCAACGCCCAGGTCGCGCAGCACCACCTCGTCGGTGGCGTCAGCGATGAGGCCGTGCGTCACGTCCTGCATGATCCGTTCGACGCGCTCGTCGCTACGGTCTACGGCCACTACCTCGTGCCCTTGCGCGTGGAGAGCGGTGGCCAAGGCGCCACCGAAGCGGCCTACGCCCACTACCAGGAATTGACGCTTACGCATTTGAGCTCCTGTACGGTCATCCGACTATCAGTTCCTCACTGGGGTAGCGGATGCTTACTTCTCGGCGGCGCTTGGCGACGGCCAGCGCGAAGGTTATCAGGCCCACGCGGCCGATGACCATGACGACGGTGATGAGGAACATGCCAACGGGGCTCAGGGTGGGCGTGGCGCCTAGCGACAGCCCCACCGTTGCGAAGGCGCTAACGGTCTCGAAAGCGATCTGAAGCTCGCTCAGTTCCGGTTCGGTGAAGCTGAGCGTGGTTACTACCAGCCCAATGATAAGTAGGGCCAGGGTGGCTATGACGGCGGAGCGGATGATGAGGCCGGCGTCGATATGGCGCCTGAACATGGCCGGTCGACCGTGTCCACGGGCCACGGCCCAGAGAGCGATGAGGAGCACGGCGGCGGTGGTGGTCTTGATGCCGCCGCCGGTGGAGCCCGGGTTGGCGCCCACGAACATGAGCATCATCACGAAGATGAGGGTACCGCGGTGCATGTCCGAGAACTCGAGGCTGTTGAAGCCGGCCGTGCGCGGCGTAACGGCCTGGAAGAAACCCGCCAGCAGCTTCTGTGGAGCTGCGAGCGGACCGAGCGTGCCGGGGTTGGCCCACTCGCTGATCAGTATGAAGAGCGTGCCGACGACGATGAGCAGGGCCGTCATGGTCAGGGCCACGCGCGTGTGCAGGCCCAGTTTCGGGCGCCCCCGACCGCCGCGCCCGCTAAGGCGCCTGGTGAGTTCGAACACGACCGCTACGCCGAGGCCGCCCGTAACCAGCAGGCCGGCAACCACCAGGCTCACCAGGGGGTCGGTGGCGTAGCGCATGAGGCTATCGGGGTAGAGCGCCAGGCCGGCGTTGTTGAAGGCGCTGACGCTGTGGAAGAGCGCCTGGAAGGCAGCCTCCCCCGCGGGGTAACCCTCACGGAAGCGCGTGTAGAGCAGAGCGCCGCCGACTACTTCGATGGCGGTGGTGAAGAGCAGCAGGTCGCGAAAGAAGCGCATGACACCGCCCACATGCTGGCGCCCCGATTGGGCCTGGAGGAGCAGCCGCTCCCGGAACTCGACCCGCCGGCCCGTGGTCAGCGCCAGAAGCGCACCCAGGCTCAGTATGCCTAGGCCACCGCTCTTGATCAGCAGCAGGATGACGAGCTCGCCGAAGCGGTTGAAGGTACTGCCTATGTCCACCACCGCTAGGCCCGTGATGCAGACGGCGCTGGTGGCCGTGAACAGGGCCTGGAGGAAGTTGACGTCCTTACCCTCCTCGTGCGCAACGGGCAGGGAGAGAAGCAGAGTACCGAGAGCGATAGCCCCCAAGAACGCTAGGACTATCGTTTGAGCTGGCGTCAGTGGGCGTCCGGGTCGGCCGAGGGGCCGTGTTGGGGAAGCCGGGGCCGTCATAAGACGGCGCGCATGATAGCACTAGCCGTGGGGGCTGCAGGCTTCCCGGTCTCCCGGGACGGGAGCGCGCCGCTTGCGGGCGAGTCCGGCAGCGGCGACGGAACCGCAAGGCGGCGTCCTCTCGTCGCGGGCTACTCGAGCATCGCGGCGTGCACTCGGTGGTCGATGAGCGCAACTGGCCGTTGCTGCGGGGCTCCCAGCTCGATTACGTGGAGAGCATGATGGGTGGCGGCTTCAGCGTCGAGAACCCTAACGCCAGCAGCAACTGCGGTTGCGGGCACTCGTTCCGAACGGACGGCCGGCCCGCACCCCAGGGTCCTGACCACAGCTGCAGTTGAACGTCGCCCGCCCCGAACGTGTGCTCCTCGGTAGCCAAAGCGCGCCTGTGCGCGCGGAACGCCCCCGATAGGCATCCGGGGGCGTTCCGCTTGGGTTCGTTCTGGGCCGGCGTGCGCGCGCCGCGGTCAGTCGTTACTCCTCGGCGGTGTGCCTCAGGACCGGCTGACGCGCAGCCTTCACCTCGTCTAGGCGCCGCACGGGGGTGGAGTATGGAGCGTTGGCGAGATACGTGTCGTCAGCCTCCGCCCGCCGCAGGATCTCGCCCAAGGCGTCCATGTAGAGGTCCAGCGTCTCCAGCGATTCCGTCTCCGTCGGCTCCACCATCATGGCTTCCTTCACCACGAGCGGGAAGTAGACGGTGGCGGGATGCATGCCGTAATCGAGTTGCGCCTTGGCGATGTCCAGCGTGCGCAGGCCCTCGGGCGGCTGCGCCACGAACTCGTGCATGTTCCCCCTGTCGAACGGCACGGTGAAGCCGAGCTCCTTGAAGCGCATGCGCATGTAGTTGGCGGTCATCACGGCGTAACCGCTCACGTCCCGCAAGCCCTCCTTACCTAACGCGCGGATGTAGGTGTAGGCCCGCACGAGGTTGCCGAAGTTGCCGTAGAAGCTGCGCATGCGGCCGATGCTCATGGGCTTGTCCGAATCCAGGTAGAACTCAGGGCCTTCGGAGCCGGCGCGTTGCGCCACCACGGGGGTAGGTAGGAAGGGCAGCAGGTGAGCCTTGACGCCCACCGGGCCGGTGCCCGGGCCGCCGCCGCCATGGGGAGTCGTGAACGTCTTGTGGAGGTTCAGGTGGACGACGTCGAAGCCCATGTCGCCAGGCCGCGCCCGGCCCATGATGGCGTTGAGGTTCGCACCGTCGTAGTAGAGCTGGGCGCCTACGGCGTGGGCGGCCTCGGATATCTCGAGGATGCTGCGCTCGAACAGGCCCAGCGTGTTGGGGTTGGTG
>CAZVTS010000036.1:0-24661 GCA_964630175.1 uncultured bacterium
CGCCGTCCATCTGCGCCGCACCCGTGATCATGTTCTTCACGTAGTCGGCGTGGCCCGGGGTGTCTACGTGGCTGTAGTGGCGAGCTTCGGTCTGGTACTCGACGTGCGAAGCGTTGATGGTGATGCCGCGCGCCTTCTCCTCGGGAGCCTTGTCGATCTCCTCGTAGGACTGGGTGATAGCGGTGGGGTCCATGGCGGCCGCGGTGAAGGTGATGGCGGCGGTGGTGGTGGTCTTACCGTGGTCGACGTGACCGATGGTGCCCACGTTCACGTGGGGCTTGGTGCGTTCGAATACTCCCTTTGCCATTCTCGTTATCTCCTGATTCCCTTGGGATGCCTTACTTCTTGAGTAGTTCTTCTTGGACGTTGCGGGGCACTGGTTCGTAGTGGTCGAAGAACATGGCGAACGTGGCGCGGCCCTGGCTCATGCTGCGCAGGTCGGTGGCGTAGCCGAACATCTCGGCCAGCGGCACGTTGGCGGTGACGACCTGGGCGTTGCCGCGTGGGGTCATGCCCTGGATCTGACCGCGACGCGAGTTGAGGCTGCCGATGACGTCGCCCATGTACTGCTCGGGGGTGGTGGCTTCCACGCGCATGATCGGCTCAAGAACGGAGGCGTTGCCCTTGTTCATGGCTTCGCGGATGGCCATGGAGGCCGCGATCTTGAAGGCCATCTCCGACGAGTCGACCTCGTGGTAGGAGCCGTCGTAGAGCGAGACCTTCATGTCCACGATGGGGAAACCGAGGAGCGGTCCGCTCTGCATGGCCTCCTCCACGCCCTTCTGTACGGCGGGGATGAAGTCCTTGGGCACGGTGCCGCCCACGACGCTGTTCTCGAACTCGTTGCCGCTGCCGCGCTCGCGGGGCTCGGCCTTGATCTTCACGTGACCGTACTGACCACGGCCGCCGGTCTGACGCACGAACTTGCCTTCCACGTCCACAGGGGTGGTGATGGTCTCGCGGTAGGCGACCTGCGGGGCGCCAACGTTGGCGTTCACGTGGAACTCACGCTTCAGGCGGTCCACGATGATGTCGAGGTGCAGCTCGCCCATGCCGGAGATCTTGGTCTGCCCGGTCTCCGGGTCGGTCTCCACACGGAAGGTGGGGTCCTCCTCCGTGAGCTTGATGAGGCCGTTGGTGAGCTTGTCCTGGTCCGCTTTGGAGGCGGGTTCGATGGCCACGGTGATGACGGGCTCGGGCACTTCGATGGACTCGAGGACGATGGGGTTGTCGGAGTCCACCAGGGAGTCGCCCGTGGAGGTGTCCTTGAGGCCCACCACGGCGCCCAGGCTGCCCGCCTCTATGCTCTCCACTTCCTCGCGGGAATTGGCGTGCATCTTGAGGAGGCGGCCGATGCGTTCGCGGCGCCGGCTGTTGACGTTGTAGACGTAGCTGCCCGAGGTGAGGGCCCCCGAGTAGACGCGCACGAACACGAGGCGTCCCACGAACGGGTCGGTGGCGATCTTGAACGCCAGCGCAGCGGTGGGGGCGTTCACGTCCGCCGGACGCACTTCTTCCTCGCCCGTGTCCGGGTTGATGCCCTTCACGGCGGGGATGTCGAGCGGGCTCGGCAGGTAGTAGGCCACCGCGTCCAGGAGCCGCTGCACGCCCTTGTTCTTGAGGGCGGAGCCGCATACGACTGGGAAGATGTCTAAGTCGATGGTGGCGCGGCGGATGGCCTTGCGGAGCAGCTCCACAGGCACGTCTTCGCCCTCGAGGAAGAGCATGGCCACGTCGTCGTCCACGTCGGCCAGGCGCTCGATCATGATGGCGCGCTTCTCGTCGGCCAGGTCCTGCAGGTCGGCCGGGATGTCCGCCACTTCGATCTTCTGGCCGAGGTCGTCGTGGTAGGTGACAGCCTTCTGCTCCACCAGGTCGAGCATGCCCTTGAAGGTGTCTTCCGCGCCGATGGGCCACTGCAGCGGCACGGCCACAGCTCCGAGCCGCTCCTGCATGGAGTCGAGCACGAGCTGGAAGCTGGCGCCCGTCTTATCCATCTTGTTGGCGAAGGCGATGCGGGGCACGTGGTACTTGTCGGCCTGGCGCCAGACGGTCTCGGACTGAGGCTCGACGCCCTGGCTGGCGTCGAAAACGGCGACGGCGCCGTCGAGCACGCGCATCGAGCGTTCGACTTCCATCGTGAAGTCGACGTGGCCCGGGGTGTCGATGACGTTGATGCGCGTGTCGTTCCAGAACGCCTGCGTGACGGCGGAGGTGATGGTGATGCCGCGCTCGCGCTCCTGCGCCATCCAGTCCATCTGGGCGGCGCCCTCGTGGGTCTCGCCCACCTTGTGGATGCGGCCGGTGAAGTAAAGGATACGTTCGGTCAGCGTCGTCTTGCCCGCGTCGATGTGGGCGGCGATGCCGATGTTGCGCGTCTTGCTTAGGTCGGTTGCTGTGGTCGTTTTACTCATAACAGTGGGTGAATCGAGCTCTACTCGGGGGAACCCGGAGGGTTACCAGCGGTAGTGGGCATAGGCGCGGTTGGCTTCCGCCATGCGCTCGACATCCTCCTTCTTCTTGACGGCACCACCGCGACCGGCGGCGGCGTCCAGGAGTTCTCCGGCAACCCGCTCCACGGCCGTGCGCTCGGGGCGCGCGTCGCAAGCAGCGACGAGCCAGCGGAGGCTGAGCGACTGGGCGCGGCGGGGGATGACCTCGACGGGCACCTGGTAGGTGGACCCGCCCACGCGCCGGCTGCGCACCTCGATGCGCGGCTTGATGTTGTCGAGGGCCTGGCGGAACACCTTCAGGGGCTCCTGGCCGCTGCGCTCCTGGATCAGGCGGCAGGCGCCGTAGAAGATCCGGCTGGAGGCGTTCTTCTTGCCGTCGCGCATCAGCTTGTTGATGAGCGCGGTCACGGTGGTGTCTGAGTAGACCAGGTCGGGTTCTAACCGCCGGATCTCAGCGCGTCTTCTGCGTCCCATGTTCGGTTACTTCCCTTTCGGCTTCTTGGTGCCGTACTTGGAACGGCCCTTGTTGCGCTGAACGTAACGGCCAACACCGACGCCCTGGGCGTCGAGCGCACCGCGCACGATGTGGTAGCGCACACCCGGGAGATCCTTCACACGACCGCCGCGGATGAGCACCACGGAGTGCTCCTGCAGGTTGTGCTTCTCGCCCGGGATGTACGCGGTGACTTCCTGGCCGCCGGAGAGGCGGACACGGGCGATCTTGCGAAGCGCGGAGTTCGGCTTCTTGGGGGTCTGTGTCTTCACGGCGGTGCAGACCCCACGGCGCTGGGGCGAACCCTTGAGCGCCGGCGTCTTGCTCTTCTTGGCTACTTTGTGGCGCCCCTTGCGGAGCAGCTGGTTCACGGTTGGCAGAACGATCACTCCCTCTTTCTGATCTCGCGCCTACGGTCGGCGCGGCACTGGTTGACACAAGGCCACGAACATAGGACTCAGGCAGGTTGGCGGTCTGACGTCGTTCACGGCCGAAAAGGCAGCACACGACAAACTGGCCCTGGACCCAGCGCTGCGGGCCGAGGGCGAATGAAACCTACCGAGTATAGCCAATGGGGTGCCAAGCGCGCAAGTGCATGAACGGGTCCAGGCTAGTTGGGGTTCGGTTCGGCGACGCTGGGGCCACCGCCCTCTTCTCAGCGGGCGGTGGCCCTCGCCAACCTGTCCCGCACGGCCAGCCAGGCGGCCCCGCCAGGCACGGCCTCCACCAGGATCAGTGCCGGCTCGGCGGCGTCGAGTTCCCGCAGGGCAGCGTACAGCTCCCGTCCGTAGGCCACGGGGTCGGCCTCGAGCCGGATCCAGCGCCCCGTGAAACCGTCAGGTGGCGGTTGCAGGGCGAGCACGGCAACCGCGCCGCCCTCCTCGAGCGCGCGGGCGGTCAGCCGGCCCGGAGCCACGAGCTCCGTGCGCGCACGGGCGGCGTAATGGCTAGCGAGGCTGCCTGACACGCGGGGGACGGCGCCACCGAACTCGTGCGGCAACTGCACGTGCCGGCCCAAGTACTCTTCGATGGCTTCCACGGGCACGCCGCCGGGCCGCAACAACCGCAGCGGCCCACCGGGCAGGTCGCTCAGGTCGAGGATCGTGGATTCGAGCCCGACTTCTGTTGGCCCGCCGTCCAGCACGAGCAGGTCACCAGCGAACTCGGCGGCAACGTGGGCGGCGCTGGTGGGGCTGATGCGCCCGAAGCGGTTGGCGGACGGGGCGGCTACGCCGTCGCCGTACGCCTCGAGCAGTGCGGCGGCCACGGGGTGCCGCGGCATCCGGAGCGCCACGGTTATCTGGCCGCCAGTAACAACGTCCGGCACGCCGTCCGAGCGGCGCAGAACGAGCGTCAGCGGTCCCGGCCAGAACTCGTGCGCCAGTTCCTCGGCCTCGGCAGGTGCGAACGCCCACTGCTCCACCAGGTCTGGGCGGGGCAGGTGCACTATGAGCGGGTGGCCGCGGGGCCGCCCCTTGAGCTGGTAGATCTGCCCGACTGCGCCCGCGTCGCGGGCGGCAGCGCCGAGCCCGTACACCGTCTCCGTTGGGAACGCCACCAGTTCGCCGCGCCGAAGACGTGCGGCGGCCTCTTCTATCGCGGCGGTGGTGGCTTCAACAACGCGGGCCATGGCTGGCGGAGCATAACCGGCGCCGGGGCACCACTACGTCAGCGGTCGGTTGGAACCGCCAGCGCCAGCCGCAGATCGTTCACGTTGGTGAAGGTGGGGCCGGTGGTGAGTAGGCCACCCACTTCTCGTAGCAGACCGTGCGCGTTGTGGGCCTGGAGGGCCGCTGCTACCGTGTCCGGATCCAGGCGGGCGAACTCGTCGGGGCCGAGCAGCGCACCCGCCGCAGGTACGGAGTGAGCCGGGGTGCCGGCTCCACCGCCGTCTACGCCGTCCGTGTCGGCCGCCAGCAAATACACCTGCCACTTCGCCGTGCCGCTGACGACTGTGCCGAGGTGACCAGCCTCGTGCGCGACCAACGGGCCGACGCCGAGCGCGGCCGCGAAGCCTAGTGCGTACTCTCCGTTGGGCCCGCCCCATCCCGCCGGACCGCGCAGCGTCACTGTGAGCTCACCGCCGGAGAGCAGCGCCAGCGGGCCGGCAGCGGGCGGCCTCGCCTGAAGATGGCTCAACAGCAGCGCTGCGTGTTGGGCACCCACCTCGTGCGCCTCGCCCTCGACCGCCACGCCAAGATCGACTACGCTCACGCCGGCCTGGCGCAGCAGGTCGCCTGCCGCCATGAGGCTGCCCGCCGGGTCGGCCACCAAGAAGTAGCGCGAGGCCGCGAGGCGGCCGTCGCCCGGCTTGGGGGTCTCCTCCACCATGCCGGCGGCACCCCGCTCGAGCACCGCCTCAACGTCCGTCATGCCGGGCGCGTGCCGCTGCACCAGTTCGAGCGCCTGCCGGTACGTGCTGGGGTCGGCCACCGTGGGCCCGGAGGCGATGGTGGCGGGGTCGTCCCCCACCACGTCCGAGACGGCCAACGTGAGCACGGGAACCTGCCGCTCGGCGGCGAGCAGGGCCAGCCGCCCACCCTTCACGTGCGACAGGTGCTTGCGCACGGTGTTCATGTCGCCGATGTCGAGCCCCGAGCCGAGCAGGTGCCGGGTCAGCTCGGCCTTCCGTTCCAGCGTTACGTGAGCCGGCGCCGTCATGAGCGCCGAGCCTCCGCCGGACAGCAGCACCAGCAACCGATCGCCCGGTCGAAGCTCGCGCACCAGTTGCATCAGTTCTCGTGTGGCGCGCTCGCCGTGCTCGTCCGGCACCGGGTGTGCCCCCGTGAGGACGCGGATGGCACCCGTGTCACTCGCCGCCGCGAGACCCTGGTCCGCACCCGGGCCTCGCTGTGGGGCGATCACCAACCCGGTTACCGGACTGCCGGGGTAGGCGGACGCGTAGTGATGGTGGACGGCTTGCGCCATCAGCTCCGCAGCCTTGCCGGCGCCGACCACCAGGAGTCGGCCTCCAGTCGGTTCAGGCAGCAACGGAGGCAGCGCCGTGCGGGTATCTGCCGCCGAGATGGCGGCTCGCAGCGCAGCTTCAAGCAGCGCCTTCATTCAGGCATCCCGGGGCCGCACTGGGAGGGCGCAGGCGTGATGGCGCGCAGCTCCGCACAGCGCGTGTTGGCGCGTGATCGGTGCTGCGTAGGAGTCCGGTTCCATGGCTACGGCTAGAATAGCCACATGTTCGGCATGTTCCGCCGCCAGGATCCCCGCTTCCGGGAGGACGGCAACTTCCTCCTCTGTCAGGTCCGCACCGACCGCAATGGAGAGGTCATCAGGGTCAGGCTCTCCAAGACGAGTGAGATGAGCCTGGAAGGCGCGGGTTACTTCGTGCGCAAGTCGCTCATCGGCCCGCGCTCCAACGACCACGCGCTGCTCGAGGTGCGGCTCACGAGGGCGCATAAGGTGACCAACGCGACGGTGGACGGCGGTTCGCTGCTGCCCACCCGGGAGTGGGAAGCGTGACCGGCGCACCCCACCCTCGACCGTTCGGAACGCCCCGCTGATGCAGTCGACCCCGGAGCTGACAGCGCAGGAGCGGAGGGTCGACGTCAAACCGTCGCCCGTTCAGGAGTTGGCGTACGCCTTCTACCGGATGGTCGGGCCCGCCAACGCGGCCATAAGCGCCGCCCTGCCCTGGTTGCGGCAGTTGGAGGCGGAGCCGCCCGCCTGGTTCGAAGAGGCGCGCGAAACGTTCGGACAGGCGGACTGGCAGCGTTACGAACCTCTGCTCATGGCGTCGGCGCTGGGCTACGCGTTGGACGATTCCCCGGACCGGTTCCTGGAAGACCTGCCCGGCCTGCCGCGCGTGATGCTGCGCGACCTGGACTCCTTCAACATCGGTGGGCACGAGAAACCGCCCGCCCCCACCAGCACGGAGGGCCGGTTACGGAAGCAGTTGCTCGCCAACCTCGAACTCCTCTCGTCCAAGGCCATGGCCGACACGCTGCAGCGGGCCTTGCGGGGTCTCTGGGCTCACCTCGAACCGGACTGGGAACTCGAGGGCAGGGAGACCGCCCAGGACGCCACCAACACGCTGCTGGAGCACGCAGACGTCACCGGCGACATCCTTCAGGGCCTACCGCCACACCATTTCGTGAGCCTCGAGACGTCCGTGGCGGACATACGGTTGCGCAGCGAGAACGCGCGGCTGGTCGTGGCGCCCCTATACTTCGCCGCCACGGGCGGGTTCAAGTTCGAGATCGGGCGTGTGCTCTACCTGGGGTTCGGCGTCCGGTCGGAGCGCCTCTTCCACGAGCGGCGGCAGCACGTGCAGGACCTCGCCGCCAACCTGAAGGCCTTCGCCGATCCCACGCGACTGATGCTCCTCGTGCTCATCAGCCGCCTGCGCCGCTTCCCGCTGACGGTGGGCGACCTGGCCAGGCAGCTGGGCGTCAGCCAACCCACCGCCAGCGGCCATCTGCGCCTGCTGCGCGACCTGGATCTGGTGGAGGTCGTGAAGCGTGGCAACCGGTCGTACTACCGGATCAGGGAGGCGCGGATCGAGTCCATGCTGAACGACTTGAGCGAAGCGCTGGTGCTCGGCTACACGCCGCACGAAGACTGAGACTGCTCGTTGGAGACACGCTGCGAGCTTCAGGCGGCGGCTCGGCCGCCGGACGGGTCAGTGGTCAGTGGAGGCGGATCATTGGGCGCTCAGGAGGTCTGGCCGTAACGAGCGCGCCTCCCGCAGGTAAACGTGCCGCACCTCGTTCTGGCTCTTGGTGGTGTTCACCTGCATCATCACCCGGATGCACTTGGGCAGCCGGCCCGCCACCGGGATCTCCTGGAAGCAGAGGAGCGGCACCAGGGTCATGCCGAGGGCGCGGGCACCTTCGGCGGGGAAGGTGGCGTGCAGGTCCGGGGTGGTGGTGAAGAAGATGGAGGCGATGACGTCGTAATCGTCGATCTTGTTGACCTCCAGCATCTCCTCCAGCAGCTCCCGCGTGGCAGCGAGGATCTCGTCGGCGTCGTCGCGCTCCACCGTGGTGGCGCCCCTTATGCCCCTCAACCAGTAGCCTTCCTGCATGGCGCGGAGTGTACCAGGAAGCCGGTGAGCACACACGAACTGGCGTCCCTTCCGCTACCTTGACCTCATGAACACCACCAACGCAGGCCAGCCGGCCTGGTTCGATCTGACAGCAGACCAGCGGGCGGTTCTCGGGCCGCTACGCGATTACCTCCGCGCGGAGGTGGCCCCAGGCGCGGTCACAAGGGACGAGACGGGAGCCTTCCCGTTCAGCATCGTCAAGGAGCTTGGCGCCATGGGCATCTTCGGGCTGCAAGTGCCGGAGGAGTACGGTGGTGCCGGTCTGGACACCGTTACCAGCGCTTTGATCATCGAGGAGTTGGGGGCAGTGGACGGCTCGCTCTGCCTCACGGTGGCGTCGCACAATTCGCTCTGCACCGGGCACATCCTCACCGCCGGCAACCAGGAGCAGAAGCGCGAGTGGCTGCCCGCACTGGCCCGAGCGGAACACCTCGGCGCCTGGGCTCTAACGGAGCCTGGCGCCGGCTCGGACGCTGCCTCGCTGCAGACCCGCGCGGAGGAAGTTGAAGGCGGCTTCAGGATCTCTGGCAACAAGCAGTTCATAACGCAGGGCACGGTAGGCGGCACCTACGTGGTGGTAGCCCGTACGGACAGCGCGCTCCCAGGCGAGCGACCCGCCAAAGGCATCAGCGCGTTCGTGCTGCCGGGCACCGCACCCGGCCTGCAACGCGGCAAGCCGGAGAAGAAGCTCGGTCTTCTATCCTCGGACACCACGCCGCTCAGCTTCGAGAACGTGCATGTGGCGCGGGATCAGTTGCTGGGCACGCGGGGGCAGGCGTTCGACGACGTCACCACGGTTCTCTCAGGCGGTCGCATCGGCATCGGAGCCATGGGCATCGGTCTAGGCCGGGCGGCGCTGGAACTGGCGGCGCGGTACGCCACGGACAGGGAGCAGTTCGGCCGGGCGCTGGTGAAGCACCAGGCCGTGGCGTTCAAGATCGCAGCGGCCGCCACGGAGCTGGAAGCAGCCCGGCTGCTGGTGCGCAAGGCGGCCACACTGCGGGACCTGGGCAGGGACTACACGGAAGCCGCGGCCATGGCGAAGCTCAAGGGCAGCGTGGCCGGCGTGGACGCCTGCGACGCCGCCATCCAGATACTGGGCGGCTACGGCTACATCCGCGATTACGAGGTGGAGCGCATGTGGCGCGACGCGCGTCTGACCCGCATCGGCGAGGGCACGGACGAGATCCAGCACCTGATCATCGCCAGGCAGTACCTGGCCCGCACCGTGGCCTGAACAGCCCCTGGCGCGGGGACCCGCCTCAGACCAGTACCGCCGCCTCGGGGGCGCCCACCAGCGGCGCCTCCGCCACGGCGGCCGGCACCGCGGCGAGGGCCAGCAGCACCACTTCGGGGCCGCTGCCAGGACGGTGGGCGTTCTCGCTCAGCACTCGCCGCCAGGCCTTCCCTCCCGGTCGGCCCCTGAAAAGGTTCAGCATGTGTCTGGTCACGACGCGCAGCGGCGCTCCGGCCTGCAACTGCTCCTCGATGTAGGGCAGCATGGCCTCCACCACCGCTCGGCGCGTGGTCTCCGTGACGCCAGGCTCCATCCTGGCACCGCCCGCTTCCGAGATCAGCGCGTCCGCTCCCGCGAACCTGCACGGGTCCTCGTAGAAGGCCCTGCCGATCATCACGCCGTCGACGTGCTCCAGTTGCGTGCACGCCTCAGCCAGGGAGTTCACGCCGCCGTTGAGTTCCACCGTCAGATGCGGGAGCTCGCGCTTGAGCCGGTGCACCTCTGCGTACCTGAGCGGCGGCACCGTGCGGTTCTCCTTCGGGCTCAGACCACTTAGCCACGCTTTGCGTGCGTGCACCGTGAAGGCGTCGGCAGCGGGCGCACCTGCGCGCACTGCGCCACCGGCAACCACCTCCACGAAGCGCTTCATCTCTTCATAGCTATCTTGCTCGTCGATGCCTATGCGGTGCTTGACGGTGACGGGGATCGTCACGGCGTCCCGCATGGCGCCAACGCACTCCGCCACCAGCTCAGGTTGCGCCATCAGACAGGCGCCGAAGTTGCCGCTCTTCACCCGGTCCGACGGGCAGCCCACGTTGAGGTTCACTTCCGCGTACCCGAACTCGGCGCCTACGCGAGCGGCCTGCGCTAGCTTGTCGGGGTCATCACCACCTAGCTGCAGCGCCAGCCGCCCCTCGCCCGGATGGAACCCGAGCAGGCGCTCCTGGTCGCCATGGATGACGGCCTGGGCGGTGAGCATCTCGGTGTAGAGCAGGGTGTGCGCCGTGATCTGGCGGAGCAGGTACCTGAAGTGCCGGTCCGTGAGCTCCATCATCGGCGCGAGCGACAGCACCTCCCGCCCTGTGCGCCTGTTGCCCGCTCGTGCGGGCGCGCTCACGCGGTCGGGGCCGGTTCCGGCGGCGGCACCTTGCGTGGCTTGCGGAACTTGATGTTCTCCCACTCGCCCTCTTCCACGAGTTCCACGGCGGGGTTCAGGTGCCGGAAGAAGGCCACCACCTGCTGCACGAGGTCATCAGGGGTGCTGGCCGCCGACGTGACGCCGACGCTTCTCGCTTCGGCCAACCACTCCGCCCGGATATCCGCGGCGGATTCAATACGGTGCGCGTTGCCCGTGAGGTCCTGGGCGAGTTCCAGGAGGCGCATGCCGTTCGAACTGGCCTCGCTCGTGACCACCAGGAACGTGTCCACGTTCGGCGCCATCTGCCGCACCGCGTCCTGACGGTTCTTGGTGGCGAAGCACAGGTCGTCCGATGGCGGGATCACGAGGTTGGGGAAGCGCTCCTTCAGGATGTCTACCGTCTTCATGGTGTCGTCCACAGAGAGCGTGGTCTGAGTGAGCACCACCACCTTGTCCGGGTCCGGCACCTCCACCGTGAGTGGGTCTGCCAGATCCGCATCGTGCTTGCGGTTGCCCACCACGGACACCACGGTGGTCTGCTCCGGGGCCTCGCCCCGCGTGCCGATGACCTCCTGATGCCTGGTGGAATCGCCAACGAGGAGGATGTGGAAGCCCTGCGCGGCGTAGCGCTTGGCCTCGTTATGCACCTTGGTGACGAGCGGGCAGGTGGCGTCGATGGTGGTTAGCCCGAGTTGCGCCGCCCGGTGACGCACCACTGGGCTCACCCCGTGAGCGCTGAACACCACGGTGGAGCCCAGGTTGCGGCCCTCGCGCGCGGCTTCTTGCCGCGCTTGCTCCAGGTCGTCCAGCCGCTCCACGAAAGTGACCCCGTGATCGTCCTCGAGACGGTTGACCACGGTGCGGTTATGCACTATGTCGTGGTACACGGCGATATCGCCCTCACCTGCGCGGCGCGCGTCCTCCGCCGCCTCCTTCACTGCATCGATGGCCATCACAACGCCGGCACAGAATCCCCGCGGCTTGGCCAAGTAAAGCTTCTCGATCATCACGGGCATTCTAACGGCGCAGGAGCGTCTCTCACGTTGCTTGACCCTCATAAGCGGAGCGTGATAACGTCCTCTTCGCTCCGGCGGCGGTACACACGCCGCTCTTGGCTTGCAGGCTAAGATGGAGCAGGTTGGCAAGGGCGATTAGCTCAGCCGGTTAGAGCGCGTCGCTGATAACGACGAGGTCAGTGGTTCGAGTCCACTATCGCCCACCAAAGCAGGCGCACCCACCAGTGGTGCGCTGCCTTGTTAAGCGTGCGCCGAGGCCCTTCAGCCACCCGCGAACACGCTGCTGCGCGCCGCGAGTTCCAACTGGATCCTGTAAGTGGCAGCGCCGCGCTGCACGGTCAGCACCACCACGTCGCCGATGCGCTTGCTCTTCACCTGCGCCAGCAGGTCGTAGAAGGTGGGGGTAGCCACGCCGTCCAAGGCCACGATGACGTCGGCCAGCGGCACGATCGAGCGCGTGCCATCCGGGTTGGTGATGGTCTCCTGGCTCCGGCTGCGCAGGCCCGCCAGATCAGCCGGGCCTCCCGGTGCGACCAGGTTGACGATGGTGCCTGGCCGCGGTCCGAGGTCGTGCGGGCCCCGGCCCGGCACGTAATCGCTCTGGGCCCCGGAGAACCCGATGACGGGCCAGTCGCGCGCCTCGCCGGACACCACAGCCGCCACGGCTTCGGAGCCGGCGGTGAGCGGCACGGCGTAACTGGCGAAATCGCGGCCGAGGTTCAGTCCCTGCAGGAACGGCGGCACGAAGCTCTGCGTGCTCATGGCACTGGGGTTGAAGCTGATGAAGCTCACCACCCCCACCACCTCGCCGCGGTTGTTCACCACGGGCCCACCCGAATCGCCAGGGGCCAGTGAGTTGGTGAGTTCTATGGTGTCATCCGCGAAATCGGCTCGGCTGGCCTGCACACCGAGCCGCGTCACACGGCCGGCGCGAGGCGCTATGAAATCGTCTCGTGAGTTACCGATGGCCACCACGGCCGTGCCGGACGAGGGCGGACGCTCAGCCAGCTCGAGATAGGGCACGGGCCCGTCGACGTTGGCGCGCAGCGCCGCCAGGTCGAGGTAAGCGTCGAAGCCCACCAGCTCCAGCCGGTAGACGTTATGCCCAGTGGTGACGGCCACGTACTTCACGGACCCGATGTTGGCACTGCTGGTGTCCACCACGTGGTAGGCGGTGAGGAGCAGGCCGTCCTCAGCGACGAAGAACCCGGTGCCCACACCAACCACCGGCCCGTTCCAACCGCCGCGCCTGGCTTCGATGCGCACGGTGGCGTCCCGAGCAGACTCGTAAGCGGAGAGCAGAGCACCGGTGGGCTCTTCGATGGGCGGCGGCGAGTTGGAGACGTGAACGTAGGTCGGGGTGCGCCGTACCTGGGAGCCCAGCACGGCCGTGATGGCGAATAGGAACAGCAGGATCCACGTGTAGACCCGCACGCGGTTCCGCTTGCGCGGCGGCGCACTGTAGAGAACCAGCTCCAGGGAGCTTGCTGCCCCCGGGGGTAACGCCTCAGGTCCCACGTGCACGACGATCCGACCGGGCTGTGCGGCGGAGTCGGTGGAGTGAGGAGCACTACCCAGCTCGTCGTCCATGGACACCATTATGCGGTTTCGCGCGGGGTTGCAAGTATCATAGCCGCCATGTCCAACGCTGCGCCCTCCGATTCCACCCCTTCGTCCGGCAACCGGGGCAACGCCCGCTACCCCGAGGTCTTAGCCGAGATGGCGTCCAGGACGCGTGCGTGGCAGGGTCCGATCGTGGTGGCCGCTCACGTGGATCCCGATGGGGACGCGCTCGGAAGCTCGCTCGCGCTCATGCGGGCGCTGCGCCAGCTTGGCAAGCGGGCCGTGGTGGTGATGGAGCCGCCCGCGTACCTCGCGTTCCTGGCGGAGGCGGGCGAGGTGGTGGCACAGGCGTCGGAACTCCAACCTGGCACGCTCGTGTACGCGCTGGATGCAGGCGAGGCACCGCGCGTGTGGGGTGTCCCGCTGGACCAGGCCGCAGCCGTGTACAACGTCGATCACCACGGCACCAACACTCGCTTCGGCGACCTGGCCGTGGTGGAGCCCGGCAAGGCGGCGTGCAGCATGCTCATCAAGGAACTGATAGACCTGCTGGGGGCGGAGTGGAACAGTGGTCTCGCCACTCCTTGCCTCACGGGCATCCTCACGGACACGGGTAACTTCCGCCACTCCAACACCGACCGTGAGGCGTTCGAGATGGCGGGCGCCCTCATCGAGCACGGCGTGGATTACGCGCGCCTGACGGATCGCCTGCAGTGGCGGGAGAAGGGCTACTACCGGCTCCTCGGCAGCGTCATGCAGACCGTGCGGTACGACCTGGACGGTCTGCTGGTGACCGCCACCATCACGGACGAGATGCGGGAGGCGCTGGGAGCCGGCGAAGACGATTCCGACGACTTCGTGGGTCTGATCCGCTACGCGGAGGGCACCAAGGTGGCCGCCCTGTTCAAGCAGCGCGGCGACGACGTGAAGGTGAGCGTGAGGACCCGGGACGGCGTGTCTGCTCAGCGCATCTGCGTCGAGCTTGGCGGCGGCGGGCACGTCTCCGCGGCGGGCGCCACGCTCGCCGGGCCCATGGAGGCCGCGCGGGAGAGGTTCATCCAGGCAGTGATGCGCGAGTTGGCGCGCTGAAGAGCTCTGCGTGGTGGCGAGCGATCCGTTCGGGGTAGCACGGTGAGACCAGTTGAACAGCCGGGACCCCGCGCCGGGCTTAGCGCGCCGCCTGAGCCAGGCGCGCAGCTTCTGCCGCCAGCTCCGTCAGCCGCGATAGGTCCACGCCCGCGCTGAACCCTAGCGAGTCGAGGAACGGTAGCACTGCCTCAGTGGGGAGGTTGCCCACGAGCTCATCGTCCGCGAACGGGCAGCCCCCGATGCCGCCCAGGGCGCCCTCGAACCAGCGCACTCCCCGCTCCAGAGCGGCCTCGAGCGGCGCGAACCAGGCCCCCGGCAGCGAGTGGAGGTGCAGCCCCAGTTCGCCCGGTGTGTCCACGGCGTCCAGCACCGCTGCCACCTTGGCGGCGTTCGCGTTGCCCACCGTGTCCGCCAGCGCCACCCGGCGCACACCCAAGTGGCGAAGGCGGGCGACGGCCTCCGCCGTAACATGCGGCTCCCACGGCTCGCCGTAGGGGTTGCCGAACCCCATGGAGAGGTACACGACCAGCTCGAGGCCGGCCTCGGTGGCGCCCGCCAGCAGGCGTTCAACCAGGGGCCACGAATCTGCGAGGCTCATGCCCAGGTTGCGGCGCTGAAAGGTGTCGTTCACCGAGAGCGGGTAGCCCACGCTGGTCACCCCGGAGGCCGCCACCGCTCTGGCCAGCCCGCGCTCGTTGCCGATGATGCAGAGCAGGTCCGCCCCGGGGGGCGCCTGCAATCCCGAGAGGACCTCCTCGGTGTCGGCCATCTGGGGCACGGCGCGCGGCGAGACGAAGGAGCCCATGTCCAGGTGGAGGAAGCCTGCGTGAAGTAGATGCCCAAGGTGCTCGCGCTTGGCGTCCGCGGTAAGGCGGCCCGGCAAGCCCTGCCAGGCGTCGCGCGGGCACTCCACCCAGGTGATCCGATTACCGATCTGACTACTCGCGCCCGGCATGTTCCCCGTGAGCCTACCGCGTCCAGGCCTGCGTCCATGGGCCGCGAGCGCCGCCGGCCCTATACTGAGGACCGTGCTGCACACGCTCGAACTGCGCGATTTCGCCATCGTGGAGCTCCTCGAGCTCGAGCTCTCCCCCGGCCTCAACGTCCTCACGGGTGAGACGGGGGCGGGCAAGTCCATCGTCGTAGACGCCGTGGCGCTGCTCACGGGCGGCAGGCCCGACGTAAGCATGATCCGCAGCGGCGCGCAGGGCTCCCTGGTACAGGCCACGTTCGCGGGCGCCGAGCTGCAATCCGCCGCGCGCCGCCTCGCCAGCAACGGGCGGCACACCGCGCGGGTAGACGGCGAGCTCGTCACCGTTACCGAGCTGGCCGAGAGGGTAGGCGGGCTGGTGGTGGTTTTCGGGCAGCACGCCGCCCAAGAGCTGCAGTCGCCCCGAGCCCAGAGGCGCCAGCTCGATCGCCTGCTGCCGAGTGAGGCACGGGCCACTCTCGAAGAGCACCGGCGCACGTTCGACCGCGCCGCAGAGGTGCAGATGCGCCTTTCGGAGCTGCGCGAGGCGCAGCGCGAGCGCTCCCGTCGGGTCGACGCTCTTACCTTCCAGCTCGATGAGATCGATGGCGTGGCGCCTACCCCCGAAGAGCACGAGTCGCTACGTACGGAGTTGGCGGCACTGCAGCATTCTGAGCGCGTGCTCACGGGTGGAGCGGCAGCGTTGGCCGCACTCTCCACTGAGGAGCCCAGCGCCGCCGCACTGACGGCCTTGGCGCTGCGCGAGTTGGAGGGCGCAGGGCGCTTCGCTGCACCGCTTGCGCAGCTCGCCGGCGAGCTCAGGGAGGCGCTCACCGCACTGAACGCCGTCGGAGCCGAAGTGGAGACGTTCCTGGCCGACTTCGACGCCGATCCCCGCCGGTTGGACGTGGTGCAGTCCCGGCTCGCCGCCCTCGAGGCTCTGAACCGCAAGTACGGCCCGGACGTTGAGGCCGTGCTCGCCTACCGCGCGAACGCGGCTGCGGAACTGGCAACGCTCGAAGGCGCCGACGAAGAGATCCAGGAGCTGGAAGCCGAGGCAGCGCGGCTCGAGGCCGATCTGCAACACCTCGGCTCACACCTCAGTAGGTCCAGGCGCACCGCGGCGGCCGAGCTGACCACTGGGGTCACACCGCTCCTGCAGCAGCTCGGAATGCCGCAGGCGCAGTTCGAGGTGGAGCTCAGCCTGACGCCTAAGCGTCAACGGCACGGGCAGGACGCGGTGAGCTTCCGCTTCTCCGCCAACCCTGGAGAGGAGAGCCTCCCCGTGGGTGCCGGCGCCTCCGGCGGTGAACTCTCCCGCATCATGCTGGCGCTCAACCTTGTTACGGGCTCCGACGCACCCACCCTCGTGTTCGACGAGGTCGATGCCGGTGTGGGCGGCGCCACCGCTCATCATGTCGCCAGGCTGCTGGCGCGGTTGGGGCGCGACCATCAGGTACTGGTAGTGACGCACCTGGCACAGGTGGCCGCGTACGCCGCCGCGCACTACGTGGTGGAGAAGGTGCAGGCGGATGGGCGCACCGTTACTTCGGTTCGGCTCGTACACCTGAGCGACCGGCGGGCGGAACTGGCGCGCATGCTCTCGGGCACCGTAACGGAAGCCTCCTTGCAGCATGCGGGGGAGCTCCTGGATGCGGCCGCGGCCGAGTCCGCCTGAGCCCGTCTGAACGCCCTGCTCTGCACGGGCTCGGTGCGCTTCAGAGCACCGACACACACCCAAGCCGGGGGCGACTGGTTTATGCTCTAGCCATAGACGCCAAGGGCGCTGGTCAGGAGTGGCTGCAGTGACGTACGAGGTGGACGCCGAGGGTTTTCGGGAAGGTGCCGCGTGCCCGGACTGTGGCAGTACGGACACCATCACCTTCCGCTACAACGAAGGCTTCGACGAGGTCGAGTGCCCTCACTGCGGGTACCGCTCGGACGCGCTCGAGCTCGATTCCTTGACGCGCTACTCGGCGGAGCTGCTGGAAGGCGACGCAGTCACCGAACTGCCGATTCCGCGCAGGAGCATCCAGGCGTGATAGTGCGGGCCCCGCACGGGTCGGCCGGCCAAGCCGGTGTCGGCCTGTGTGGGGCCCCGCGCCAACGTGATGGCAGTAGGCAACAGTTCCACTGTTCACAACGGGAGATGGGCCACCGGGGGCGCCAGCGTTGCGTCCACCAACGGCTCTGGAAGGAGCGGAAATGGATGTGAAGGTCGTTCTCACCTCGGAGGAGATTAAGCGCGGGCTTAAGCACTACCGCCGCATAGCTCGCCAGGACCTGCTGCGCGCCGAAGAGACCGACAACCCCGAAGCGTTCAAGCGCCACGCCGAGGCGCGCCGCAGTGTGTACGCTTTTCTCACGGAAGTCGCCGAGACTAGTGCGCCCGACGAAGTGGCTCTCGAAGCGCTCAAAGCCTACGAAGCGCTGCCCTTCGTGACCGGGTCCGAAGACGAAGCCCACACCGAGATCAAGGGGCGCGAGAACGCCCTCGAGAACTTCTTCCTGATGATCGGCCTGGAGCCCAAGATCCGGCGCGAGGTGCGGAGCCGCCGGCCCTCGTTCACAGAAGACCAGAACGAGGCCACCGCCTGACTCGCCCGCTCCAACAGCGCGTGGTATGACTCTCGACGTGACCCTGTCAGACCTCGAGCGCCGTGCGGCCACCAAGCCGCCGGCGCTCGCCGAACTTTCCGACAACCTGGTGTTCGGTGTCGGCGATCCCGACGCGAAGCTGATGCTGGTGGGAGAGGCGCCAGGTGAGGACGAAGACCTCAGCGGCGAACCGTTCGTGGGGCGCGCCGGCCAGTTGCTCGACAGGATCCTGGAGTCTGTTGGGCTGGACCGCCAGGAGATCTACATCACTAACATCGTGAAGCACCGGCCGCCCGGCAACCGCAACCCGAAACCCGAGGAGATCCGGGCTAGCGAACCGGTCCTGCTGGAGCAGATCAAGATCATCAGGCCGCAGATAATCGCCCCACTCGGCAACGTCCCCACACAATGGTTCCTGGAGACGAAGCTGGGCATCACGCAAACCCACGGGCGCTGGCACGACTGGCACGGCGTACGGCTCATGCCCCTCTTCCACCCCGCCTACCTCCTGCGCAACCCGAGCCGGGAGCGCGGCGCCCCCAAGTGGCTCATGTGGAACGATATGAAGGAACTGAAGCGGGCACTCGATACGCTGCCACCAAAGGATCACACCATGCACATAGACGTGTCCGAACAGGGTGAACTGTTCTGATGAGCGACGAACCGAACGACCCGGTGAAGGAAGAGCGCACTGGCTACGACGCGTCCGTGCGCTTCGTCGGCCTAGTCCACGCACTGCGGGCGTCCGCCGAGACCGCCCTGGGCGACGACACCAACCCCCTCCGGCTCGCACGGCGCCAGGGGCTGGAGGGCGTGAAGGCCGCGAAGCGCAGCCTGGGGCTGCTGGAGATGCTGCAGGAGAAGACCCTCGGGAACCTGGACGAATCCGAGCGTGAGGAGCTGTGGCACGCCCTGCGCGGCGTGCGCGCGGCCCTGGCCGAGGCGGAGGAGCGGCTAGCGGAGCTGGAGGGAGGCTCCCAACTCGGCGCGGTGGCGCTACCCACGCTGGAGCCCGGCCCCGAGTGAGGGCGCTGGTTCAGCGAGTGACCCGGGCGGCAGTGCGGGTGGCCGGCGAGACCGTGGGGGAGGTGCAGCGGGGCTATCTCGTACTGCTCGGAGTGAAGCCGGACGACACGGCGGAACTGGCCGTGAAGCTCGCCGGCAAGATAGCCAAGCTCCGCGTGTTCGAAGACGACGCCGGCAAGATGAACCTAGACATAACAAAGGTGAACGGAAGCTGCCTGGTGGTCAGCCAGTTCACGCTCTACGGCAGCGTGAAGGACGGCAACCGGCCCGGCTTCGGTTACGCGGCCAGGCCGGAAGTGGCCCAACCGCTGTACGAGCGCTTCTGTGAGGCGCTCACCGAGCACGGCGTGCCGGTGGCCACGGGCCGGTTCGGCGCCATGATGGAGGTGGAACTCGTGAACGACGGCCCCACCACCATCTGGATAGACTCGGACGAACTGTACGGCTGAGGGCCTACGCTCCGATGCGAGCGGCGGGCAGCGCGGTGGCGCCCTCGAACGCGTTCACCTCTTCGATGAAGCGGTTGAACATGTACGAGGAATCGTGCGGGCCCGGGCTGGCTTCGGGATGGTACTGGACGCTGAAAACCGGGTAGCGCGTGTGCGCCATGCCCTCGAGCGTGCCATCGTTGAGGTTCACGTGCGTGGCAACGAACTGGCCGCCCGGTATGGAGTCTAAGTCCACCACGTAGTTGTGGTTCTGCGCCGTGATCTCGACGCCGCCCGTGATGAGGTTCTTGACGGGCGTGGTGGCGCCATGATGGCCGAACGCGAGCTTGTACGTGCGGCCACCCACGGCCAGGCCGAGGAGCTGATGCCCTAGGCAGATGCCGAAGGTGGGCAGGAGGCCGAGCATCTGCCACACCGTGTCGTGGGCATAGCGCGGCCCGGCCGGGTCGCCCGGCCCGTTGGACAGCACAAGGCCGTACGGGTTGAGCGCCATTATCTGAGCCGGGGTGGTGCGGGCCGGCACGACGATGACCTCGGCGCCCGCCTGCTCTAGCTTGTACATGATGGAGTGCTTGATGCCGAAGTCCACGAGCACCACGCGCGGGTGGTTCTGGAAGGTGGGCCTGGCGTACGGCAGCGGGGTCGTGACCTCCGGGGTCATGTCCCGGCCGTCGATGTCCTCGTGCTCGCGGGCGCGCCGCACAAGTTCCAGCTCCAGTGCGTCGTCCTTCTGCCCGTGGTGGATGACGCCCTTCACCACCCCGCCCGTGCGGAGCCGCCGGGTGAGTGCGCGCGTGTCGATGCCTTCTATGCCAACGATGCCGTGCTGTTCCATGAACGCCTGCAGGTCCTGGTTGGCACGGTGGTTGGAGGCCACGCGGCTGAACTCCCGCACGATGAGCCCCCGCGCGTACGGCTTGTTGGACTCCATGTCGTACACGCTCACGCCGTAGTTGCCGATGTGGGGGTAGGTCATCATGACGATCTGCCCGTGGTAGCTGGGATCGGTGAGTATCTCCTGATAGCCGGTCATGGAGGTGTTGAAAACGACCTCACCGACGTCCTGACCGCTGGCTCCGAAAGCGTAGCCGTAGTAGACGGTGCCGTCCTCGAGCGCGAGCAGTGCGGGGGGTTTACGTAAGAGCGACATGCGCCCCCGAGTGTATCAATTGAGACTGCCCTGCCTGCATGCCGGGGCCACGAACCTGGGTCACCCGAGGCGGCTGAGCGGCGCCACCACGACGCCCTCCCCCACCGCGTGATCCGTTATCACGCTGTTGGCTCCCACACGCGCTCCGGCACCGATGGTGGTGGCGCCCCGGAGGATCACACCCTGCTCCAGCACCACATCGGTACCAAGCAGCACCGTGTCGTCGATGAAGGTGGTGGCGGGGTGCAGCATGGTCACGCCTGCCTGTAGCCAGTGGCGCCTCACCCGCTCCCTCATCACCCCTTCCGCCACCGCCAGCTGCAGCTTGTCGTTCACGCCCAGCAGCTCCGTTTCGTCCTCGACCAGCACCGTGTTGACGCTCTCCCCCGCAGCCAGGTAGAGGCGCGGCAGGTCCGTTATGTAGTACTCGCCCGCCGCGTTGTCGTTCGTGAGAGCGGCTGCGCGCCCGAACACGCTGGCGTCGAACAGGTAGACGCCCGGGTTGATCTCTGTCAACCGCTTCTGTTCGGGCGTGGCGTCCCGCTCTTCCACGATGCTGCTAAGCCGCCCGTCCGCCCCACGCACGATGCGGCCGAGCCCGGTTGGGTTCGAGAAATGGCAAGTCACGAGCGCCATGCCGCCGCCCCCTTGCAGCGAGCCTGCCAACGCGGCCAGCGTGGTGCTGCGCAGGAGGGGCCCATCACCGTTGAGAACCATCACGTTGCCGCTGAAGCCGTTCAGGCCCCTCTGGGCCTCGCGTAGCGCGTGACCGGTGCCGTAACCGGTGGAGAAGTCCTGCGTCACGAACGTCACGCCGGGCCGCTGCCGGAAGCGCTCCACCAGCTGCTCCCCGTGCACGCCCACGAGCACCACGGTGCGCTCGGCGTCGAGTGGCTCGGCGGCGCGCAGAACGTGTTCGAGGATCGGTCGGCCCGCCACCTCGTGCAGCGCCTTGGCGAGGCCCGAACGCATGCGCTTGCCCTCCCCGGCGGCAAGCACCACCACGGCCAGCGGCGTGCTCTGGTCGCTCCCGGCGCTCACTTCCCGCCCTTACGGGCACCCTTGGAGTTGCCGGGGCGCGGCGCAGTGCCACTGCCGGTCTGTGGCGCCGGCCCGCCCGTGACCTGCACGGGCACAGGCAGTTCCGGCTGCGCCTTGGAGCGCGTGAGCATGTACACCGCCACTGCGATGATGACCACGCTGGCCACCTGGGTCACGGTGAAGAGCCCGATGCCGGCCTTGTCCAGACCATCGGCCAGATACGCGTTGAACATGAGCGGGTTATCCCGGAAGGTCTCCTCGAACACCGCGCGCAGCACCGAGTACCAGATGACCATCGTCCAGAAGGCGTACCCGGGCTTGGTGCTCCTGTTGAGTGCCCACAGAGTTGTGAACAGCACGGCCACACCTATGAGAACGCCGTAGAGCTGCGTGAAGTGCACGGGTCCGCGCACTATCTCTCCGGCGCACTGCCAGAGGGGGATGTAGGAGCCGTCCGAGCACACGCCTGGGAAGGCGCTCCACATGTCCGGGCCGAACACGAACCTACCTAATGCGCCGAGCGTCTGGGTACCCGGTTCCGGCCACGTGAAGCCGATCGGCCAGTTGGTGAGGCGCCCGCCCGTGTCCGTGCCGTTCATGATGTTGCCGAGACGGCCGCCGATGATGCCGAACCCCGCCACCGGCGACATGACGTCTAGGTAGGCCCACATGTTGAGCTTGTGCACCCTGGCGTAGAGCCAACTGGCCAGCATGACCCCGATCACCGCACCGTGGATGCTCACGCCGCCCTGCCACACCTTGAAGGCGTCGACCGGGTTGCCGCCGGGGCCGAAGAAGGCACTGGGGCTGGTGAGCACGTAGACGAGCCGGGCGCCGATCACACCTGCCACTACCAGCCACACCGCCATGTCGAGCAGCTTCTCCGGGTCGAGGCCGCGCCGGGTGGCGTAGCGGAGCGCGTACATGGAGCCCAGCAGCACCCCGCCGGCTATGAGGAGCCCGTACCAGCGGATGGCTAGGGGGCCTATTTGCAGGAAGATCGGATCCATTTACCATCGCTCCTACGCGGCTGTTCTCTCAGCCGCCGAAGAATATGGGGAACACCACCACGCCGATGACGACCATGATCACCAGCTTGGCCACGGTGCCGCCCAGGGTACCCACGAACGCGCCTATGCCCGAGCGTACAGCCTCGTTGAACTCCCTCCCTGCCAGCATCTCGGCGCCCACGGCGCCGACGAGGGCGCCGACCAGGAAGCCGAACGGTGGGAAGAGCACGAGCCCGAAGAACGATCCTATTACGCCACCCCACGTGCCGGCGCGTCCGGCGCCGTACACCTTGGAACCGAGGAGCGTGCCGCCCAGGTCGACCAGCTGCGACAGCACGGCCAGCACGCCTACGTAGATGAGCGGCGTTACGCCGAAGCGCTCGAAGCCCATGATCCAGGCGGCCAGCACGGCGCCGAGCGCGGCGACCGGGACGCCTGGCAGCACCGGCACGACGATGCCCGCCGTGGCGACCAGGAACAGGAGCAGGAAGACTACGAAGGCGAAGACGGTCATCTCGGCAACATCCTAAACGGCGCACCAGGGCCCAGTGCGGCGCCAGCCGACCGCGGCAGGCCCCTGCAGGCGACCGTGACGGGGAACGGCGCGCGGCACGGCCCGAAGCGGCGCGCGGGGTTCAGCCGCTGAGGTCGGCGGCCCCCGCCGTCAGGCCCTTCACAGCTTGCGGCAGCACACCCACCACGCTCTGTAGTGCGAGCTTGGCCTGGGCAGGCTGGCCCGGGAGGTTGAGTATGAGGGTAGCGCGGCGTATGCCCGCCAGGCCCCGCGTGAGCATGGCCTCCGGGTGCGGAGTCGCGAGCTCGCGGCGTATGGCCTCGGGAAGACCTGGCACGACGCGCTCGATGACCTCTTCCGTGGCCTCGGGCGTGCGGCCCTTCAACCCTATGCCGACCCCGCCCGTGGTGAGCACCAGGTCGACCCCACCCGCCTCTGCCCAGAGCCTGAGCCGAGCACGGATGCGGGCCTGCTCGTCCGGCACTACGTGATAATCCACTTCCACGAACGGGCCCGTGGCCAACACTTGCCTCACGGCCTGGGCCGCAACGTCCATCTGGCCCTCATCGGCATCGGCTTCAAGCACCGTCAGAATGGCGGTTCTAACCATGCCGGCAGCTTAGCGCGGCCCCGCCCCATGAAACCGCGAGGTCGGCCACAACGCCCGGCGCGCGAGCGAGCGCTCCACGGCGCCACCACCGACCGGACGGCGGCTTGTACGTGGGAGCCGAGGCCACGCTGCCCCGCGCCGGCGCCTCACGCGGTACATTGTGTCGGTTACGCGCCTTACTACGCGGCGCGGGAGGTTCTAGTCTTGAAGATTCACGAGTATCAAGCCAAAGTCCTTATGCAGCAGCGCGGCATCGCCGTTCCGCTCGGTCGCATGGTCACCACCGTGGACGAGGCGGTTGCCGCCGTGAAGCCACTGGTGGAAGAGAGCGGCAACCCCGTGGTGGTCGTGAAGTCTCAGATCCACGCAGGTGGGCGCGGCAAGGGACGATTCGTCGAGCACCCCGACGTGGCCGGCGTCAACGTCGTCACGGCTGGCATCAAGGGTGGCGTGGAGGCGGCCGAGGCTGCCGTGCGGGAGCTGGCCGAGAAGATGCTCGGCTCCACCCTCGTCACCATCCAGACGGGTCCTGAAGGCAAGCAGGTCAACCGGCTCTACATCGAGCAGGGCATAGACATCGACCGCGAGCTCTACCTCTCCGTGGTGCTCGACCGAGCCACTTCACACAACATCGTCATGGCTTCCACCGAGGGCGGCATGGACATCGAGGAGGTGGCTGCCACCACCCCGGAGAAGGTGCTGCGCGAGACCGTGGGCCGCGCTTACGGCCTCGAAGGCTTCCAGGCGCGCCGGCTGGCGTTCGCGCTGGGCCTGGCGGGCGACGCGCACAAGAACGGCGCGCGCTTCATCAAGGCCATCTCAGACCTAGCCACCGACCTCGACACGGACATGGTGGAGATCAACCCGCTCGTGGTCACCAAGAGCGGTCAGGTCATGGCGTTAGACGGCAAGATGAGCTTCGACGGCAACGCCCTCTTCCGTCACAAGGACGTGGTAGGCATGCGCGACCTCACCGAGGAGGATCCCGCCGAAGTGGAAGCCGGTGAGTACGGCCTCTCGTTCATCAAACTGGACGGCACCATCGGCTGCCTCGTGAACGGCGCAGGCCTGGCCATGGCCACGATGGACACCATCAAGGAGGTGGGCGGCGAGCCCGCCAACTTCCTCGACGTGGGCGGCGGTGCCACTACCGAGAACGTAACGGCGGCCTTCAAGATCATCACGCGCGACCCGAACGTGCGCGGCATCTTCGTCAACATCTTCGGCGGCATCATGAAGTGCGAC
>CAZVTS010000037.1:0-24595 GCA_964630175.1 uncultured bacterium
ATCTAGCAGGTGACCGCGGTCGCCAAGCAACCGGGAGGTTCGGAGCTCAGCCTGCTTGAGCGGGCCGACGTGCGTGTGCTACAATCCCCAAGTTACCGGCCCGTGAGGGCTGGCGCCACCGAGGCTTCGGCCTTAGCGTGCCCACACCTGAAGCAGACGATGCCGCCGCTGCAAGCCTGGCGGCGCCACATGGAGCAATAAGGAGAACCGTGTCACAGAACGCATCCGCTGAGAAGCGTCACCGGCAGTCCGAGAAGCGTCGCGCCGCCGGCCGCGCCAAGAAGAGCACCATCCGCACCTTCAGCAAGAAGGCTGTCACCGCCGCCGAGAAGGGCGACTTCGAGGCTGCCGCCAAGTACGAGAAGGTCGTGCAGGGCCTGGTGGACCGCGCCATCAAGACCTCGGTGTTCCATCCGAACACCGCTGCGCGCCGCAAGTCGCGTCTCGCCAAGCGCATAAACAGCTTCAAGCAGACCGAAGCCTGAGCCACCCGCCAACTTGAGACCCTGGGCGCCCGCCGACCGCAACGGTCGGCGGGCGCCCGCGTTGTCGCGTGGCCCGCTGTTATGCTCGCCCGCGTGAGCGGACCGCGAGTGGTGCTCGTGAGCACCAAGGAGTCGGCCAACGTCGGTGCTGCCGCCAGGGCGATGCTCAACTTCGGGCTGACCGATCTGTGGCTGGTGGCGCCGCGCTGCCGTTTGGACCACAGGGCGTACGCGCTGGCCTCGCACGCTGCGGAAGTGCTGGACGCGGCCATGGTGGTCGACACGCTGAACGATGCGGTCGCGGACCGCACCCTGGTTCTCGGCACCAGCGCAAGGGCGCGAGCGGCCGACAACTTCCTGGTGTTGACCCCGCGCGCTGCGGCCGCCGAACTGCATGACGGCGCGGCGGTGCTCTTCGGACCTGAAGATCACGGGCTCAGCAACGAACACCTGACGATGTGCCAGGGGCAGGTGGTGATACCCACCCAGGACTTCTCGTCTCTGAACCTCGGGCAAGCGGTCCTGGTGATCGCCTACGAGCTGGGGCTCAGGCGCGCTGAAGAGGCCGAAGCGGTGCCAGGCGGGCCGCGACAGGTCGGGCGGGTGCCGGTTACCACTGGGCTGGCAGGCTTGCCGGAGAACCACGAGCCGGCCCAGCGGGAGCAACTCGAGGGGTTCTACGCCCAGCTGGCACGAACGCTCCTGCACATCGGCTACACCGACGAGAACCGTCTACCAGGCATCCTGCGCATCTACCGTGGGCTCATCGACCGGGCGCGGCCCAGCGCCCACGACCTGGCGGCCCTGCGCGGCATGCTCAGGCAGACGCTGTGGGCCGCAGACCAGGACCCTCGGAACGTGCCCGGCAACCGCGCCCAGGAACCGGCGTCTCAACCTGCCGACGACTCGGGCGAGTGAAGTATTCGGGCCCCGCAGGGGAGCCCGGTGTAGCCCCTCAACCGAGCCCCGCCAGGCCTTTCGCCAGCCCGAGCACCTCGTCGAACATGGCGGCCGTGAGCCGACCCGTGTTCGTGTTCTGGAAGCTCACGTGGTACGTGTCGAGCAGCGGTACCGCGCCGGCAGCACCGCCGCCAGGCAGCTCGCCTAGGCGGTGCACGGCCCCGTGTGCGAATGGGTGGGACGAGAGCGTCGTCTTCAGGCCACGCTCCCGCCACAGCTTCAGCATGGCGTCGTGGGCCACCTGGCCGATGGCGAGCACGGCACGAACGTTCGGGAGCAGGTCAAGGTCGTGAGCCAGCCACGGCCGGCAGTTGTTCAGTTCCTCCGTCGTGGGCCTGTTGCCGGGCGGTACGCAGCGCGCCGCGGAAGTGATCCACACGCCCTGGAGTTCGAGGCCGTCGTTGGCGGCGGTGGAGGAGGCCTGGTTGGCGAGGCCCGCGCGGTGCAGCGCAGGGTAGAGGAAAGCGCCCGAAGCGTCGCCCGTGAACATGCGCCCGGTCCGGTTACTGCCGTGCGCCCCTGGCGCGAGACCAACCAGCACCAGGCTGGCCCGAGGGTCGCCGAAGCCGGGCACGGGGGCGCCCCAGTACGTTTCGTTCTGGTAGGCGCGGCGCTTCACGCGGGCTACCTCCTCGCGGTAGGCAGCCAGGCGCGGACAACGGCGGCAACCGGCCAGCTCGGGCGGGTAGGCCAACGGCGGTTGCGCCGGCACGCTACGCCCGGGCCTGGACGCTTACTATGCCCACGGCCTCGTCGTAGATGACGGCGTTGGCTATCAGCGCGAACGGCAAGACCCAGATGAACCCGATGCCCAAGGTGAGGACGCTGAGCACGCTTAGCGCCGCCAGAAGCAGCACGAAGAGCACGAACTGACCAACGTTGCGTAAGACCAGCTCGAAAGCTTGGCCGAGCGCTTGGAGTGGACCCAACTGCCTGTCCACCATGAAGTAGGGCACGAACGTAACGGGGTAAAGCACGAGGGGGATGACGAAGGCGAGCAGGAAGTTCGTGGTGCCCTCGGCGAGCAGGCTGAGGTAAGCGGCCGGGAACGCTATGACGAGGAGGGGCCACAGCGTGGCCATGAAGTCGAACAACCGGCCGTAGGTGAGGGGTATGCCCTGTGCCCGGTAGAGGCCGAAGGCCACACCCATCATGGCGGTGATGCCGGCGAAGAAGGCGGTGATCGCGACCTCCCACCACCATGGCCCGATCAGGTTGTTAGGCTCTGCCCCGAACAGCAGGATGGTCAAGCCCGAGAGGAGCATGAGGATGCCCGTGGCCGTGAGAAGCAGGTAGAGCCCGTAGCGCTTGCTACCGGAGATGAGGCTGCGCGAGCGTTCGATCACGAGTCCGAGCTCGAAAGTGCCGGGGGTTGCCTGTTCAGTCACGTGACCGTGCAAGGGTGAGCTCCTCTCAGGGACGCCCCGATTGAACCACGAACAGAGGCGGAACCGGTGGCGAACTGCCGGGCTCCCGCGCGTTGACACGCTCCTTCCGGCGCGTGTATCCTCATACGCTGTATGTGGGCCCAGTGGGCACCACGTGGAGCGTGGCATGGAGAGGTGGCCGAGCGGCTGAAGGCGCTCCCCTGCTAAGGGAGTATGGGGGCCTAAACCTCCATCGAGGGTTCAAATCCCTCCCTCTCCGCCAACCGCTCGCCGGTAACCGCAAGCGCCCGTAGCTCAGCTGGATAGAGCGTCTGACTACGGATCAGAAGGCCAGGAGTTCGAATCTTCTCGGGCGCACCAACATGCAGGGCGCAGCTTCATGGCTGCGCTCTTCTCGTTGACACGTGTTTTGGCCGCTCATATACTCGGGCCTGCTGACGACTACGCCTGTATGGTGAGCGCAGCTAAGCGTGGAGGGTTGGCCGAGCGGTTGAAGGCGGCGGTCTTGAAAACCGCAGACGGGGCAACTCGTCCGGGGGTTCGAATCCCTCACCCTCCGCCACAGAACCAACGCCGACTGCGGCACGCGAAGCCGAACAGGCGCCCCATGAGCCAACACCCAACCGAGAAGACCACCCATGCACTCGAGTACGCGGTCGTCGTGTCGCAGGGCCGAGTGGCAGACCGCAGCGCCGGTGCCATCAGAGGAGCCGCGTTGACGGCAGGAGTGGTCGAGCGGCTCACCGGCGCTGTCCCGAAGGCGGTAGGCGTACCGGCACCGCCCGCGCCCGACGACTGGAGCGTGAGTCTGCCGCAGGCGCGCGCGACGCTGGACGCCCTCCGTGCTGCCGTGGAGGTGGCGCTGCAGCACGGACAGGTACCCGTGCTCGTGGCGAACACCTGCTCGGCCAGCCTCGCCAGCCTTCCGGTGCTGGCGCGCGAAAGGCCCGACACCGTGGTGCTGTGGGTCGACGCGCATGGCGACTTCAACACGCCCAACACCACCACCTCGGGTTACTTGGGCGGCATGGTTCTGTCCGCCGCCTGCGGGTTGTGGGACAGCGGCCACGGCGCCGGTCTGCGACCGGAACGGGTGATCATCCTGGGCGGGCGCGACATCGACGCGGAGGAGGCGGACCTGCTGGCCGAGGCCGGCGTGCGCGTCTATCGGCCCGAGGACGTGAAGCCCGCCTCCGTGTTAGCCGCTGTTGGCGGCGCGCGAGTCTGGCTGCACGTGGATTGGGACGCCCTGGAGCCAGGCTCCGTACCGGCCGCCTACGCGGTGCCGGGAGGGCTGACTCCTGACCAGCTGAGGGACGTGTTGGCGGTCCTCCCGCACGAGAGGGTGCTAGGTATCGAACTGGCAGAGTTCGAAGCATTCGGCGACGCGGAGGTCGACGAGGCCGCCCTGGCGAAGCTCGCCTGGATGATAGAGCCGCTGTTCGCTGGTGAACGGCGCAATTAGCCGGCCTGGAGCGACGTTCAGCGCGACACGGCCGCCGTTACCCATCCCGCGTCTCGCGCATGCTAGAGTGCCTAGCCCAGTGGCTGGCCTCCGTAGGAGCCGCCGAACGTGACGCCAGGCGACAAGCACACCAAGAATGCGCCCGTAGCTCAGCTGGATAGAGCGTCTGACTACGGATCAGAAGGCCAGGAGTTCGAATCTTCTCGGGCGCACCACCGCTAAGGGGCGCAACAGCACCGTTGCGCCCCTTGCTCATGCCTTCGCGCTCAACCATGAGCGCACAGCATTTCCGACCCAGAACAGTGTGGGGCGCCCACGCTAGTTATCATCAGCTGGTAACTGCATCCCCCACCTCGTACAGAAGGGAAAACAACATGTGGCCATTCGGTAAATCCGCCAAAGACCGCCTCACAGAAGCGCTGAACGACCAGGACCTGACCGCCAAGCTGAACCTAGACGTGAGCGTCACCAAGAAGGTCGCCAAGGTCTCAGGCGAAGTGCCCAACGAACGCTACAAGAACCTCATCACCGCCATAGCCGACGGCATCAACGGCATCGAAGGGGTCGACCTCAGCGGCATCACCGTCGCGGCTGGTGGCGACGCCGCGAGCACCGCTGCCGGTGGCGTCATGAGCGCTGCCGCAGCCTCGGGCCTCGACGCCCCTTCGGGACGGGCCAAGGCCGCGCACGAACTCATCAGGGCGGAGCCGACCCTGGCGGACAACCCGATCGACGTGCTCCAGAAGGGCTCCACCATCGTCCTGCGTGGCGCGGTTGACTCCGCTGAGGAACACGCTCGCGCCCAGGAACTGGCTGCCTCCGTGCAGGGCGTCACCGGCGTGGACGTGAGCGGCCTGCAGGTCATCGCACACGCCGCCGAACTCAACGTTACGGACGACGAGGGCAACGTGGTGTACACCGTGAAGTCGGGCGACACCCTCTCAGCCATCGCGCTTCACTACTACGGCAGCGCCGGTCGCACCAGCTACATGAAGATCGCGGAGGCCAACGGCATCGAGAACGCCAACCTCATCCGCGTTGGGCAGAAACTGGTCATCCCCGGCACCACGCAGGGCCCCGACGAGCGCCTGGTCTGACCGCGCCAACCACTCAGCCGCTGCGGGGCGACCGCCACCCCCAGCGGTGACCACCGGGCGGCCGGCCAGCTAGCGAACTGCGTGCCTGTGCCGGCCGCCTCCTCTTGCTATTGGGCCTGAAGTGCGGAAGCTGCGGCCCTCGAGGCCACGAGCCGCACCGCGTCCGCCACTCTCTCGGCGACGCTGCGCACCTGCTCCTGCTCTTCACCCTCCACCATCACCCTCACCAGCGGTTCGGTGCCGCTGGGCCTCAGCAGGATCCTCCCGCTGGCACCCAGTTCTTCCTCCGCAGCCCTCACCGCGCTCTGCACGGCAGGCTCCATGGAAAGCGCGCTCCTAAGCCCCACGGGAACCTCCACGTTTATGAGTAGCTGTGGGTACTCCGGGATCTCGTCCACCCACCGTTCCAGGGGCTTGCCCGACTTGCGCACCGCCGCCAGTGCCAACAGTGCGGTCAGCATGCCGTCGCCGGTAGGCGCCTTGTCCAGGAACAGCACGTGCCCCGACTGCTCGCCGCCCAGGGTGAGCCGGCGCTTCTGCAGTTCCTCGTACACGTACCTGTCGCCCACTTTGGCGCGGTGCATGGTGACGCCGTGACCCTGCAAGAAACGCTCCGACCCCAGGTTGCTCATGAGGGTGGCGACCACCTCGGTCTCGCCTCGGGAGAGTGCCGTGATGGCGATTATGTGATCGCCGGACACCAGCCGACCACGAGCATCGATGAGTAGCGCCCGGTCGGCGTCCCCGTCGAAGGTGACCCCCACGTCGAAACCGCCCTCCACCACCTTCTTCGCAAGCGTGTTCGGGTGAGTGGAGCCGCACTCGACGTTGATGTTGCGGCCATCGGGTTCCACGTTCATGACGTCCACGCGGGCACCTATCTTGGTGAACAGCTTGGGCGCGATGGCGAACGCTGCCCCATGGGCGCCGTCCAGGGCTACGCGCAGCCCGTCGAGGTACGGGGCGTTGTCGAGCAGGTGCTGGAAGTAAGGGTCGAGCACCGAGCCGGCGCCCAGTTCGGCGTGGTTGTCGTTCTGGATGGCGCCAACGTCTGCGCCGGTCACGGCAGCGAGGGCGGCGCTCCCGTCGTCCAGCTCATCGATGAGCTGCTCTATGGCGCTCTCCTCGGCGTCCGAGAGCTTGGCTCCGGTGGCGTCGAAGAGCTTCAGGCCGTTGTCGTGGAACGGATTATGGCTGGCGGAGACCATGAGGCCGGCGTCCGCGTTCAACGCCTTCGTCAGGTACGAAACGCCGGGTGTGGGTACCACGCCGAGCCACGTGACGGTAGCACCCCGCGAGGTGAGCCCCGCCGCCGCCGCGTGAGCCAGCATCGGGCCGGAACGCCTGGTGTCCATTCCTACGAGCACGTGTGGGTGATTGTGCCCGTTACGCCGCAGCGTTTCGGCAGCCGCAACGCCAAGCCGAAGTGCGAACGCGGCAGTCATGGGGTTCTCTCCCGCTACGCCGCGGATGCCGTCGGTGCCGAAATAACGCCTGTTTGACATGGCGCAATGTTACCCGTACATGGCAGTACGGTCAGCTACATGCTCGTTCCGCCTGCGCGGAGTCGGCTACCGAGCCTCCAACCAGTTGGCGCCCAGACCCACGTTGGCCACGAGCGGCACCCTCAGCGGGTAGATGCCGGCCATTATGCCGGCCACGCGCTCCGCCGCCGCGCGCGCGTGACTGGACTCCACCTCCGCCACGATCTCGTCGTGCACCTGCAGCAGCAGCTTGCCGCCCAGCTCCGCCAGGGCCGGCGCCAGTTGCAGCATGGCCAGCTTCATGATGTCGGCCGCGCTGCCCTGCACCGGCATGTTGAAGGTCATGCGCTCCGCCGCCTCCCGCACCCCGCGGTCCGTGCTGCGCAGTTCGAGCACGCCGCGGCGCCGGCCCAATAGGGTCTCGACGTAGCCGAGTTCAGCACCGCGGGCGAGCGTCTCGTCGATGAACGCCCGCACGCGCGGGTAGCGCGCGAAGTAGGTAGCGATGAACGCTTCGGCCCGCGCGTACGGCACGCCCAGCTCACGCGCGAGCCGCTGCGGCCCCATGCCGTACAGTACACCGAAGTTGATGGTCTTGGCCACGCGGCGCATGTCGCTGTCGACATCTGCCAGCGCCACGCCGTAGATGGTGGCGGCGGTGGCGGCGTGGATGTCTGCTCCCGCCTGGAACGCCTCGATGAGCACCGGCTCGTTGGCCATGTGCGCCAGCACTCTCAGCTCGATCTGCGAGTAGTCGGCCACTAGCAGTGTGTGCCCGGGCGCGGCCACGAAGGCGCGTCTGATCTCACGGCCCAGCGCCGCCCGCACGGGCACGCTCTGCAGGTTCGGGTTCACGCTGGAGAGGCGACCGGTGGCCACCACCGCCTGCTGAAACGTGGTGTGTATGCGACCCTGTTCGTCCACCAGTTCGGCAAGCGGGCCCAGGTAGGTGCCCTTGAGCTTGGCCAGCTCGCGGTGCTCCAGTATTAGGTCCACGGCCTCGTGTTGACCCATGAGCGGCTCAAGGGCGCTGACGGCGGTGCTCAGCTTGCCGGTGGACGTCTTGCGGCCGGCGCGTAAGCCGAGCTTGTCGAACAGGAGCTCTGCCACCTGATCGCGCGAGGCCACGTTGAAGAGCGGGTCGCTGGCGATGTCGCGAAGCCGCTCCTCGACCTCGCCGATGCGTTGGCTCACCTGGCTCGCGAGCGCGCCCAGGACCTCGAGGTCGAGCTGCACACCAGCCAGCTCCATGTCCGCCAGCACGGCCTGCAGCGGCAACTCGATCTCCTCGTATATGCGCCGCTGCGGCCCCTCGAGCTGCGGCCCCAGTAGTGCCAATAGCTCCGCGCCGACCACGGCTCGTGACAGCGCAGTGTCGCCCCACTCGCCTGCACCCAGGCGCCGCGCGAGAGACTCGGGGCCGGACGCAGCGGCGTCGAGCAGGTAGGCCATGAGCAGCGGATCGTGACCTGGCACCACGTCTGCCCCCGCTCGCCTGGCGGCGACCACCAGGCTCTTGGCGTCCGCGGCGTTCACTTGGCCCTGCAGCTTGGCGGCGAGAGGCGCCTCGGCCACCCCGACCCGCCCGCCGGCAGCGAGCGCCAGGTCCGTCAGTTCCGCCGCTGAGGGTCGCTCGCTACTGAGCACGTAACCGTAAGACCAAGTGGGGTACCCGGCCACCACGTTATCGGCCACCTCACGCTGCAGCGCCTCGAAACCGGCAGACCCATACTCCACGGCGTCCGTTAGGCCTAGTTCCCGGAGCACGCTGCCGAACTCCAGCGAGCGCAGCAGCTCGGTCAGCTCACGCTCCTGAACGGGTCGGCGCTTCAGGTCGAAAGCCACCGCCGGTTCCACATCCTGCACCATGCGGGACAGGCGCCTGGAGAGCTCCAGGGCCCCAAGGTTCTCCTCGATCAGTTGCCTGTAACGGGAGGGCTCGACGTGCTCAAGGTTGGCCAGGACCTCATCAAGCGTGCCGTAATGCTGGAGCAGCGTGCGTGCGGCCACAGGACCGATACCCGCCACGCCCGGGATGTTGTCAGACGCGTCGCCCGTGAGGGCGCGGTAATCCACCCACTGATCGGGCCGCACGCCGTACCTGGACGACACCTCCTCGGGTCCCACCAGCCGGGGCGATTCGGGGCTCCGCACGGAGACGTGCTCCGACACCAGCTGCAGAGCGTCGCGGTCGCTCGTCACCAGCTCCACCCGGCGCCCGGTACCCACCGCGCTCCTGGTGAGGGTGGCCAAGAGGTCGTCGGCCTCCACGCCGGGCTGCTCCAGGCGCGGGACTCCCAGCAGGTCCAGCAAGTGCTTGATGATGCCCAGTTGCTGCGGGAGGTCGGAAGGCATCGGCGGTCTATGCGCCTTGTACTCCTCGTACTCCTCGTCCCGGAAGGTCCGGCCGGGGGCGTCGAACGCTACCGCGACCTGACTCTGTGCTCCGCTCGTTCGCAGCAGGTCGAGCAGGGCCCTCACGAAGCCGTAAACCGCGTTCGTAGGCACGCCCTTGGACGTGGTGAGACGCTTGAGGGCGAAGTACGAGCGGTAAGCCAGCGCGTTGCCGTCGACGAGCACCGTGAGCGGGCGCTCAGATGCGGTAGCGGGAGCCCCGCCATCTCCGAAGAGTGGCGGTTGCAGCGCATCGTTCGGTGCGTTCCGGCGGCTCCTGGCCATGCCCTGATGGTAGCGCGGCGGTGCGCGGGATGGGGCCAGCCAGGCTCACAGGTTCCAGCCGCCGGAAACCTCGAGCGTGATTCCGGTGGTGTACGCCGCCTCGTCGGAAACGAGGTACATGACCGCCGCCACCAGCTCCGCGAGCGTGCCGGGGCGCCCCTTGGGCAGCTCCCTCAGCGGTTTCGTGTCGCTGTTGTCGAGCACGCCCGGGCTCACCACGTTCACGGTCACGCCGGTGGCGGCCTCGGCGAGCGCCAGCGACTTCGAGTACACGATGACACCGGTCTTGGCCACTACGTAAGCCGCGATGTTCGGCCGGGCCTTCAGGAGCTCGGCCCCGGCGTAGCCGAGGTTGATGATCCTGGCGCCCCCGGGTGCGGCGCGCAGGTAGGGCAGCGCCCGCTGGGACGTGTAGAACGTGCTGTGCAGGTTGCTGGCGATGATGGCGTGCCACGTCTCGCTGGAGAGCTCGTAGAGCGGGCCGTGGTGGTAATCGCCGACGTTGTTCACCAGCACGTCGAGCCGTCCGAACACGGCGTGAGCGTCGTCCACGAGCGCGCGCGCTTCGCTCTCGACGGTGACGTCCGCGGCGAGCGTCACCGCGTTCACACCGGCGGCGCGCGCCTCTTCCGCTACCTTCATGGCCTCGGCGCGGCTATGCCGGTAGTGCACCGCCACGTCGTAACCGGCGGCGGCCAGGGCCAGCACTACGGCGCGACCGACCCCCCTGGCGGAGCCGGTGACCAGGGCTGCCCGCCTGCTGCTCGGCGCCGTGTCGGCTCGTGCGCGGCGCGCCCGAGCGCTCAGCCGCGTGGGCTCGTTGGGGCTTGGGGCGTCGCTCATGCGGCTTCCGCCACTCGGTAACGCCGTACCCGCACGGCCTGTATCACAAGCACATAGGGTAATTGGAGGATCACCAGGAACACGTACATGTACGGTAGCCCAACCGCGGCGCAGATGCCGAGCGTCAGCATCTGAGTGGTGAGCCCCAGGTTCACCAGGGTGGCCACCGAGAAGGCGTCGGACCAGCGCCGCCTGGCCGCAGCGGGCGCCGTGCCCCACGCCACCCCGGTTGCTTGCGCGAAGAGTCGTTCGTCCAGCCGACGCAGCAGCCTGTCCTGCGGCGCCAGCAGCAGACCGTAAGTGCCTGCCAGCAGACGCATCACGGCGGGCTGTGCCCCCGGCGGAACCGCGTCGCGTGCCGCATCGTCGGAGTCAGCCGGCCGTGGCGTCAGTTCCGGGTGCTCCTCGAGGTGCCTGCGTGTGGCGTTGAACTCGGTGCTGAGGACCAGGGTGAGCGCAGCGAACGCCAGGGCTGCCAGCCAGCCGGGACCGTGCTGCGCGAGCGCCACGAACAGTGCCGCGTTGACAACCAGGTCCATGAGGGTATCCAGGTAGCGCCCCATCTGCGTCACGCGCCCAGTGGCGCGCGCCAGACCGCCGTCCACGTTGTCGAGCAGGCTCTTGGCTTGCAGGAGGATGGCTGCGACCAGCCAGCCGGGCTGATCGCTGCCCGCCAGCAACCAGGCCGCAGCCAAGCCCAAGGCCGTGTGCGTCAGCACCACGTGGTGTGGCTCCACTGGCGTTCCGGACAGCCACACCACGACGCGGTTCACAGCGGGCTGAACCACCCGCATGAGGACCTCACGGTGCGGTAACGGCTTCACGCCAGCGCCCCCGGGAGGCCGGGCTGATGGCTGCTGCGGCTGACGCCCGCTGCGCGGCGGCGTTGACATAGGAAATTCCATGCTAACAGCCGCCATGAGGCGCGGGTATCATGTTCGCGACTGGAACGTATGGGCTTGTCAAGGGCTCGGCCGCGGGTGCATCCGTGACCGAGCGGCGGTGCCAGCCCCTCTGCGGAGGAAGGACCACAGTATGGAGGTAAAGCTCAAGCTTATCGGCTCCACCAGCCCGGACATCTTCGAGCAGCGGCTCAACGACTTCCTGGCTTCGCTCGATAAGGACGACATAGTCGTCGACGTCAAGTTCTCAACGTCTCCCGTTGGCAACCAGGTGGAATACAACGCCCTGGTCCAGTACCAGACCACCGACGGCTGGGACGACTGAGTCTCGTCATGCCAACGAACCGTTTTCGCCTAAAGCTTCACAACGCGATACGGGCTCCGAAGGGTATCGTCGCTCGATGACGACCACCCTTGTGCTCGTCGTAGACGACGAACCCGCCATGCTGAAGGTGAGCCAGGTGACGCTGGAGGGTGCGGGCTACGACGTGATCACTTTCGACGACCCCATCGAAGCGCTGGGCGAGATCCGGGACGGGCTGCGGCCCGACGTCGTGGTCTCCGACGTCTCCATGCCCCCGATGGACGGGTTCGAGTTCTACGCCAACGTGCGCGAGATCGCCGAACTCAGGGGCGTGCCGTTCCTCTTCCTCACCGCGCTCGAGGACCGCGCCTCGATGCGGCGCGGCATGACGCTGGGAGCGGACGACTACCTGACCAAGCCGGTCCAGAAGGACGAGCTGCTCGAGGCGGTCGAGGTGCGGCTGCGCCGAGTAGCGGAACTGCGCCAGCCGCTCACGGGCGTGGTGAGCGTACACGGCTTCGGACACCCGATGGTGCTGCGCGACGGCGAACGGCTGGACTGGGATTCCCTCAAGGCTCTTGAGCTTCTCTTCTACCTGCTGGAGCACCGCAGTGGCGTCACCACCTTCGAAGTGGCCGAAGCGCTCTGGCCCGGTAAAACGGAGGCCAAGGCGTCCAGCAGTTTCCACACCACCCTTTACCGCCTCCGTAAGGTGATGGGTGGTGAACTGGTGGAATCCGCCAACCGGCGCTACTACCTCCACGACAAGTTCAGCATCGATTACGACGTGGACAACTACAGACGACTGGCGACGAAGGCTCGAGAAACCGGCGCGCTCCGCGATTACCAGAAAGCCGCCAAGGTCTACGACGGGCACTTCCTGGCCGGGTTCGACACCCAGTGGGTGGACTCCATCAGGCTCAACCTGCAGGAGAGCCACCTGACCCTGCTCGAGACGGCAGCGGAGAAGGCCCTCATCGACAACGACCTCCCGCATGCGGGGATGCTCTACCAGCTCATGACGGAACACGAACCTTACAGCGAAGCTGCGTGGGAAGGCCTGGCCAGCACCTGGGAAGCACGGGGCGAGCGCGCCAAGGCCAACGAGGCCCGCGAGAGGTTCGAACGGCTGATGGAAGAGGGCTGAGCCTGCGCTGAGCGTCCCCGTGGCCGCGCTGCCTGTTACAGTCAGTCCGGTTGGAACCGGACGGAGCCCTCACCATGCAGATGACTGAACCCGCAGCCGAGGCGCCATCACCGCAGGTGCCGGTCAGACCGGTGTTCCGCGAGGTGCTGGCCGACCTCGAGACCCCGCTGACCGCCTACCTGAAACTGGCTGGGCACCCCTCCTTCCTGCTGGAGAGCGTGGAGCAGGGCGAACGTGTGGCACGCTACTCGTTCATAGGCACCGGCCAGCGCCGCCGCCTGGAGGCGCGCGGCTCCGAGGTCACCATCACCACCCCTGAGGGCAGCCACGCGTTCCACTCCAACGACCCGCTCAAGACCCTTTGGCAAGAGGTGGTGCGCCCGACGCTCAGCGTGCCTGAGCTGCCGGACTTCTGGGGCGGCGCGGTGGGTTACGCCAGCTATGACCTGGTGCGCCAGTACGAACGCCTGCCCGACGCCAACCCGGACCAGATCGGCGCTCCCGACATGCTCTTCATCGAACCCGAACTGCTGGTGGTGTTCGATCACCTTAAGCGGAAGCTGTTCATCGTGGCGCCGGCGCGCGCTGGCGACGCCGCCGACGAGGCGCGCGCAGGGGCTCTCGTGGAGGCCGCCTACGTGCGCCTGCGGGGCCCGCTGCCTGGCGTACCCGGTGACCGAGCAGGGCGGCTCACCGAGTTCACGCCCAGCCTGGAGCGGAGCGCGTTCATGCGCGCCGTGGAGCGCGCCGTGGAGTACATCCGGCAGGGCGACGTGTTCCAGGTCGTGCCGAGCGTACGGCTCTCCGCCGAGTTGGGCGTGCATCCGTTCGCCATCTACCGTGCGCTCAGGAGCGTGAACCCCAGCCCGTACCTCGGCTACCTGGACTTGGGAGAAGTGACGCTGGTGGCCAGCAGCCCCGAGAGCCTCGTGCGGTCCGACGGCGTGAACGTCGAGACCTTGCCCATCGCCGGCACCAGGCGCAGGGGCGCTACCCCCGAGGAGGACGCCGCCCTGGCGCGGGAGCTGCTGGCGGACGAGAAGGAGCGCGCGGAACACGTGATGCTGGTGGACCTGGGGCGCAACGACCTGGGGCGAGTGTGCCAACCGGGCAGCGTGCGCGTGGCCGATCTGATGCGGGTGGAGCGCTACAGCCACGTCATGCACATAGTCTCCGAAGTGGTGGGAGAACTGGCCGCGGGCTGCACGCCGCTCGACGCTCTGGCCGCCACCATGCCCATGGGCACCGCCTCAGGCGCGCCCAAGGTACGCGCCATGGAGATCATCGACGAACTCGAACCCGTGAGGCGGGGACCGTACGCGGGGGCGTTCGGCTACGTGGCCCTCAGCGGCGCCATGGACATGGCCCTCACGCTCCGCACGCTGGTGGTGAAGGACGGCATGGTTCACCTGCAGTCGGGCGCTGGCATCGTAGCGGACTCGGATCCCGCGTCGGAATGGCAGGAGTGCATGAACAAGCTCGCTGCGCTGCGCAGGGCCGTGGAACTGGCCACCGAGGGGCTCGGCTGATGACGGACATCCTGGTCATCGACAACTACGATTCCTTCACTTACAACCTGGTGCAGTACTTGGGCGAGCTGGGCGCACGGGTGGCGGTGTGGCGCAACGACGCGTTCGCGCTCGAGGACGTGGCCGGCTTGAACCCCACGGGCATCGTTGTCTCGCCCGGACCCTGCACCCCCAGCCAGGCAGGCAAGTCCGTGGCGGTCATCGAACGTTACGCGGGCGAGGTACCCCTCCTCGGCGTGTGCCTGGGGCACCAGGCGATAGGCGAGGTGTTCGGCGCCAGAGTGGTCAGGGCAGCGCGCCTGGTTCACGGCAAGACGTCGCCGATCGAGCATGACGGCACCGGTCCGTTCGCCGGCCTCCCCAACCCGCTCACGGCCACCCGCTACCACTCGCTGGTAGTGGAGGGGCTCACCGAGGAGCTGGAAGCCATCGCCTGGGCCACCGACCTGCTCGAGGACGGTAGCCAGGTGCGGGTGCTGATGGGGTTGAGGCACCGCAGCCTGCCACTGTGGGGGGTGCAGTTCCACCCTGAGAGCGTGCTGACCGAGGGCGGCCATCAGCTCCTCTCCAACTTCATGAAGCTTGCGATAGACTGGCGCGCAGGCCGCGACGCGGACACCGAACAGGCGGCGAGCGGCAGCGCGTGACTCTTCGCCGCGCGTAACCGACCAGAACCTTTAGGGAGCGTCTATGTACACGATCGACCTCACAGGCAAGACCGGACTCGTGATGGGCGTGGCCAACCAGCGCTCGTTGGCCTGGGCCATCGCCCAGCCGCTGGCGCAGGCGGGGGTGCGGCTGGCGTTCAGCTACCAGGGCGACCGGCTGAAGGAGCCCCTTCAGAAGCTCACTGCCGACCTGCACCAGCCGCTGCTGGTCGAGGCCGACGTGACCGACGACGCCAGCCTTGACGCGCTCTTCGGACGTATCGGAGAGGAGTTCGGCCAGCTCGATTACCTTGTGCACTCCGTGGCGTTCGCGCCAGGGGCCACCTTCGAGAGACCGTTCGTGCACACGACGCGGGCAGACTGGGTAACGGCCATGGACGTGTCCGCTTACTCGCTGGTGGCCAGCGCGCAGCGCGCGGCGCCGCTCATGAAGAACGGCGGCAGCATGGTCACCCTCACTTACTTGGCGGCTGAGCGGGTGGTGCCGCACTACAACATGATGGGTGTGGCGAAGGCGGCGCTCGAGGCGAGCGTCAGGTACCTCGCCTACGACCTGGGGCCGAGCGGCATACGCGTGAACGCCATCAGTGCGGGTGCGCTGCGCACCATCGCCGCGCGCTCCATCAGCGGCTTCGCCGACCTCTACTCCGCCGCAGGCGACATGTCGATGCTCAAGCGCAACATCACGCAGGACGAAGTGGGCGGCCTCGGTCTCTCGCTCCTGGCGGGGCAGCTCGGCGGCGGCATAACCGGTGAGACGGTGTATGTGGACGCCGGCTTCCACGCCATCGGCATGTTCCTCCCCAAGGGCATGGAGGAGCAGGGCCGCTAGGCCAGGGTCCGATGCTGCGACCCAGGTGAGCGTGGCGGGACCACCGGCTACCTCGCTGAGCGTGCTCATACCCACCTACGGGAGGGCTGCCACGCTCGAGCGGGTGGTGAACGCCTGGGCGGCGCTTGCGCCACCACACGGCGAGCGCTTGGAGCTCCAGGTGGTAGTGGTGGACGACGGCTCCCCGGACGAGACCGGGACCGTGCTGGACGGGCTCGTGGAGCGGTTCCCCCAACTCCTCACGGTGGTGCGCCAGCCCAACCGCGGCCGTGCGGCGGCGCGGAACGCCGCCATCGAGGCGGCGCGCGGTGACGTGCTGCTCTTCTCCGACGACGACATGGTGCCGCTCTCCAAGGACCTGCTGACGCGACACCTGAGCGCCCAGGCGCAACTGCCCGGAGCGTGGGTGAGCCATCTCCAAGTGCCGGACGACTGCGCCAGGACCCCGTTCCAGGCCTACTGGCGGCGGCGCCTCCACGGTGGCTCCGAGAAGCTGCGAGACGGAGCCGACCTCGGTTACGCAGGTTTCTGGTTCGCCTCCCTCTCCCTGCCGCGGGCGCTTCTTGCCGCCGCACGCTTCGACGAAAGCTTCCGCGGTTACGGCTGGGAGGAGCACGAGCTCGGCTACCGGCTCCACCTCAGCGGGGTCAGAGCCCGCTTCCTGCGCGGCGCCTACCTCGAGCATCGCGACCCCGTGACGCTGGCGGGCACCTACGAGAAGCACGTCGCCATGGGGCGCGCTGCCTGGACCTTCAGTAGGCTGCATCCAGAAGCGCGCGTGGCCTTCTGGACCGGCACGCATCCGCTGAGCCGAGCGTGGCGGCGTTTGGCTGGCCTCGAGCGGCGCGCCGACACGCTCCTGGCGCGTGCACCCGCTCAGTTCACGGACGAGGAGTACCGCCAGGTGCTCGAAGGGGCGTACAGTCGGGGCTTGAGGCTCGGCCGCGAGACGGGCGCCCAGCGTGCTGACTGGAGCCCGGCCTCGACGCCGGCCGGACGGGAGCGAACCGACGCATGACTGACGACGCCGCGCAGCAGCAGTACGAGCGGCCAATGTTCCCGGTCGACGAGGCGACCGTGCCCGTGGTCAGCGTCATCGTGCCCACCCGTGACCGGCGCGTGCTACTGCAGCGCAAGCTGCAGGCGCTGGAGATCGAGCAGCTCGACTTCGAGGTCATCGTGGTGGCGGACGCCTGCACGGACGATACCGAGAAGTTCCTGAGCAGCTACCGCCCCCCTTATCGCTTCAGCTGGACCACCGGTCCGGGCATGCACGCGGCCACGGCGCGCAACCTTGGCGCCGCCCGGGCGCGGGCGCCGGTGCTGCTCTTCTCGGACGACGACGTCATCCCTGGCCCCGGCTGGGTGGAAGACAACAGGCGCCTGCACGAGACGCCCGGTTTCGTGGGCCTCAGCAAGCAGCGCCTACCACCCCACCTCGAGGCGGGCGACAAGCTAACCACGGTGCACGGCTGGTGGAACACCAACGGCCGCTCTACCAGCGTCAGAGCGGAGCTCTTCCGGGAGGTGGGTGGCTACGATCCGGCCTTCTCCACCTACGGCGGGGAAGACCCGGACTTAGGCTGGCGCCTGAAGCGGCTCGGTGCTCGCTTCCGGCTGCTCACAGGCGCCACCGTGGAGCACTGGGACGAGAACTACCTAGAGAACCTCGAGGCCAAGGCGCGGTCCGCGGGAGCAGCGCACGTGCGCGTGTGGCGCAAGCACGGAGCTGCCGAGGTGGCGTGGGCGCTCGGCGTTCACCCGCTCAGCCTGGCGCTGAAGAGGGTGCTGCTGGGCCCCTGGGCCGCGGCGCTCATCGGAGAGGACCGCTACCTGTGGGAGCGCGCTTACGCCGCGGGGGCACGCGAAGAGCTAAGGCGCGCGGAGGAACCTAATGCCTGACCTACTGATAGGCAAGCTGCTGAACGACATCTTCGCAGGCGCCACCTTGGACCGCGCCACCGCCAGGGAGGTGCTGGGACGCCTGATGGACGGCGAGCTCTCGCAAGTGCAGGCCGCCGCCCTACTCGCCGCCTTGCGCATGCGTGGCGAGACGGTGGACGAGATCACGGGGTTCGCGGAGGCCATGCGCGACCGCGCCGTGAAGATCCATGTGAACGGTGACGGGCCCCTGGTGGACACCTGTGGAACCGGCGGCACCGGCATCGACACCATCAACATCAGCACCACCGCCATGTTCGTGGCCGCCGCCGGCGGAGCGCGCCTCGCCAAGCACGGCAACGTCGGGGTGACCCGGAAGTCCGGTTCGGCCGACGTACTGGAAGCCCTCGGGGTGCGCCTGGACCTGGAGCCCGAACGCCTGGCTCAGGCCGTGGACGAGGTCGGGCTGGCCTTCATCTTCGCGCGCCGTTTCCACCCGGCCATGAAGTTCGTGGCGCCCATCCGGGCCGACCTGCAGGCACGCACCATCTTCAACAACTTGGGGCCCTTGACCAACCCGGCGGGCGCGGACCGCCAGCTCATGGGCGTTTACGCGCCGGAGCTGACCGAACCGCTGGCGGCCGTTCTGCGCGGGCTCGGCCTGCAGCGCGCGCTGGTGGTGCACGGTGCCGGCCTTGACGACTTCGGCATCAGCGGCCCCAGCAGGGTGACCGAGCTGCTGCCCGACGGCAGCACCCGCACGTACGACGTGGCGCCTGAAGACGTGGGGCTCGCTACCCACCCACTGGCGGCGGTGAAAGGCGGAGAACCTGCCCACAACGCCCTGCAGCTCCGGCTGGTACTGGAGGGCGGCCAGGTGGGCGCAGAGGCCGAAGCCAAGCGCGACCTGGTGCTGTTCAACGCCGGCGCGGCGCTCTACCTGGCCGACCTGGCGGAGAGCCTCCGCGAAGGGGTGGAACTGGCACGCGAAAGCCTTGACAGCGGCGCTGCCATGAGCAAGCTCGAGCGCTACCTAGAGTTCACGAACGCGTAGCCGCAACGTGACTCACGCCGCTCTCGCCCCAGGCTGGTAGCATTGTGCACGTGAAGATCGTTCAGGGCCTCTTCATCGCCGTGCTGGCGGGTGTTCTATCGGTGGGCTCCCTGCTTGCCGCCTCCGCGCTGAAGTGGGCGCAGGAGCTCCCATCTCTGGAAGCTTTGGACGCCATCAAGTTCAGCACCACCTCGCAGGTGTTCGCCAACGACGGCACCACGCGCATCGGTGTGCTCGTACCGGCCATGGGCGAGGACCGCGAATCCACCAACCGCATCCCCGTGACCCTCGACCAGGTGTCGCCGGCGGCGCTACTGGCCATAGTGGCGTACGAGGACGACGACTTCTTCAACCACTACGGCGTGGACGCGCTGGGCATCCTGCGCGCCGCCTACGAGGAGTTCCTGGGAGACGCCGGGCGCGGCGGTTCCACCATCACCACCCAGGTCATCAAGAACGTGCTGCTGCAGGACATCCGCTCCGAACGCTCGCTCGAACGCAAGGCCAAGGAGGCCATGCTGGCCCTGGAACTCGAGAGGCGCCTAACGAAGAGCGAGATCCTGCAGCACTACATCAACGTGGTGTTCTGGGGTGGCAACGTTTACGGCATCGGCGCTGCCGCGCAGACGTACTTCGGTAAGGACCCGATAGAACTCAACCTGGCCGAGGGCCTCTACCTGGCCCGCATCATCCCGGCGCCGAACGCGCGCCACAACGAGTTCGAGCTCACCCGCCGCAGCATGCGCGAGGTGCTCGACCGGATGGTGCGGCTGAACATGATCAGCCGCGACATGGCCGACCGGGCCTGGCTCTACCCGCTGGCGCCACTCGGCTGGGAGGTCGAGTACGACGGTCAGGGAAACGTGGTCAGCGCCGTGCGTACCGGGGCGGACGTGCTCGTGCAGTCGTCCGTCAGTTCCGATCTGTCTCGCGCCGTGGTGCTCGCCGTGCGCGACTGGCTGCTGGCGCGCTACGGCGACAGTGTGGTGTTCGGCCGGGGTGGCCTCAAGGTCACCACCACCATCGACGTGCAGGCGCAGCTGGCCGCCAACGAGGCCAGCCTGAACGCTGCCGTGCCCGAAGGCGCGCAGCTGGCCATAGTGGGCGTGGACCCCGCCACCGGCGCCGTGCTGGCCATGGCGGGACAGAAGCTGCAGGCAGGTGTGGCGCCAGAGGACTTCAACCGGGCCACGCAGGCGTACCGTCAGCCCGGCAGCTCCTTCAAGCCCATCGTTTACGCCACGGCCATCGAGCAGGGCGGCTTCAACCAGGCGACGATATTGGTCGACGCCCCGGCCACCTTCAACGTGCCGGGCCAACCGCCTTACAAGCCCGACAACCACGACAACCAGTACCACGGCTACCAGACCGTGCGGGCGAACCTCAACACGAGCCGCAACATCCCCGCCGTGAAGGCGCTGGAGGCGGCGTCTGCCCAGGCCGTGGCGGAGAAAGCGCGGGAGCTTGGTTACGACGTGATGCCCTACTACGCCATGGCGCTGGGTTCGGAGGAGGTCACTCCTCTGCAGCACACTGCGGCCATGGCCGCCTTCGCCAACGGCGGCATCTACACGGAGCCCTACTTCATAGAACGGGTGGAGGACGCGGACGGGAACGTGCTCTACGAGGCCGCGCCAACCTCCGCCAGGGTGTGGAGCGAACAGACCGCCTACATCATGCTCGACATGCTGCACGGCAACGTCGTGGACCGGGACCCGGCCTACGGCCTCTCCAACCGCGCCGTGGTGCCTGGCCGCTGGGTGGCCGGCAAGACAGGCACCACCAACAACGAAGTGGACATCTGGTTCGTGGGCCTGACACCAGGCATGGCGGCGTCGGTATGGATCGGTTACGACAGCAGCCGCGGCATGCCCTCGCGCATGCCCGACGGTGAGACGATAACGTCCTCGCGCCAGCCGATCTACGTGTGGAACGATTTCGTTTCCGCCGCGCTGCAGGGCCGCTCGGGCGCCTCGCAGTTCCCGGTGCCCGAAGGCATCGTCTTCCACCAGATGGATCTCAAGACGGGCGCACTGAGCCCCAGTGGCGTGCGGGCGGCTTTCAGGGAGAGCGACGACCTCTCCGACCAGGCGCTCGGGCAGAGCGTGCTGCTGAGCCTGCCCATCGACACGGCTACCGGCCTACGCGCCACGGTGGACACGCCCGCCGACCGCATCCAGATTATCGAGGTGGACCCCGGCGACGTGGGTCAGTACTTGCCGGGGGCGGCCAGTGACGGCTGAACCCGCTAACCTCACGCTCACAGCCATAGAGGGGATCGCGGTCGGTCACTACACCGACCTCGAGGCGCGCACGGGCTGCACCGTGGTGCTGCTGCCTGAGGGCGGCTGCGTGGCGTCCGGCACCGTCCTGGGGTCGGCGCCGGGCTCGCGCGAGAGCGCGCTCCTCTCCCCGGAGAAGACCAACCAGGCCGTTCACGCGGTGCTGCTCACGGGTGGCAGCGCGTTCGGTCTGGCCGCCGCCGACGGCGTCGTCAAGTGGCTGGAGGAACGCGGCAGGGGCGTCGACGTCGGGGTGGCCCGCGTGCCGATAGTGCCCACTGCGGTGCTCTTCGACCTGGCCGTTGGTGCAGCCGACGTGCGGCCCACGGCGGAGGACGGCTACGCCGCCGCCGCAGCGGCCACCACTCAGCCGGTGCCGTTGGGCCGGGTCGGGGCAGGCACCGGCGCCACCGTAGGCAAACTGCGCGGCCCGGAACTGGCCGTAGCCAGCGGCATCGGCAGCCACGTCGAAGAAGTGGCCGGCGTGCTGGTGGGGGCGCTGGCGGTGAGCAACGCGGTGGGCAACCTCATCGATCCCGACACGGGCACCATGCTGGCGGGCGTGCCGGGCACGCTCGGGCTCGCCGCGGCGGAAGGGTTCGCTGCAATGCCCGGCGCGAACACCACCCTCGTCGTAGTGGCTACCAACGCGTGCCTTTCCAAAGCCGAGGCTCAGGCTCTCAGCCAGAGCGCTCACATCGGCATAGCCCGTGTGACCAGGCCATCGCACACCGTCTTCGACGGCGACAGCGCCTTCGTGGTCTCCACCGGCACGGCGCCTGCGGCGCCACTGGCCGCGCTCTCCGTGGGAGTGCAGGAAGTGGTGGCGCGCGCTCTCATCAACGGCTGGCGCGCCGGAAGGAATCACGCATGACCAGCGGCACGAACCTCTACCATCTTCCCTCCGGTGAGCGCGCCCCGGAGCTGGTGAACGCCGTCATCGAGGTGCCGGGCGGCAGCTCCAACAAGTACGAGTACGACCACGAACTGGGCGTCTTCCGTCTCGACCGCGTGCTCTACAGCCCCATGCATTACCCGGGTGAGTACGGCTTCATCCCCGGCACCTACGCCGAGGACGACGACCCGCTCGACATACTGGTGCTCATGAACCGTCCGACCTTCACGGGCGCGGTGGTGCGCGCCCGCCCACTGGGCTTCCTGGAGATGAGCGACGAGAAGGGAAGAGACCAGAAGATCCTGGCCGTGCCCGTGGACGACCCGCGCTACGACGCCAACCGCCACATCAGCTCCATCTCACCCCACCGCCTGCGCGAGATCGAACACTTCTTCCGCATCTACAAGGAGCTCGAGGGGAAAGAGACGATAGTGGACGACTGGCATGGCCTGGAGGCCACGCACACGCTCATCGAGCAGGCCATGGCGGCCTACAGGGTGAAGTTCACCGGTGGCCAGCCGGGCTGACGGCGGGCCGTCGGCCGCTCAGTGGTTCCTGCCGTCAGGGCTGTTCCTGCGTTATCTCGTAAACGGCGCCACCACCGTAATCGGTCACGTAGAGTCGGCCGTCCGCGCCGACCCCGAAGCTTGCGGTGCTCCAAGGACCCTCCAACAACTTAGTCACCTGCCAGGGCGTGGTGAGAGTGGCCACGCTCACGGTGGCGTGCACGTAGTCCGCGAACACGTAACGGCCCACCAGGTCGGGCGCGGCGGGACCGCGGTACACGTAACCGCCCGTGATCGACGCCCCACCCGTGCTCGGGTGCGCGTAGGTGAAGCTCGGGAGCGTTAGCCCCGAGCTGTCGCACGAGGGGTTCGTGTAACAGCTCGCGCCCTCCATGATCGGCCAACCGTAGTTCTGACCGCCCGCGCCGGCCGGCGCCACGTTCACCTCCTCGAAGGCGTTCTGCCCGACGTCGGCGATGTAGAGTTCGCCCGTGTCGGCGTCGAACGAGAAGCGCCACGGGTTCCGCAGACCGTAGGCCCAGATCTCGCTACGCGCTCCAGCGGTGTCAACGAACGGGTTGGTGCCAGGCACCAGGTAGCCGTCCGCTGCCGAGACGTCGAGGCGCAGAATCTTCCCGCGAAGACTGGTGAGGGACTGGGCGCTGGCGCCGTTCCCGCCGTCGCCCACCGCCCAGTAGAGGTAACCGTCGGGCCCGAACTCAAGTTGGCCGCCGTTGTGATAAGTGGAGGTCTCCGGTAGCTGGATGAGCGTCTCTAGCGAGCTCGGATCTGCCACGTTCGGGTCGTCCTCGCTCACGGCGGCGCGCGCCAGCACGCCGCGGCCGCTGGCGTTGGTGTAGTAGAGGTAGAAGCGGCCACTATCACCGTGGTCGGGTGGGAAGGCCAGACCGAGCAGGCCCTGCTCGCCGCTCGAGGACGCGACCAGGCCGGTCATGTCCAGGAACGGGGCGGAAAGTAGGGCGCCGTTCCGGATGATGCGCACTGTGCCGGCGCGCTCCGCGACGAACAGTCGCTCGTCGCTGGCGTTCGTGAGGGCTACCGGCGTCGCCAGGCCGGAGACGCGCTGAACGAACTGGATGGGGCCGTTCGGTGGTGGTGGCGGGTTCGGGTCACCGTCATCCGGGGGAGGCACGGAGCAAGCGCTGAGCACGACGGTTAGCGCCAACCCGGCGGTGAGGATCATGCGGCCGATGGGCGCGAACCCAAGGCCCGCCGAGCGTGGGAGGGCTCTTCTAATGGTGGTCTCGTGAGTCACGCCGGCAAGGGTACACGCTTCCAGCGTTCGGGTGTGCTCAGCCGCTCGTTGAGCCTTCAGCGTTCTCGTCGGGAGGCTCGGGCAACGGTTCTGTGGCGAGCTGAGCCGCGTCAGCCCTGGAGAGCCACCTGAGCGCCAGCTCGCGCGTAGCCAGCGCGGTCAGCCGTGGGCGCTCGTAGAGGCCGGCCTCGCGCCGCTGGCGCTGTGCCTCGAAGAGTATGACGGCGGCGGCCACGCTGACGTTAAGCGACTGCACCATCCCAAGCATCGGGATGATCACGTGCCTGTCGGCCAGGGCCGCGGCCTCGGGGGAGACGCCCTCCTTCTCGTTGCCAAGCAGCACGGCGCACGGTCCCACGTAGCTCACGTCGCGGTAGTCCACGGCCTGCTCCGAGAGATGTGCGGCGTAGAGCGTGAACCCGCGCTCCTTCAGGTTGCGTGCCGCAGCGCCAACGCTCTCATGCACCACGAGGTCCACCCACTTCTCGGCGCTCGCGCTCGTGGCGTTGTAGGTGGCCACACCGCCCGTCGGCTTCACCGCATGCACCTCGCCGATGCCGACGGCGTCACAGCTCCTCAAGATGGCAGAGAGGTTGTGCGGCTTGTACACGTCTTCCGCCAGCACCGTCAGGTCCGGCTGGCGGCGCGACAACACGTCGAAGATGCGTTGGCGGCGGCGTTCGGTCACGAGGGGCAGGATAACCGCTGGGACCATCCGAAGGTCGCGCGCGAACCACGTCACCGCGTCTACGCTGGGCAAGGCGAACCCGCTCCTCGTACAGATCGGGCGGCGTTATTCAGCTTGACGCAACTTCGTGTGGGGCGATAACATTGCCTTTGCCTCGCCACCGGGTTCGCCCCGCGGCAGGTATCTGAAGCCGAGGTGGCGGAATAGGTAGACGCGCCAGCTTGAGGGGC